>CAZTMN010000064.1:0-23815 GCA_964615275.1 uncultured Beijerinckia sp. | reverse complement strand
CTCCTTGCCTCAAATTTAGGAAAGAAGGCGTCTACAAATCTAGGGGCTATTCAAATCGCCGGTTTGGGTCTTGCCGCTTGCGCTTGCCTTGCCGGTTGTGGCACGACTTGGCTGGCAGGAAATCGTTGCGGCAGGGGCGGCGAATGTCGAGTGTGGCGTTGGTAATGCGTTTTGGATATCGAGCGGCGGCGCTGGCGTCGAGGCTTTCCGTTGGGTTCGCGCTGGTTGCCACCCTTTCGGGGTGCGTAGAGGTATTGCCGCAACCCGAATCCAGGTCCAGGCAACCAGCCCACGCTTCAATTACGCCACGCCCGGGGGTTTCGCCCTCCGGTGCCAGTATTGCATTTGTTGGCCTTGCAGGGGCTCCAGAGACCGTGCGCAAACTATTGGGGGAAGCCATGACCGGCGAGGTCAATGGCCGCAAGCTGGTCCTGGCGGATGTGACCGAGGCGAAATACATCATTCGCGGAAACATTAGCGCCTATACGGCAGGCAAGAGCACCCAGGTTGCCTTTGTTTGGGATATCTACGGCGCTGACAAGCGCTTCCGGCACCGGCTGCAGGACGTGATTACGATCAGCCGGATTGCCGCGGAGAGCTGGAGCGTCGTCGATGAAAGAGTCACACGTGAGATTGCGTCACGCAGCGCGGGCCAAATTGCAGCTTTTTTGACCCATACACCCGAAGCAATTGCCAAGGCCGGCAAAGCTGCTGTCGCGGGTGCGCCGGCGGTCAGGCCTAACGCCAGCGCTGGGGGGACCCGCGGCGGGGCGGTGATACGGACTTCCTCAGGCGGGAATGTGCAGCCGCTCGGCTATGCTCCCGCCCGTTGACCAACTGGGGGCGTTATCGGGCCGCCACCGCAGGGTTTCCGGTTAGACAGAATTGTGGTGGATTTCGTCTGCTTGGCTGACGCAGATTGTGCATGCAATGTTGTTTGCTCAGGAATGGCCTGCTACATCGGCGCAATAAACCGGGCCTTGAGTCCGGTTCGGCTGAGAGCTGCCGCCCGGCAGTGCGATCGTCGGCTATTTTGGCCGGCGTTATGGGGGTGAAATGGCCGATACGATCAAGATTTTGGCGGGCAATTCCAATCACGCGCTAACCGAGGCTATCGCCGCCTATATCGGTATTCCGCTGACGCGCGCGCAGGTGCGGCGGTTTGCCGATATGGAGATCTTCGTCGAGATTCAGGAGAACGTTCGCGGCACCGACACGTTCATCATCCAGTCGACGTCGTTTCCGGCCAATGACCATCTTATGGAATTGCTGATCATGACGGACGCGCTGCGCCGGGCGTCCGCCCGCCGCATTACCGCGGTCATCCCCTATTTCGGCTATGCGCGCCAGGACAGGAAACCGGGGCCGCGGACGCCGATTTCGGCAAAACTTGTTTCGAACCTGATTACCCGGGCTGGCGCCGACCGGGTGCTTACGGTGGATTTGCATGCGGGTCAGATCCAGGGATTTTTCGACATTCCGGTCGATAATCTATACGCGGCGCCGGTTATGGTGCGGGACATCAAGGAGCGGCTGTCACTGGCTGAACCTTGCGTGGTGTCGCCTGACGTCGGTGGTGTCGTGCGTGCGCGCGCTCTGGCCAAGCGGATCGACGCGCCGCTGGCGATCGTCGACAAGCGCCGTGAGCGGGCCGGTGAATCGGAGGTTATGAACATCATCGGCGAGGTTGAGGGTAAGAGCTGTATTCTCGTCGACGACATCGTCGATTCCGGCGGCACCTTGTGCAATGCGGCAGATGCCCTGATCCAACAGGGGGCAAAAGAGGTTTATGCCTACATCACCCATGGCGTCTTGTCGGGCGGGGCGGTTGCGCGGATTTCATCGTCGTCGATCAAGGAACTTGTCCTGACGGACACGATCGAGCCGACAGCGGCCGTGCGGGTGGCAAAGAATATCCGGGTAATTTCGATTGCACCGCTTGTCGGTGAGGCGATAGCCCGCACCGCGAAGGAAGAGAGTGTTTCCAGCCTGTTCGATTAATCGGTTGTTCTGTTCCTATTTCAGTGCCGTGCGCTTGTAGACCTGGATCGCGCTGTCAATCGCCTGCTTGCAGGACATGTTGGCTTTTTTCTTTTCGGCACTGGCAGGTTTGGCAAACAGGCCGGCGGAATTGGAAATGGCCAGACTGCTGCCACAATGGCGATGCAACGCCAGGTTGACCGGCATGTAGAGATCCTGGGCGCTCCGCGCTACAAATGCGCTGATCAGCGTCGGCAGCAATACGACCGGTGCGTCGAGGCGGGCCTTGCGGAATGGGCTCTTGAGCGACGTACGGATTTGGTAGAACGTGCTTGTCTTCGGCGTGCGCCGCAGATGATCATAACTATGGGCGCTGCGCATGAGGGCGGTTTGCGTGCCGACAAATGTATGCGGCAGGTGATCGCCAAACAGGACCAGCACATACGGCCGGCCGGTGGCGGCTTCGATTTTCTTCAGATGTGTCTCCAACTGTCCGACCGCCTGCTCGGTCGATTGCTGGCGGCGAATGTAGTCGTTGACCTGGCACGCCATGGCCCGATTCGATTTTCCTTTCAGCCGGTAGACGAGTGGCTTGCCATCAAGCTTGGAACAGGAATGCGGCGCGTGGTTTTCCAGCGTTTGCACGTATGCGAACAGCGGCCGAGTTTTGCGTGGTTGCAGCGCCTTGAGATAGTTTTGCATCGTCAGCCGGTCGCTGGCATGCCAGGGGTCTTTGACGCCAAAATGATCGCTGTCGAGGAAGGTGTTGAAGCCGTAATGGGCAAAGCCGCTGCGGCCGGAGTAGAAATCGCCTTTTGTGGCGTAGAGCGCCTTCAGATCATAACCTTTCGCCTGGAGATGGGTGGCAAGCGAATTCTTGATCATCGGGGCGACTGACACATGGGTGTAATATCCCGCGAAACCGAAGAGGCGGGAATCGATACCGGTCAGGACCTCGAATTCGGTAATCCAGGTGCCGCCACCTATGGCGTTGACATTGAGCGCGCCGCGCAAGGCCGCGCCGTTGTAGTCCGTGGTAAAAGTCGTCTTGAGCGGCGGGTCGATCTGGAATGTCCGGTTTATATCGAATGTTGATTCAAGAAGCACAAGAACGATGTTTGGCAGTTTTGCGCCGCGAAAACCGGGCCGCACCAAAGCGGGGACAGCGGTGTCCCCTCCTTCCGCCGCGACCGCCGTACCGCTCGTGCCGGCGGCAAAGCGGTTGCCGTCGCCACTGGCGTTCACTTTTGCAGTGAACAATAGGAACGGGAATACACCGAGGTCGAGGGAGGCTTGGGTAACGCCGGCCGGTTCCCAGGCGTGAGCGAGGATTTTTGACGGCGGCTTGATCGTTTGAAAAAGCCGTTCCGAGAACACAGGCACCGATGCGGCCGCCAGAATGCAGGCGCTTGCACTTGCGGCCACAGCGCGGAAGGCCGGTCTGCCGCGTTGTTTGAAGTGCTGACGGGTCAGCCAGCCGATCACGCCAATCAGGGCGGAGGTGGTAATTCCGGCGATCGCGAAAGAGATTGCGGGATCCCATTTCATCGCACCGAGAAATCCACCCGGGTTTGTTGCAAAGATATGCAGGTCAAGTGAAGTCAATGGCAGGGTTGTGAGGGCCGCTTTCGTGACGCTGACGGAATGGAGAGCGAAATTTGCGGCTGCGCCTGCTGCGAAAACGAGCGCTGCCAGGCGAAGGGGGAACGCCAGCGCCAGGGCAAGGAGGAACAGCAGGTAGTGTAGCTTGCTGGAGGCGACGAACCAGCCATCCGGCGCAAGCAGGGCCCAAAGCATGATCGCCACGCTGACCAGCATGGAAGTGGATACGTTGACGGCAATGCCGGTCGCCTTGATCAATCTGGGAATTGCGGAATCGGAGACAAGCAATGCCGGGCCAGCCATGGTTAACGGAAAGTGATAGCTTGACTCGCGGACGCGGCCGCGGGATCGAACCCGATAATAGCGCTGGCGTTTGAAGATTGGGTTTACGGAACCGGCCGCGTTACCAGGCTTGCCTCGGCCATCTGATCCGACTATAAGCGCCGCTTCGTTGCCGTTTCCGACACCCCTGGAGGCGAGGCAGCGGATTTTCACACGAAAGGACAAGTTATGGCAGCAGCTGCAAAAGAGCTGGCCGCCACGGTCCGCAGCGGGACAGGCAAGGGGGCCGCCCGCAGCGAACGCCGTGCAGGCCGGGTACCAGCGGTGATCTATGGCGGTGGCGAGCCACCCATGCCGATTTCGCTGGATTACAAGACGACCAATATGCTGATCTACGGCGGCGGTTTTCTAACGACGATCTTTGACGTCGAAGTTGGCGGCAAAAAGGTTCGTTGTATTCCGCGCGATTTTCAGCTCGATGTGGTCAAAGACACGCCGATGCACGTCGATTTTCTTCGGCTGACGGCAGGCGCCAAGCTAAAGCTGGATATTCCGGTCCATTTTGTTGGCCATGAGAATTGCGCCAGCCTGCGCCAGGGCGGGTCGCTGAACGTTGTTCGCCACACGGTCGAAATGAACGTACCCGCGGACAACATTCCCGAGGCAATTGTTGCCGACATCACCAATCTGGAAATTGGTGGTTCGTTGCACGTATCAGCGGTGACATTGCCGGAAGGTTGCGAACCGGTGATCCAGGATCGCGACTTCACCATCGCGACCATGGTTGCGCCGCGGGTCGAGGTTGTTGCTGCGCCTACCGAGGAAGCCGACGACGCCAAGGACGCCGGCGAAGCCGAGAGCGGCGACAAGGAAGAATAAGCCTTGTCAATCTTGTGAAATCCGGACGCCCGCGCTTAATGTGCGGGCGTTCTGTTGCCAATTTCCGGAGCGGGCCATGTTGTTGTTCGCGGGCCTTGGAAACCCCGGGGGCCGATATGCCAACAATCGGCATAATATCGGGTTCATGGCTGTCGAAGCCATTGCGCGTGAGCATGGTTTTCCGGCATTCCGGAAAAAATTCCAGGGCTTGATCAGCGAGGGAACGATCGGGTCGGCGCGCGTGACCTTGCTGATGCCGCAGACATATATGAATGAAAGCGGCCGTTCTGTTGGCGAATGCGTGCGGTTTCACAAGTTGGGAGTGGAGGATGTTTTCGTCTTCCACGACGAGTTGGATCTGGCGGCATGCAAGTTGCGGGTCAAGACCGGTGGGGGCAATGCCGGGCATAACGGCCTGCGGTCCATAACCAATCACATCGGCAACGAATACCAGCGTGTGCGCTTCGGCATCGGACACCCCGGCGACAAGGGCCGCGTTCACGGCCACGTATTGTCGGATTTTTCGAAAGGCGACTTGCCGTGGGTTGAGGCCATGGTCGAAGCTGTTGCCCGCAACGCAGGCCTGCTGGCCAAGGGCGATGCGGCGGGCTTTCAAAACCGGGTTCACGTTGCAATGGACGAAGCCGGTTTCGTGGAGAAAAAGCCGCCAAGAAAGAAGGGCGGAAAAGGCGATGATGGTTCGCCTGAGGCTGACAGTTGAAGCCTGGTCTATTTCAATAATAATCTGATTTTATTACGGCTTCCCTGGAATTTGGTTGGCGGGCGCGGCAAATTCCAGGCCGAACGCGAGACCGAAGCTGGGCGGGCCGGGTTCGCGATGGTCTCGTCCGCGATTGATCCAGATTAACGCGTTGTGGCGTCGATCCGGTGATTTTCCCAACATCACGGGCGCAAATGCGCTGCCGGTGTGAATGTCGCACCGTTTCAACGGCGCGTCGAAACCGGCTGAAGCCATGACTTCACATTATTGAGCGATTTCAGCCGGTCATGATCATGCCGTGCGGAAAAGCTGTATGGGCGGAGGGTGCTGATGACCATTTGGGATATGTTTTTCAGCTATGGCGTATTGATCATTTTCGGCATTTTTGCCGCTGCCTTGGGCTATCATTCCTGGCAGTGGAACAAGGATCGCGACTAGCGCCGTTCCCGATACAACTACCGTTTGCCGGCTTCGGCCGCCGGGCCGCGGTTCATGTCGTGTTTGCTGTCCGAGATTTCAATGCGGGCGCCAAGGCCACCTTCGTTGAGCAGCCACGGCCTGACTGTACATGTCCGCGCTCCCGATTTGTGCATGGGGTCGCGGCCGGCAATTTCCTTGGCTTCCGCAAGTGATCCGGCACGGATAATGACCATGCCTTTGGAGGCTTGCAGTACCTCGGCTTTGGTAATGCCAGGTCCGCTCATACATGTTCGTCCCTGTGTGTTGCCCGCTATCCAACTTCCACGAAAGCGACTCCGGCAGAATTGACGGTCGGTCAATTGGTGGTGGCCCGTACGCTATGCCCCGGACGCGCGATGTGGCGTAACAATTCGGCGCAAGATGCAATGTCTTATAGGCTCTTCAATCGTCTATTTCGCGCAGCAATTCGGGCAGCTTGCCTTTTTCGGGTTCGCGTTCCATACAGCGCGCAACCTTTGCAAAGTTCGAGTGGTGCGACCATGGGCTTTGCGCGGTGAGCATCGCCTGCAACGGCCGGAAGCCGGTTCTTGCGGACTACGCTGTTCTAACCCTTGGAATCGACCGAATTTTCGGTTTCGACAGTGTTGTTGAAGCTAGATCCGGTCCAGATGGCGAACGAAGATTCATGGGCTTCAAATGCGGTATCGTCGGGCTGCCGAATGTTGGCAAGTCCACGCTCTTCAATGCTCTTACGCAAACTGCGGCGGCGCAAGCGGCGAACTATCCGTTCTGCACCATCGAACCGAATGTCGGCGATGTAGCGGTACCCGATCCACGGATAGATGCGCTGGCGAAGATCGCATCGTCAAAAGAGATCATCCCGACTCGCCTGACCTTTGTCGATATCGCCGGCCTGGTGCGTGGGGCTTCCAAGGGCGAGGGCCTGGGCAACCAGTTTCTGGCCAATATCCGCGAATGTGACGCCATCGCCCATGTTGTGCGTTGCTTTGAAGACGATGACGTCATTCACGTGGACGACAAGGTCGACCCGCTTGCCGACATTGAAGTGATCGAAACCGAGTTGATGCTGGCCGATCTGGAGAGCCTGGAACGCCGGGTAACCGGTCTTGAAAAGCGCGCCAAGCAGAACGACAAGGAAGCAAAGGCAGCGCTTGACCTCGTGCAACGCTGTCTTGAGCTGTTGCGCGATGGCAAGCCGGCGCGGCTGGTTGAGTTGAAACCGGACGAGGACATATTGTTCGCCACCATGGGCCTTTTGTCTTCCAAGCCGGTGCTTTACGTTTGCAATGTGGAAGAAGATTCCGCTGCAAGCGGCAATGGCTTTTCGGAGAAGGTCGCCACTTATGCAGCCGGCCAGAATGCTGCGTGCGTTACGGTTTCGGCAAAGATCGAGAGCGAAATTGCGGTTCTGCCGGTGGATGAGCAGGCCGACTATCTGGAGGCTGTCGGTCTTGACGAGCCGGGACTGAACCTCGTCATCCGCGCCGGATATGCGTTGCTCGGTCTGATTACGTATTTTACGGTTGGACCCAAGGAGGCGCGAGCCTGGACGGTCGAAAAGGGCACCAAGGCGCCGCGGGCTGCCGGGGTGATCCATACCGACTTTGAGAAGGGCTTTATCCGCGCAGAAACCATCGCCTATGACGATTTTGTCGCCCTGAAAGGCGAAACCGGGGCGCGCGAGGCAGGAAAAATGCGTCTTGAAGGCAAGGAATACATCGTCGCCGATGGCGATGTTATGCACTTCCGTTTCGCGACCTGACGCGGTTTTCGATGCTGGCGGGCGCGCCTGATCGGCGCCCGCCGTGGCATCACGCGCCAATCAGCGCTTTTGCGACGGGCACGTGGAGAGCCCGAACAGGCGGTACAGCGGACACGTGGAAAACAGCCCTGTCGCGAGCGGGATGATGCCAATCAATCCCCACCAGCTTTTCGGGCCAACAAAAATCAGCGCCAGCAGCGCCAGGCCAACAATAATTCGAGCTGCGCGATCTATCCCGCCAACATTGGTAGAGAACATGGTCCGGTCTCCATTTCATATTCAGATTTTTGAATATAATATTGTATTGGGAAACCGGCAAGCTGGTTGAACATTGCTCCGGGAAATGTGAAGAGAAGCCGCTAAGTTTCAATGTTTTCGGCGGCTATCTGCATGCGGTATCTGGAAGATTTCAACACCGGTGACCGGTTTGACACCGGAAGTTACCTGGTAACGCCAGAAGAGATCGTAGACTTTGCCAAGACTTACGATCCGCAGCCATTTCACATTGATGAGGATGCAGCGCGAAAAAGCCTGCTGGGCGGGCTGGCCGCTTCCGGCTGGCATACCTCCGCGATTTCCATGCGCCTGCATTGCGAGAGTTGGCTGAAAGGCGTGGCCGGGCTTGGCTCGCCTGGCATCATCGAGACCAAGTGGCTGCGGCCAGTGATGAAAGATTACTCGGTACGTTTGAACGTGCATCTCCTTTCGGTACGGGAATCGTCCTCGCGTCCAGGCATGGGTATCCTTCAGCATGAGACGACCATGCTCAACCAGGATGATGCGGTCCTGATGATCATGCGGGGTATTACCCTGGTTGCAACGCGCAGCGCACCGGAAAACTTCAGCGTCTATGACGGCAAGGCGCTCGCCGCAGCGCCCCTTTGGCAAAGACCTGAGTATGTGTTGCAAAGTCCGGACGATGCTGCCGACGGCGAAGGCATTCTAACCGGCTGGCTCGACGATATGACTGTTGGTCTGACTGTTGATCTGGGTTCACACCAGTTTACCGAAGAAGAAATAATCGCGTTTGCGTCGAAATGGGACCCGCAGCCGTTTCATGTCGACCGGCATGCGGCGCGGTCGGGTCCGTTCGGCGGGCTGATCGCATCGGGCTGGCACACCGGTGCAGCCGGCATGCGCCAGCATGTGTTCACGCGCCAGACCTATCTGGCCGAGGGACAAAGGCGTGGCCTGCCGGAGACGCCGCGCGGCCCGTCTCCGGGTTTTCGCGACATGAAATGGCTGGAGCCTGTGTTTGCCGGGGATGAAATCCACTATTATATGACCACCGAAAGTTGGCGGCCGGTATCGCGCAAGGGATGGGGCGTGATGGTTACGCACTTTGAGGGAATCAACCAGCACGGCCGCAAAGTCTATGAATATTACAGCAGCGGCATGTGGCCGGTGCGACAGGATTGAGGAATTGTCCTTATAGCGCCTGTTGCCCGTATCCGGGAAATTTCTCCAACACTTTCCGCATTTCCGCCTTGCTCAGCAGGACTGGCTTGAGGCCGGACGCAAGCAAGTCGAGATATTCGCCGGCCAGGTTTTCCACTTCCTGTGCAATCGTCCATGCCGTTGCGAGCGTTGACCCGCACGTTACGACGCCGTGGTTGGCGAGCAAGACCGCGTTGCGGCCGGCCATTGCGGTAATCATGTTGTCCGCCAGTTGCCGTGTGCCGAATGTGGCGTATTTTGCGCAGGAAATTTCGTCGCCGCCGGCAATTGCAATCATGTAGTGAAACGGCGGAATGCTTTTGCGGGCGCTGGACAAGGCAGTGGCACGCGGCGAGTGGTTATGCACAACCGCGTTGCATGCAGGCTTTTTCCGGTAGAGCGCAGCATGAAAGCGCCATTCGGATGACGGCAGCAATTTGCCCGCGACGGTATTGCCGTTCAAATCGAGTTCCACCAGGTCGCGCGGCGATAGCGTTGCATAGGGGATGCCGGTCGGAGTGATCAAGAATCCACGCTTCGTCCGGACGGAAACATTTCCCGATTTCGAAGGTGCGAAGCCGGCGGCATCCATGGCATTCGCCGTTGCAATTACGTCCCGCGCGAGTGCTGCCCGGTTCATCGCGCCGTTCCTTCCTCAAACAGCGACGCGAGGCCGTCCTGGCTGGCCGAGGCTATTCCCCTTTCGGTTATGAACGCGGTAATCAAACGGGCCGGCGTTACATCGAACGCCGGATTGGCGGTACTGCTGCCAGGCGCAGTGATGCGTATCGTTTCGATCGCGCCGCCGGTCGCGACGCCAGTCATGTGCGTTACTTCCTCCTGGCCTCGTTCCTCGATGGGAATATCGCGTAACCCATTGTCAATCGTCCAATCGATAGTGGTCGATGGCAAAGCAACGTAAAACGGGACGCCATTGTCGTGCGCTGCAAGCGCTTTCAGATAGGTCCCGATCTTGTTGGCAGTGTCGCCATTGGCTGCGACGCGGTCCGTGCCGGTAATGCACAAGTCGACCTTGCCGTGTTGCATCAGGTGGCCGCCAGCATTGTCGGCAATGACGGTATGAGGCACGCCATGCGCGCCCAACTCGTAGGCGCTCAAGGATGCGCCCTGGTTGCGCGGCCGGGTTTCGTCGACCCAGACGTGAATGTCTATGCCCGCATCATGCGCCAGGTAAACGGGGGCGAGTGCGGTTCCGAAATCCACCGTCGCCAGCCAGCCGGCGTTACAATGGGTGAGGATGTTGACCCGGGTCCCGGTTTCCCGTGCCGCCGTTTCAATCAGCGCTTTTCCATGTTCGCCGATGGCGCGTGAGATTTCCACGTCCTCATCACAAATAAGCTGCGCCTCTTCCCATGCAATATCAGCGCGGCTGTTATCGGACAGTGGGGCAAGGCGCGCCTCCATGCGATTGAGCGCCCAGCGCAGGTTGACCGCCGTCGGGCGTGTTCGAGACAATATGCCAATTGCGCTTTTCAGCGATCGGTCGCTCGCGCTTTTGCGCATCGCCACGGCAATGCCATAAGCAGCGGTAGCGCCAATCAATGGCGCTCCGCGTACGATCATGTCCGTGATGGCCTTTGCGGCATCTGCGAGCGAAGCGATCTTCAATGTCTCGAATACGAATGGCAGCTTCGTTTGGTCGATGACGTGGAAGGCGCTACCTTCTTCATCGGCCCAGATGGTGCGCCAATGCTTGCCATTGATCTTCACGCGCATGGCTCCGTTGTGGTGGTTTGCACCTTGCAGTCGTCCTGTCAGTGTCCGTCAAACGCCATCAATGTTCGAACCGGAACGCCCAGAGCTTCAATCTTTTTTGCACCGCTGAGGTCCGGCAAATCGATTACGAAGCAGGCGGCGACGACATTGGCGCCCTGCTGCAGCAGAAGTTTGACCGCCCCTTCGGCTGTGCCGCCGGTTGCGATCAGATCGTCGACAAGAATCACGCGCTCGCCCTTCGATACGGCATCGCTGTGCATTTCCATTTCGTCGAGGCCGTATTCCAGGCTGTAGGCGATGGACACGGTTTCGTGCGGCAGCTTGCCCTTCTTGCGAATCGGGATGAAGCCAGCAGACAATTGGTGCGCGACCGCGCCTCCGAGAATGAAACCGCGAGCCTCTATCCCGGCAACTTTTTCGATGCGCTGACCGGCCCAGGGCTGCACCAGTTCGTCCACCGCGCGGCGAAAGGCTTGCGGCTGGCCCAGCAGTGTTGTGATGTCCCGGAAAAGGATGCCCGGCTTGGGATAATCGGGAATCGTGCGCACAGCGGAGCGGAGGTCGGAGATTAAGTTCATTGCAGGAGTGTCCTCTGCTGAGTCGATGACCGTTGTATCACAGCGCTTGTCGGCAACGTCAGTTTCCGGCCTGCAGCCGCGCGACGATGGGGCCCATTTTTTTCAACAACTCCGGGTCGCGTGCGTCCGGTGCGGTGATCATGGCAGAATCCAGCGCCTTATCAGAACCGGCCGGGCAGACGGGATGTTCAGCTGGAAAATCCTCCAGGACGCGGGAAACCAGCCGCGCGGCCTTTTCGGCGTTGCTGTGAACAATGCGGATGACAGAGGCCACATCGACATGGTCATGATCAGGATGCCAGCAATCGTAATCGGTTACCATGGCGATGATGGCGTAGGACATTTCCGCCTCACGGGCGAGTTTGGTCTCCGGCATGGCGGTCATGCCGATCACGTCATAGCCTTGTTGCTTGTACGTCTGCGATTCAGCGAGCGATGAAAATTGCGGTCCTTCAATGCAGACATAAGTTCCGCCCTGGCTGACTGGTATCTGCTCGGCGGCTGCGGCTCTTGCGATGGCGTCGACCAGTAGCGGCGCTACCGGGTGCGCCATTGAGACATGGGCGACACAGCCTTTTCCGAAGAACGAAGACTGGCGGCCAAAAGTGCGGTCAACGAATTGGTCTGCAAGAACGAAATGGCCAGGTGCAAGATCTTCGCGAAACGAGCCGCAAGCAGACACCGAGATCAGGTCGGTGACGCCGGCGGCCTTCAGCGCGTGGATATTGGCCCGATAGTTGATATCGGAAGGCGAGTAAACGTGACCACGGCCGTGGCGGGGCAGAAAAACCGCCTCGGTGTCGCCGATGCGGCCGAAGCGGAGACAATCGGATGGTTCTCCCCAGGGCGTCGACACGGTTTCCTCGCGCAGATCTTGCAACCCGGGAAGATCGTAGACTCCCGATCCGCCGATTATGCCAACCTTCGCTTTTGCCATGTGGTGGTGCCTCGCGCCGTTTCGTTTCTTCAAGATACACTTGCAATGGACGGACCGCAGACGCAACTGCGCCGTTGGCTATGGCCCGATTTCCGGCCGGGAGGACCGGCAATTGCTCTCTTGATCGTGATTTGCCGTGGCCTCGGCCACGCTCTACCATTGCTAAAATGGGTAGTGATCGTTGCGTGGGCGGATTCCATGCGGTCATTCATCCCGCAGCGGCCCAGGCATAATGGGAATTATCATCGCCCGCCGAACGGAAAAGACAGGCAGAACCATGACATTCAACATTATCCGGCACCCTGACTGGGCTATACCCGAGCGCGAAGCAACCCCGGAAGAAATATTTCTGGACCGCCGACAGGCCTTGGCCGGGGTGGCGGCGCTTGGCGCTGGCCTCATCATGCCCGGATCGAGTGCCTACGCTGCCACCGGCAAGGACCCATCCGCCCATTTGTATCCGGCCAAGCGCAACGAGGCGTTTAAACTTGACAGGCCATTGACGCCGGAAGCGATCACTTCGACCTATAACAATTTTTACGAGTTCGGATCGACCAAGAACATCCACAGGGCAGCCCAGGCGCTGAAGACGCGGCCGTGGGAAATCCGGATCGATGGCATGGTCGAAAAACCTTTCACGATCGGGATTGATGATCTTTTCAAACGGGTGACGCTGGAGGAGCGGCTGTATCGCTTTCGATGTGTCGAGGCCTGGTCAATGACAATTGCCTGGACGGGCTTTCCAATGAAGGCGCTGCTGGACATTGCCAAGCCATTATCCGGGGCGAAATATATCCGCATGGAGACCTTCAAGGATCCCAAGATAGCTCCCGGTCAGCGGCAAGCCTGGTATCCGTGGCCCTATGTCGAGGGTTGCACGCTAGCGGAAGCTGCTAACGAATTGGCGTTCATGGTCACAGGCGCCTATGGAAAGCCGCTGGCCAAGCAATACGGCGCGCCAATCCGTTTGCACATGCCGTGGAAATATGGCTTCAAGGGCGTCAAGTCGATCAAGCGCATTTCCTTCACGGACAAGCGTCCCAAGAGCTTCTGGCAGGGCTTGCAGGGCGCTGAATACGGCTTCTGGGCCAATGTGAATCCGGAAGTTTCACATCCGCGCTGGAGCCAGGCGACAGAAGCTCTGCTTGGCGCCAGGAAGCGCGTGCCTACCCTGATGTGGAACGGGTACGGCGAGCAGGTTGCCGCCATGTACAAGGATATCCAAAAGAAAGAACGCATTTTCTACTGATCACGGAGCATCTGCGTTGATATGGCCGGACCGCGGCAGCCTGCGGTCCGGTTTCTTGTTGGATAGGCCGCAGGGCGGCAGATATATCATTACAAGCCCTTTGCTTCGGGACATTTGCCCAATTGGTCGCTAAAGTCGGCATCACATTGCGTTGAGGGATATGCGCCCCTTCGAATGCGGAATGACTGCGAAGGAAAGCTTGATGAGCTTGTATTATGTTGAAAAATTGATCTACCAGCTCAACCGCGATCCATCAGTGCGACAGCGATTTCTCGATGACAGAGATAGCGTGTTGGCGGATTACGATCTTAGCGAGGAAGAACTGGTCGCGATCCGTTCCCCGGATGTGGGGCTGCTCTATGTGCTGGGGGTAAATGGCCAATTGCTCATGCACTATGCCGCGCTCTGCAAGTATGAGTGGAACGACTACATCCAGGCCATGAAAGACGGGCTTGAGCAGCATGGTCCCGTGCGGGCCGGACTTTATGCCCGAACAGGGGGAGGCGCAGTATGACGCTGGTGTTTGCAGGGGCCTGTTCACACGCGCCGGGCATCACCGGCCGCGCCGATCGTGCCGATAAACAAGTTCGGGATGAATTTTACGCCAATTTCGACCGTCTGGCGGCAGCAATCCGGGAGGCCGGCGCAGAGGCCCTGGTTGTGATAGCGGCTGAACATTTCGCCAATTTCTTTCGCAACAACATGCCGTCGTGTGCGATCGGCATGGCGGAATATTACACCGGTCCAATCGAGGATGAAGAATGGCTTGGCATCAAGAAAACCCGGGTGCCGGGCAATGTTGACCTATCAAAACGACTGATCCAGCGGGTGATGCAGGACGTCGACATATCCTTCGCCGAGGAAATGCAGTTCGATCATGGTGTGAGCGTGCCGCTGCATTTCCTGACACCCGAGTATGACCTGGATGTCGTTCCCATCATCTTCAATTGCCAGGCGCCGCCGTTGATGCCGCTGCACAGGGTATACGCATTCGGGCAAGCGCTGCGCAAAGCAATCGACGCAGTCCCTGAGAAAATCGCCGTTGTATGCACCGGCGGCATATCCCATTGGCCGGCGACGCCGGATTCAGGCAAAATCAACGAAGATTTTGACCGGGAATTTCTGGAGCATTTCGTCTCCAACGATCGTGAGGCCCTGACGTCATATAGCGATAGCGAAATATACGACCGCGCCGGGCAGGGCGGATTTGAAATTCGTACCTACGTTGCGCTGGCGGGACTTTGCGAAGGCGCACAGGGCGAATTGTGGTTCTATGCGCCAATACCAATATTCGCGGTTGGATGTACGATCGCTTCCATGGGTGTTGAACCTGTTGCTTCCAGCGCGCCGGCTGGCGGGTCATAGCTCGGTCGCCAGCACGGCCGGGAAGATAGTGCAAGGCCGCGGTCGATCATTCCTGGAAGATTGCGTTCAATCCGAGCCTGGTTTCGAGCAGTTTTTCCGCGCGATCGTAATTGCCGCACCGCATGCATGCGGCAACCAACGTTTCCCAAACTCCATCGCGCTGGGCGTGGCTGCCGCCAATGCGCGGTAGTTCTGGCAGCGCCGACTCCAGATGTGTCACCGCGGTCGTGTAATCTTCTTCAGCGAAGGAATGGATACCCTGGCAAACGGCATGAACGGTGTTTGCCGATGGATGGAGCGCTCGCTCTGCATTTTTCGCGGTCATCGCCAGGTGTCTTTTCAACGCGTCATGGTCGGAATTGGCGGCGTGGGCGTAGGCAACATGCACATTGGCGAAACCGATGCCCCCTTGCGAAAAATTATCCGACGCGAAGGACGAAACTTTTTGCAGGGCGTCAGCGGGCCGTTGCACACCGCGCAACAGGCAGCGCCAGTTGAAGGCCCCGGCATCGACAATTGTGAAAAACGGTGGCTGACGGCCCAACGCCGGATCGATGTGGCCATCATAAAGGCGTTCAGCTTTTGCGGTATCTCCCAGCCGCAAGGCAAACAGCGCCAGGTGCCATGACAGGTGCGGGAGCAATGGTGCATTTGCCTCATATCCCGGCAGCCATTCGTCCAGAAACCGCGACCCGCCCGATACGTCGCCCAGTTCGTAACATGCATGCGCCTTGCCGTGGGCGGCGTTGCCATTGGATTTACGCTGCGTGAGTGATGTTTCCAACATCGGGGCGCCGAAAGCCGCGTCGCCGGCCTCCACATGCGCCCATCCGCGGTAGGCGATAAACCACCAGTCATCACCCCAATGGCTTGCAATGGCATCAAGCATGTCGCGCTGTTGCTGGTGATGATCGGCAATGCCGGAGAAACCCAACAGGCCGTATACACCTGTGATCAGGGAGAGAATCAATCCATCGCGCGGCCAGTCGTGGATGTGGTTCTTTATCGCCGCAAGGGCTCCGGCGCCATCGCCATTGATTGCCAGGGAAAGCGTATGGGTGTGCGAACGTTCGCGATCATCAAGGTGCGTGTGCTGCGCCATGGCGGCCGCAATTGCCATGTGCGCCTCATCCATCCTGCCTTGCATTTGCAGGACGCGCGCCCGGGCAATGTGTGCCAGGGCGAACGCCGGATCCTCCTTCAATGCCTGCTCCAGCAAGGGCTCGGCGCCCGGCCAGGCAGTAAGCATCAGATCGAGAGCGCTGGTGTACAGAGCCGCGGCGTCTGCGCTTGTGCAGGTGATGGAATTTCCGAAACGGTCCTGCATTGGCGCTATGGCTCTGTTGCCTTCACGGCAGCTTCGCCGGCCTTCACATTGTCGAACCAGACAGCCAGAGACGCATTGTTGTCACGCCAATCCGGTACGTACTGGAGCCGGTCGACAAATGTGATTGCGCAAAACAATCCCATTGCCGCGCCATCAAACGCGCCGGGTGTGTTTGCATTGAAATGCGCCAACGTGCGCTCGATCTTGCCCTTCTGATGATCGATCCATGTTTGCGAAACCTGTTCGCCCTCGTGGTAGCGGCCTTCATACATGATCAGCACCGCGGCTTCCGCAATACCGTCAGCCAATACCAGCCGCGCCAGCGCCTTGTAACGTTCATCGCCACTGGCGGGGAACAACTTGCCGCCGCCGGCAAGCGCATCGAAATATTCCATGATGACGGGCGAATCGTAGATTTGCGAACCATCATCCAGGATCAGCATCGGCACCTTGTGCAGTGGATGGGCATGGCGGGTTGAATTCTCCGGATCGGCGGCATGATCGACCCATTCCATTTTGTCCGTCAGACCCAGCATATGGGCGGCGATGGCCGCCTTGCGGGCGAATGGCGAGCCGTTTGAATAGCGAAATAGCATTGTTCCTCCTGAGCGGGCCTATTCGTGTGTTTCGGTCGATATGATTATCGCCGATCCGTGCTGAATTGTTCAACCCGATATCCAGCATGTGCATTCTGCCCTAGCGCACTGCAAAGGAGGGGCAAGATTGCTTGTGCTTCCCCCTCAAGAACATAGGGCGGATTGATGATGGCCATTCCACTGCCGGCAAGCCCTTTATCGGCTTCGACCTGGCGGACATTCAATTCCAGCCGCAGGACATCGCCAATATCGCCATTCGTTAGCGTCTCGTAGAAGCGATCGATGGCGCGCGGATCCTTGACCGGATACCATATGGCGTAAACACCGGTAGGCCATTTCTTCCAGGCTGTCACGAGATTGCGGGAGAGATTGGTGAACTCATCGATCGCTTCGAAGGGTGGGTCTATCAAGACAAGACCGCGGCGCTCGACTGGCGGCACGTAGGCGCGCAATGCAGTGTAGCCGTCTATCTCGACCACTTTGACACGCTTGTCGCGCCCGCAATTGCGGGTGAGTTTTCGACGGTCGGCTGGATGCAATTCACAGAATATCATCCGGTCCTGCCGCCGCAACAGCGATTGAGCCAGTGCCGGGGAGCCGGGATAGTTCTTGCTCTCATTGGATCGATTTGCGCCGCTGAAACATTCGCGTACCGTGTTCAAATACGGATGCAGCAAATGCTCGATACTGGCCGGCGGGATGTGATCCAGTAGCCTGGCAATACCGTCACGCCATTCTTCGGTCCGGTTTGCTTCATCGCCGGAAAGATCGTACTTGCCGATACCGGCATGGGTGTCGATGAAGCGCAAGGGTGCATCCTTGCGCTTCATGTATTCGAGTATCCGCGACAGGAACACGTGTTTCATGACATCGGCGAAATTGCCGGCGTGAAATGCGTGCCGGTAATTCATTCAGATCGTGTCATATTGTGGTTGTTCGCTTTATGGTTGTTGATTTGAAATCGGAAGTCCCGCTCCCCAGACTGGTTGGCGAAACCGATCCGCCCCTTATAGTGGAGGCAAAATATTGACGGTGTCAGAGCGGCAGGCGCGGCGGTCAACTTCCGGGCAAGATACAAAAGACCGGAGATCCTTGCTCATGCATACCCGCACTTCCTGCAACCGGCCGCGAATACATGTTACGGCAATGTTGTCGGGACGCATCTGACGATTGGCGGCGAGAAAGCTTTTTTCGATTTTCCACGGATCGGCGCGCACCGGGCGATTGACGGTTTTCAGCGCTGGCGGGACCACGACCTTGTCGCGGGCCTTGCGGACGAGATCAAAATAGGCCGATGGCGACAAGCCGGAGCAGGATCCGTGCTTGCGCCATTGATACCGGGCAAGGCCGACCTCGGGAAAGGCGTCCGCCTTGGTTAGCGCTGCGCGCGACGGGTTGCTTTCATTGCAGTAGGAGGGTGAACCGCGATGGAACTGTGGCCACAGGCCGTGCACGACAAAACGGTTTCCGGCGCCGATCCGGCACTGAGTGCGTGAACGCTTGCCGGCCGGGGAAGCGCAAAAATTCGGCGACCAGGACAGGGCCAACACATAGAAATCGAAGCGGCCGGGTACGGAACCGTAGTCGCGGCTGCCCGGCCGGCGGAAATTGCGTCCGCCGCTGCGGCGATTGTCGTTGCGAAACCGGTCGCGGCGGCGATAGTCACGACGAAAGTCGCGGCGCGGTTTGCGGTCCAACAACCGGTCGTCACGTGAACGATAGCCCTGTGCGTCTGCGGAAATGTCGACAACGACCCCGGTACTGGCAAGGGCCGCCAAACCCAGGAAAAGAACAGTTACACGCAACAGTCTGGAAATCACTGGCAATAGATTGCTCCTGTAAACGCAAGCGGAGGTACGGAGGCGCCAGCGCTTTTGTGCCGGTTCCATCCCATTAGCAATTTGCAGGTGCGCTGATCAAGAAATCAAGGCAACGCCATTTTGCAATTCGGGGCGTAAGCGTAGTTATGGTCAAGTCCATGGACGCACCATTCGACGCCCCATCCAAATCCGGCCATGCCCAAGTCTTCGCCGATGGAATAGGTAATGCGACGACGCCGGCCGTCATTGAAACGGGCACGTACCGCACAATAGCGCTTGGGAATGAAGTCGAGCCCATTCGACCGGTAACCGATCTGGCGCGCCCGATAAAAACGAACGATTCTCTTGCCGGTGTGCCAGTATTTGCGTTCCCGTTCGGAGAACCTGCTCTGAATGCGGTGCAGTACGGATCGATCGCTGCAATGGGGAATGACGCCGCTATACGGCGAATGGCGATGCTCGGCCGGGGTAAAGGGCCGGGCGCTTGCGAAAACGGTGACGGCAATCAGCGCTGCAGCGCTGAATATTGCGACACCAAGCGAGCGCTGTGCTGAGGCTTGTGGTCGAATCACGTTTTGTTCCTCGAAGTTTCCCTTACGATGCGGCTGCAAGTTTCGGCCGTCAAGCCGGACCGCGAAGCGATGTTCCGGCTACACACAGGCGATTTCGTGGCACACCAGTTGCTCAACTTCCAGCACCGATAGTCCATCCGCTGGCCGTGTGGCCAAATTAGAGCGGATTCGTTCTGGATTGAAACACATGTCGTTTGCCCAAAGACAGGGGGAACTGTCCCTGGCTGGGACCCGGAGCAGCTCCCTTTCGACGCCAAACCGGCGCAGAGCCCGCCGGTCCCGGCAGTGGCCGGGTTTGGCGCACACGTTCTTTGGTGTGCTTGCCGTCGTTTGCGATTTTTCCGCTGTTCTAGTCAGTGCGGCTGCGTCAGGCTGGGTCTACCACCATTTGTTCTTTGGAGTGGCGACCCCATTGGGGTACCTTCAGGTACAAGGTGCGGTTATCGCGATCCTGTTTGTCGTGACGGCAATTTTGCGCGGTGAATATTCGCTCAATCACTATCTGCTTTTCAGTGGCCATGTCCGCCGGGTGTTTCTGCTCTGGAACATGGCGTTGTTAACGGCCGTGCTCCTGGCTTTTCTCACCAAGACTTCGGATCTTGTTTCGCGCGGTACGGCGATCCTGTTTTACTGTGGCGGGTTTGCGTTTGTGTGCATGATCCGGCTTGTCATGGTGCGGATAGTGCGGGCGCAAGCGGAGGCCGGGCGCATTACCAACCGGCGAGTGTTTCTGATCGGGTTTGAGGACGATGTCCGCTCATTTGTGGAGCGGCACCAGCCATGGTCCCAGGGTATTGAGATTGTCGCTTCGGCCATAATCCGCGAGCCACAATCGCTGGAGGATGATCTTGCGCTGGCAGCAGCTTCGGCCCCGGTGATGCGGCCGGAGGACATATTCATCCTGGCGCCGCTGACCCAGCGCGCGGCAATCGAAGCGTGTCTCAGTGCCCTGCAGATGGTGCCGGCCACAATTCATCTCGTGCCCGAGCGCATGTTTGACGGCGTGGCAAATGTCCAAACCAGCCAGATCGGATCGATCTACAGCCTCAATCTTGCGCGAAAACCGCTACCCCGTTGGAGATATACCAAAAGCGGATCTTTGATATTGTGGCATCGTCCGCAGCTCTTCTGGCATTGTCGCCGCTATTCGCGATTATCGCGGTTGCAATAAAGCTCGATTCACGCGGTCCCGTATTGTTTTTGCAGCGGCGCTATGGGTTCAATCAGGAGCCTTTCCGGATTTACAAATTCCGCTCGATGACAACGATGGAAGATGGCCGCGTGGTGACCCAGGTGAGCCGGGATGATGCCCGCGTGACCCGTGTCGGGCGCTTCATCCGGCGCACCAACATCGACGAGCTGCCGCAATTACTGAACGTGCTGCGCGGGGACATGTCGCTGGTCGGTCCGCGGCCGCATGCGCTCGCGCACGACCAGATGTTCAACAACAAGATTGCCAATTATGCCCGCCGCCACAATGTCAAACCGGGTATAACCGGCTGGGCGCAAATTAACGGCTATCGTGGCGAAACCAACACACGGGAAAAAATGGCGGCCCGCGTGGAGCATGATTTGCAGTATATCGACAAGTGGTCGATGTGGCTCGACCTGAGAATTTGTTTCCTGACGCTCTTTTCACGCAAGTCCTACAACAACGCGCTTTGAAGCCCACACTGAGCCCGGAGGGGGACAGCGTTATTTCCCCCGGGTTGATGTTGCGCCGGTGCGCCGCAAGCCGGCGAAAAACGGGATCAACGCCAGGCCAGTTAACAATGCTGCGGCAAGAAACGGTGCGCCCGGCAGGTAAACCGGCGTTCCCTCCCGCGTGAAAAATCCGAATAATTGCGTCATGACCAAAGGCGATATGATCATGACGATCGCCAGGACGCTTGTCCGCAAGCCTTGCAGTTCGCCCTGTGCGTCGTCGGGCGTGCAATTGGCCATCAGTGCGCTTAACGCAGGTGTAGCAACGCCGCCCAAAGCGCTGAGCAGCAGCAGCGCATAGACCATCCAGCCCTCGGTGGCCAGGCCGAATCCGATAGCCCCGGCAATGCCGATGAGCAGTCCGAATATCAAGGTCCGGGCTTCGCCGAGCCAGGCCAGGATGTGCCGGATCAGCCAGCCCTGCACCAAGGCAATTCCAAGCCCGAACGCAGCCAGCGACAGGCCGACTTCGGCGCTGGACCACTTGAATGCTTCGCGGGTGTAATAGGCCCAGACGGCGGGATAGGAGAAATTGGCGATTTCAAAGATGAACAGGCACAGCATGAACCACATCGCCGTCGGTACCTTGCGCAACTGGGCAAATCCGCCAGCGGGGTTGGCGCGCCTCCACTCAAACTTGCGGCGATTGTCCGGGGCCAGGCTTTCGGGAAGCACCAGGGCGCCAAAGCAGAAATTGGCAAACGCAAGGGCGGCGGCCGTGTAGAACGGGGCGCGGGTGCCATATTCGCCCGCCAGGCCGCCGATTACCGGTCCGATGACAAATCCGATGCCGAAGGCAGCGCCGATGATACCGAAATTGCGTGCCCGATCTTCGCGGCTGCTGATGTCAGCGACAAAGGCATTGGCCGTGGAATGCGTTGCGGCGGCAATACCGGCCAGTATCCGGCCGATGAACAGGACCAGTAGCGACGGCGCCAGGGCCATGATGAGAAAATCGGCAGCCAGCATGAACAGTGAGATCAGCAGGACCGGGCGGCGGCCGTAGCGGTCCGACAGGTTGCCGATCGCCGGGCCGAAGACGAATTGCATGATCGCGTAGGAAAAACTGAGATATCCGCCCCAAAGCGCGGCGCCGCTGATGCCGGTATTCGAGACCTCCGCGATGAGGTCGGGCAAGACGGGAATGACGATGCCAAATCCCACCGCGTCGATGCAGACGGTCAGGAATATAAATGTGATCGTGCCGCGCGTGGGTTTTGGCGGATCGGTCACCGGCTCTTTGCTGTCCGTTGTCGCCATAGAGGTCTCGCCCGTCCTGGTGCTGGGCGCAACGGCTGACACCCGCTGGCGGCAGCGTTACTGCTTTTGATAGTCCTTCACATCGGCAAAGGCGACGTTCTTCCATTGCTCAGCATCGTGGTTGAGCGACCAGGCCGAGGGGGCGAGAAAGACCGGCGCGCCATCGAGGTCCTCGGCCATGGCGGAGCGGAACTGACGCTGGAACTTGTCGAGCTCGGCCTTGTCTTCGGAAGAAACCCAGCGGGCGAGCTCAAACCGGCTGGGCTCGAAGTCAACCGGCAGACCGTATTCCACCTGCAGGCGTTCTTTGAGAACGTCCAGTTGCAGTGCGCCGACAACGCCGACGATGGCGGGTGAACCATCCATGGGGATGAAAAGCTGGACGACGCCTTCTTCGGCCATCTGGACCAAAGCTTCGCGCAGCTTTTTTGCCTTCATCGCGTCGGTCAGGCGCACCCTGCGCAGGATTTCCGGGGCAAAGCTCGGCACGCCGCGGAACACGATATCTTCGCCTTCGCTCAACGTGTCGCCGATACGCAGTGCGCCGTGGTTTGGTATGCCGACAACGTCACCGGCATGGGCCTCGTCGGCGATTGCACGCTCCTGGGCGAAAAAGAATTGCGGCGCGTTGAGCGCCATTGGCTTGCCGGTCCGCGCCAGCCGCGCCTTCATGCCGCGCTTCAGCGTTCCGGAACATACCCGCATGAAGGCGATCCGGTCGCGATGGTTCTTGTCCATGTTCGCCTGGATCTTGAAGACGAAGCCGGTCATCTTGTTTTCACGCGGGTCGACGGTGCGGGTGGCAGCCTCCTGGGCGCGAGGCGGCGGCGCGAATTCCGCCAGGGCGTCGATCAGGTCCTTGACGCCAAAGGTGCGCAGGGCCGAGCCCCATAGCACCGGTGTCATGTGGCCTTCGAGAAAAGCCTCCTTGCTGAACGGTTTGAGCGCCTCGACAGCCAGGGATATTTCTTCACTGAAGGCTTCGCGTTCATGCTCTGGCAGGAGTTCGGCAATCTTCGGATCATCCGGGCCGTTGACCTTCATCGGTTCGGCATCGCTCTCGAGCAGGCGGACGGTGGATTTGCGGATGTCATAGGTTCCCGCGAAAGAGCGGCCGCTACCGATCGGCCAGGTCAGGGGTGAAACGTCGAGAGCCAGGGTCTCCTCGACTTCGTCCAGCAATTCGAAAGGATCACGGGATTCGCGGTCCAGCTTGTTGACGAAGGTTACGATCGGTATGTCGCGCAGCCGGCAGACTTCAAAAAGCTTGCGGGTGCGCGCCTCGATGCCCTTTGCTGCGTCGATCACCATGATCGCCGAATCGACGGCGGTGAGTGTCCGGTAGGTGTCTTCGGAAAAGTCTTCATGGCCTGGCGTGTCGAGCAGGTTGAAGACGTTGCCGCCGTGTTCAAAAGTCATGACGGAGGTCACCACCGAAATGCCGCGCTGGCGCTCGATCGCCATCCAGTCGGACTTTGTCTGCCGGCGGTTCGCCTTGGCTTTGACTTCGCCGGCGAGCTGGATCGCTCCGCCGAACAGCAGCAGCTTTTCGGTCAGCGTGGTCTT
>CAZTMN010000063.1:0-24190 GCA_964615275.1 uncultured Beijerinckia sp. | reverse complement strand
GACACACAGCCGGACGCTGCGCTTGCCGGCCGTGTTCCTCAGGATGAGGGTGAGGTTTGCCAAGCGTGCTCCCGTTCCGCGAAGTCTCCTCACACCGTGTCGGGGCTGAGCGAAGACAAAACCCGCGAATGGGGAAAGAAGTCATAAAGCCGTTACCTACCCTCCCCCATTCACAACCTTCCAAACCCTTGCCGGCGTTGCCGGCATCTGGAAGTTGCGCACGCCAAAGGGTTTCAGCGCGTCGTTGATGGCGTTCATGCCCGCCGCCAGCGCGCCGACCGTGCCGCATTCGCCCGCGCCCTTGACGCCCAGCGGGTTGGTCTTGGTCGGGATCGGGTTGCGATCGACGTCGTAGTTGATCAGGTCGGACGCGCGCGGCATGGCGTAATCCATGAACGAGCCCGTCAGGTTCTGCCCGTCCTCATCGTAGACAATGTGCTCCATCAGCACCTGCCCCAACCCTTGCGCGATACCGCCATGCACCTGGCCGTCGACCAGCAGCGGGTTCAGCTCGACGCCGACATCGTGCACGGCAATGTATTTTGTAATTTCGGTAACGCCGGTTTCCGGATCGATCTCGACCTCGCAGACGTGGGCCGAGTTCGGCACGTTGCCGGCCTCCGGCGACCACGTGGCGTTTTCATAAAGACCGATCTCGATATCCGGCGGCAGGCTTGCCGGATTGAAGGCGCTCTTGACCACCTGGTCGAGATCAACGCTCTTGTCGGTGCCGGCAACGGAGAACCTGCCGTCCCTCAGCTCGATATCCTCGGCGCCCGCCTCCATCATGTGCGCGGCAATGCGCTTGGCCTTGGCGATCACTTTCTGGGTGGCGTTGAACACGGCGGTACCGCCAATGGTGGCCGTGCGCGCCGCGCCCGTGCCGGTTCCCCAGGACAGTTTTTCCGTATTGCCTTCGACGACGCGGATCTTTTCAACATCGATGCCAAGATGTTCGGAGACGATCTGCATGTAGATCGTTTCATGGCTTTGCCCCTGCGCCGTCGAGCCGCACAGGATGGTCAGCGTGCCGCCAGGGTCGAAACGCAGTTCCGCCGTCTCCGGCGAGGGCCCGGCGCTCGGGTCGATAGTGGTGGACAGCCCGCAGCCGAAAATCCTGCCGCGTTTTTTTGCATCGGCCCGGCGCTTCTCGCGGTTCTTCCAGTCGGCGGCGGCAAGCGCCTTGTCCATGGTCGCTTCGAAATCGCCGCAATCGAGCCCCGCGCCGATCATGCCCTTGTAGGGCATGTCGGACGGCTTGACGAAATTGCGCCGCCGCAATTCAACCGGATCGATGTCCATGTCCTGCGCCGCCAGTTCAACCAGGACTTCCAGCACGTAGACGCCCGGCGCGCCGCCCGGCGCACGATAGTTCGAGACCGGCAGCGTATTGGTCAGCACCGTGTGGCCCTCGCCGTGGGAAACCGGCGTCTTGTACGGCCCCTCGCAATTGGCCAGCACGTTGCCGGTCGACAGGAAGCCGAGCATGGTGACGAAGCCGCCGACATTGTTGTTAGAACGATAGCGGACGGCGGTGAAATTGCCGTCCTTGTCGAGCGCCAGTTCGGCATCGACCACCATGTCGCGGCCCTGGTCGTCGGAGATCAGCGCCTCGGTCCGTTCGCAGGTCCATTTCACCGGCCGTCCCGTGCGCTTCGAGGCCCATGCGGCGACCGGAATTTCCGGATACAGCCCGCCCTTCATGCCGTAGGAACCGCCGACATCGCCGGCAATCAGCGTCATCTGGTGTTCGGATATCTTGAACAGGTGCTGGGTCATCACGCTGCGCCACACGTATGGCCGCTGGTGGCAGGCATAGATCGTGTAATGGTCGCGGCCGGCATCCCATTGCGCATTGACGGCGCGCGGCTCCATAGTCATCGCCGCCGCGCGCGAGATGGTGAAGCGCTCGCGCACGACATGGGCGGCCTTGGCGATTGCCGCATCGACCGCCTTGCCGTCACCGCGCTCGACGAAGGCCGCTTCGTTCAGCTCGCAATCGGCGTAGATCTGGTGCGCGCCGGGCTGGTTGGAATCGGCGGTGGAAAGCGAAACCGGCAGCGGCCTGTATTCGATCTCGATCGCCTCCGCCGCGTCCTTTGCCGCCCAAAGGTCTTCCGCGATGACGATAGCGACGGCCTGGCCGACATGGGAGACCTTGTCCTTTGTCAGCGCCGGGCGCCACGGCCGGTACATTGGCTTGCCGTCGCGGCGCTTCAGCGGCGAGGCGCCGGTTACCGGGCCCAGATCGTCGGCGGCGTAATCCTCCCCGGTAAGAATGTCGATGACACCAGGCATCTGCTTGGCGGCGCGCACGTCTATGGAAACGATATCCGCATGGGCGTGCGGCGAGCGCAGGAAATAGCCGTAAGCTTGGTTGTCGAGCTTCACATCGTCGGTGAACCGGCCCTTGCCGGAAACAAGGCGGGGCGCCTCCATCTGCGTTACGGGCTGGCTGATGGCAAATCTGGTCATGTTTCTTCCCTGCAAAGGCGCACCCTGCCGCGGATGCTGCTGTTGCGCGGAATATGAAACATTCGCCCGCGGCGCGCAACGCTGCAAAGCTTGACCCGGCCCTATTGCGCGGCCTTGGAATCGCCGTCGATGGGGAAAATCTGGCCGGATATCGTGCGCCCGTGCGGGCCGGTCAGAAAGCGGATCAATTCGGCGATATCGTTCGGATCGGTGAAGCGCTTGATCGACTGGTTCTCCATGCCGAGCGCCCGCTCTTCTTCGATGCTGCGGCCCGACAGCGCCGACCGGCCCTCGAACACGCGCGAGATCCGCTCGCCCTCCACCGCGCCGGGGTGGATCGTATTGCAGGTGATGCCGAATTCCCCCAGCTCCAGCGCCAGCGTCTTGGCAAAACCAACAAGCCCCCATTTCGATGTCGAATACGGCGAGCGGTTGGCGTATCCGTAGCGGCCCGCCACCGAAGACATGATGATGATCGAGGCGGCGTCCGATTGTTTCAGCAGCGGGATGGCGCGCCTTG
The DNA here is from genome assembly GCA_964615275.1 of uncultured Beijerinckia sp. GTDB lineage: Bacteria > Pseudomonadota > Alphaproteobacteria > Rhizobiales > Beijerinckiaceae > Terripilifer. The sequence goes on along the minus strand of CAZTMN010000063.1, from coordinate 21,195 downwards.
TCACCATGAACGTGCCGTCGAGATTGACACGCATCACCGATTGCCAGTCGTCGAGACCGAAGTCCTCCACCGGCGTGGTCGGCCCGGACACGCCCGCGTTGTTGACCAGCACGTCAAGCCCGCCCAGCGCGGCCGCGACATCCTCGAACAGGCGCTCGACGTCGTCTTCGCTGCTGACATCGGCGAGCGTGCCGGATATCGCGGCTTCTGTTGAGGTAACCGCGTTCAGCGCATCGGCATTGACGTCGCAGATATGCACGCGCGCACCATTGCGCGCGAAGGACAGCGCCGTGGCAAGGCCGATGCCGCCGGCGCCCGCGGTTATCAATATGCTTTGGGTCATGCGCTACCGCCGTCAGGTTATCGCCAGACCTTGGCGGTTTCCGGCAACCACAGCGCAATGTCCGGCAGCAGGAAAACGGCGATGATCAGCAGGATCTGCGCAATCACGAAGGGTATGACGCCGGCGTAGATCGCCGAAAGTTTCACATCTGGCGCCATGCCCTTGATGACGAAAACGTTCATGCCGATCGGCGGCGTGATCAGGCCCAGTTCCACCACCATCACGACAATGATCCCGAACCAGACCGGGTCGAAGCCGAGATTGGTGACGATCGGGAACAGGATCGGAACCGTCAACAGGATCATCGCCAGCGAATCCAGCACGCAACCCAGCACCAGGTAGAGCAGCAATATGATCGCCATCACCACCATCGGCGGCAATTGCAGCCCGGAAACAAAATTCGACAGGCCGGCGGCAAAGGTCGAAAACACCATCAGGTTGTTGAGCGTCAGCGCGCCAATCAGCACGGTGAAGATCATTGATGTCGTCTTGATCGTCTCCAGCAGGGAATCGCGAACGTTCTCGTAATTCAGCCGGCCGCGCATGGCGGAAATCGCGAATGCGCCAACCGCACCGATGCCCGCCGCTTCGGTCGGCGTAAACCAGCCGAAATAGATGCCGCCGATAACAAGCGCGAACAGCAGGACAATCGCCCACGTCTGCCCCAGCGCGCGCAGCTTTTCCGCGCCGCTTGTCTTCTCGCCGCGCGGCCCCATCTCCGGCCAGATGCGGGTCACGATCGTGATCACGAGCATGAAGCCAACAACCGTCAGAATGCCGGGAAGAAAGCCGGCGATAAACAGATCGCCGATAGAGGTTTCCGTCAGCACGCCGTAGAGCACGAGAATAACCGATGGCGGGATCAGGATACCGATAATGCCGCCGGCGGCAACAGAACCGGTCGCCAGGGAATCGGCGTAGTTGTAGCGCTTCATCTCCGGCAGCGCGACGTTGCTCATGGTTGCTGCGGTCGCAACCGACGAACCGCAAATCGCGGCAAACGCGCCGCAGGAACCGATCGTCGCCAGGGCGAGACCGCCGCGGCGCGCGCCAAACCATGCATTGAAGGCCCCGTATAACTCGCGGCTGAGTCCTGCCCGCGTGGCAATGGCGCCCATCAGGACAAACAACGGAATGATCGAAAGAGAATATGTAACCGTGTTCTCGTAAACCGTCGTACCGAACAGGGACAGCGCTGGGCCGAAGCCAATGATGGCGACCATGCCGGCAAGGCCGGCAAGCCCCATCGCGATGCCGATGGGGACAGCCAGCAATAGCAGGACAAAGAGAAAAACGAGACTGATTATACCAACGCTAATGGGTTCCATGACCTATTCACCGTCGCCGCGGGGCCGGACAATCTGGTAGATGCAGATCAGCGTCACAAACACGGCGGACAGCGCCATGATGAAAGCCACCGGATAGACTGGCAAAAACAGAACCTGCGTTGCAAGCCCGTCCTTCATGAAGGTAGAGGCACGGACAAACAATTGCCAGGCAACCAGCGCGAAAAACACCGTACCCAGCACAGCGGTCAGAAACGCCATCAGCGTGCGCGCGATTTCCGGAACCGACGTGCTGATCAAATCAACGGAAATGTGCCCGCGTTCCAGGGTGGTAAGCGCCAGCCCCAGAAAGATCAGCAAACCCATGCCGAGCTCGGTCAACTCAACGGCAAACGGCAGGGCGGAATTGAACAGATCCCTACCCACAACATCGACGAACGTCAGCAACATCAGCGCCAGCAGGCACACCGCCGCGCCCATGGCCGACAGATGAGCCAAATGCCGGACAAACCTCCCCATTGAATTGCCCCCCGCAAGTCGTCACGGCTGCAAGCAACGCCGGCCGGACCATGACGATCCGGCCGGCGAAACTGTTACTTCTTACTTCTTTGAATATTTGGCGATTGTCGCTTTCAGATCTTTCAGGAGCTTGGGACCATCAAGGCCGGCCTTTTTTGCACGCTCGAACCAGGCCTTGTCCATGAACGCAATCTGCTTTTTCCAGCGCGCGATTTCCGACGCAGAAAGAGCGGTTACGCTACCTCTCTTTTCCTTGGCGAACTTCAGACCGGCCGCATCGGCACGATCCCACCCGGCGCCAAGAATTTTCGCCCCGGCAACACCTCCAACGTCAGTCAACACTTTCTTGTGCGCGGCCGACAGGCTGTCGTGCTTCTTGCGATTCATGATGATGCCGAACACGGTCGTGTACAATCCGCCCGGAATCGTCAGGTGATGGTCGAGCAATTCGGCAAGCCGGAAGCCCTTCATCGCTTCGTAGGGGAACATCGCGCCATCGGCGACGCCCTTCTGGATTGCCTGGTAGGCAGCGGGTGCAGGCATCGTGAGCGGCGTTGCGCCCAGCGCCTTGGCCATGCGCACTCCGCCGCCGCCAACACGCAGCTTGACGCCCTTCAGATCTTCCAGCCTGGTGATCTTCTTCTTGGTGTGAATCGCGCCGGGACCATGCACGAACAGGGTGACGATCTTGACGTCCTTGAACTCCTTGTCGAAGCCGATATTACGGTCATACCAGTCATATGTGGCTTGCGAACCGATTTCAGCATTGGGTGACAGGAACGGCAATTCCACCCCGCGAACGATCTCGAACGGACCGGGCGTGTAACCCATAACGTGATATACAAGGTCGGCAGCACCGCCACGAACGATGTCATATTGCGCTGGCGGCTTGCCGATCGGCGCCGGGTCGAGCTTGATCTTCAACGTTCCCTTCGACGCCTTCTCAACGGCCTTGAACCATGACGGCAGGGTGTCGGCGGTCAGATGGTGTTTCGGCGGCAACCATGTCGCCATCCGCAGCGAAACGTTCTGTGCGCCAGCGCCCAGGGCCGAGTAACCCAGTACCGTCGCCGCAGCACCCGCGGTGATTGCGATCTTCTTAAACATACGCTTCCCCTCTCCATTGCCGCGCAGGATATGCCACGGCGCAGACAACCGATGCCGGGCTGGCAAAGCCGCCCTGCCTGTCGTTCAAGTGTAGTACCCCATATCACGACAGCGCAAGCTGCATCACCCGCTCCGACCGGCATGTTCCGGCGAAATCGCTACGCCTTTAGTCGCAGGCCAGCGCACCACCCCAACCTTTGAATTACCGGTAAAGTCAGCTAGATTGCCGCGCGAACCTTCAAGAAATCAGACACTTTGACAGGAAACCCCACATGTTGATGAGCAAAGACCGGATTCTGACCACCCATGTCGGCTCACTGCCGCGCAACGAGAAACTGTCGGAACTGCTGGTCCTGCGCGAAGCTGGCGAGGCATACGACACGGCCGAAATGGACCGGGAAATGGACGCCGCGGTCGCCCACGTCATCAACAGGCAAAAAGAAGCCGGGATCGATTTCGGCAATGACGGCGAACAGCAACGCGTCGGCTTCCAGACCTATGTACCGCAGCGAATGAGCGGTTTTGCCGGCGTGTCGAACCGCCGCCGCGGCATCGAATTCGAACGTTTCCCCGCCCTTGTCGAACAATTGCTGCGCCGGTTTCCCGCCACCTCCAAGCAGCAGAATGCGCCGGAAGCGCAAAGCGAGATCAAGTATCTCGACACCGGCGCGATCAAGAGCGAACTGGCGCGCGCCAAGCGCATCAATGAGCAGGCAGGGGCGTTTCAGGAAATGTTCATGACCGCCGCCTCGCCCGGTATCATCTCTTCGACCATGTTGAACGGTTATTACGACACGCACGATGCCTATCTCGACGCGCTGGCCCGCGAAATGAAGAACGAATACGACGCCATCCACGAGGCCGGCTTCGTCTTGCAGATCGACGCGCCCGACCTGGCAATGGACCGCACCATGATGTACCGCGACATGGACGACGGCGAATTCGTCAAGCAATGCGAAAAACTGGTTGGCGTGATCAACAAGGGCATCGCCGATATTCCGCCGGACCGGGTTCGGCTGCACATCTGTTACGGCAATTGGGAAGGTCCGCACATCTTCGACGTACCGCTGGCGAAAATCCTGCCGGCGCTGTACCAGATCAACGCCAACTACCTGTCGATAGAATTCGCCAACCCGCGCCATGCGCACGAATATGCGGCGTTCAAGCAGGAGCCCCTGCCTGATCACATGGTGCTCATCCCCGGCGTCATCGAGACGACGTCGAATTTTGTCGAACACCCGCAAGTGGTCGCTCGGCGCATCCAGGACGCCGTTGCCGCCGTCGGCGACAAGGAGCGGGTCATTGCCTCCACCGATTGCGGCTTCGGCACGTTCACCAACCGCGAATGGGTGATCGAGGACGCCGTGTGGCTGAAACTGAAGTCCCTGCGCGAGGGCGCCGATATCGCCAGCAAGGCGCTGTGGGGGTAGTTACCCCCATACATTCTCCGCGACCTCGACGCACAGGCGCAGTTTGGCGCTTTGGTCTTCCGCCGTTACTGGATTGCCGCCGACTGTCGAGGCGAATCCGCATTGCGGCGAGATGGCAAGGCGCTCCGCATCGCAATATTTTGCGGCGTCCGCGATGCGCGCTCGCAATTCGTCCTTGTCTTCGAGTTCCGGCCGCTTCGAGCTGACGAGGCCAAGCACCACGCCCTTGTCCTTCGGCACATGGCGAAGCGGCGTAAAATCGCCGGCGCGGACGGAATCGTATTCCAGCAGGAAGTGGGTGACATCGGTCTCGCTGAAGAAGCGCTCGGCGATCAGGTCATAGCCGCCATCGGCCAGAAAATGGCCTTTCAGATTTCCGCGGCACATGTGCACACCGAAATAACAATCGGCCGGCGCACCCTCAACTGCCCGGTTGATCAGATCGATATATTTGCCGAGCAGCGCATCGGGGTCCTGCCCCAGTTTGACCGTCTGTTCGCGCACCACCGGATCGCCGAGCATCGCGACCGCCACCTCATCGAACTGGATATAGCGGCATCCGGCATCAGTCAGCGCCTTGATCTCATCATGGAAAACTTTCGCAACATCGGCAAAGAATTCGTCCTCGTCGGGATAAACGCTCCGGTCGCCGAAATCGTCGAAACGATAATAGTGCAACGTCGAGGGCGACGGCACGGTGATTTTCGGGATCAGCCCGTCATGGGCTTTCACTGCCTCGCGCATGAATTCATATTCATCAAGCGCAAGGGGCTCGTCGCGGACGATCTTGCCGGCGGCGTAAGGCGCGGTGAAATCGAGCATCGAGCCCTTGCCGTCGCGAAACTTGAAGGACGCCGGCTTGATGACAAAACCCTTCAGGCCCTCGACAAACCGGCCCCAGTAGGAGCCGCGGCGGAATTCGCCGTCGGTGACGGCCTGCATGTCGCTTCCGGCCTGCATGGCCACGGCCTCGCGAATCGCCTTGTCCTGGATTTCGGCAAATGCCGCCTCGTCAAGCTTGCCGCCGGCGCGATCGCGAAATGCCTGCCGCAATCCCGGAGGACGCAATAGCGAACCGACATGATCAGCGCGGAAGGGAGGGCGTTGTGCGGGCGTGGCGGTCATGGGCAAACTCCTGTTTCAGTCGCGGTTCTAACCCATCGCGCCAGAAATGGGAGCCGTTTTTTTCCCGTCTGGATACAATACACCGCGCCAATTGAGCGCATTCGCGCCATCGCCGCCGGCATTGACCGGCTGACTTCGGGCTGCATAGGTAGCAGTCCGAACAAAGAAAGATGGAGATATCGCCGCCATGCCCGCCTTGAAAATCGCAATCGCTGGCGCAGGAGTTGGTGGAATGACCGCCGCCATCGCCTTGCAGGCGTATGGGCATGACGTGACGATTTATGAGCAAGCGCAAGCTTTTGGCCGCATCGGCGCTGACGTGAACCTGACACCCAACGCGGTTCACGCGATCAACGGGCTCGACGTCGGTGTCGGCGACAGGCTTCGCGAAACCGCGGCCCGCCCGGAATTTCGCATCAGCCGCACCTGGGATACCGGTGAAGAAACCTCACGCCTGCCGATGAGCGCTGCTGCGCAAGCCAAATACGGCGCCCCGCAATTGACGATACACCGCGCCGATCTGCTGGCGGCGCTGGAAGCGGCCCTGGCGCCCGGCACTATCCGCTTCGATGCCCGCGTCACCAGCGCCGGGTCGAACGGCGCCAACGCCCGGCTCCATCTCGCCGGTGAGGAATTCGTCGAGGCAGACGCGGTGATTGGCGCTGACGGCATTCATTCGCCGGTGCGCAACGCCATATTCGGTCCCGACGCCCCGCGCTTTACGGGCCTTGTTTCCTGGCGCGCAGTCTTCCCGCGCGAGAAAGTTGCCGATCTGCCCAATCTCGACAGCTTCGTAAAATGGTGGGGCCCCGAACCCGATCGGCAGATCGTCGCCTTCCCGCTCACTCACGGTAGGGAAATATTTGTCTTCGCTACGACGCCCCGGCAGGACTGGACGGAAGAAGGCTGGACGCTCCCCGGCGATATCGCTGAATTGCGCTCGGCCTATACCGATTTCCACCCCGAAGCGCGGGCGCTTCTTGACGCCTGCGAAGACGTCACCCGTTCAGCGCTTCACGTGCGCGAACCGATGCAGCGATGGTCGGACGGCGGGGTGACGCTACTGGGCGATGCGGCGCACCCAATGGTGCCTTTCATGGCGCAGGGGGCCTGCATGGCGATTGAGGACGCAGTGGTGCTGGCGCGCGCGTTGAACACCGCGAATAAAGACGCAATCGCCGCGGCGCTTGTATCCTACGAGGATACCCGGCGTGACCGAACCGCCGCCGTCCAGCGCGGCTCGCTGGCCAACGAATGGCTGAAGGAAGGCGGCAACGCGGACTGGGTGTACGGCTACCACGCCTGGAGCGCGCCGCTTGGCGAATCCGCGCCGGCGCCGCGATAGACCAGACAATATGCGCGGCAGGCCGTGACCAGCGCCGCGCCAGGAAAACGGGAGAGATCGTATGACCGGGGCGAAGGCTGAAGCCACGCGCAAGACATGGCTGGAGACGCTGGAAAAATTCCGGCGCGATCCCTCGCAGGCGGCGACGCCCGATATCTGGTCGCCGTCGCTGGAATGCGCCACACGGGATGAAATCCTCGCCATCCAGAGCGAAAAGATTCGAGCGGTTGTACCTTTCCTCTACGAGAATTCGCAATTCTACCGGGCCCGCTTTGACCGGCTTGGCCAAACGCCGGCCGATTATCGCGGCATCGAGGATCTGGAGAAATGGCCGGTCGTCGACAAGTCCGAAATGATGGCTGACGTGGCCGCCAACCCGCCCTGGGGCAATTACACAACCGTCGACGACGCGCTATGGGGGGAACGCGGCTGGATGCTGTTTTCCTCATCCGGTTCGACCGGCACACCGCGCCCGTTCCGCTATACTCATGTCGACCGGGTTCAATGGGCCTGGGCCAATGCGCGCGGCATGCACGCGATGGGCTTCCGCAAGGGCGAAACGACATTCATCATGTCCGGATACGGACCGCACGTCTTCGCCTGGGGCGTACAGGTTGCGCTGGAAACGCTGGACCTGCCGGTCATTCCCGGCGGCGGCATGGATTCGCGCATGCGCGCCAGCGTCATCCTGCGCTTCAAACCGACCATGCTGGTGTGCACGCCATCTTACGCCCTGCACCTGGCACGCGTGCTGCAGGAAATGGGTGAGGACCCGGCCGCGACCTCCGTTCACACGATCCTTGTCGGCGGTGAACCGGCGATGGGGATCGAGTCGACACGCACCCGTATCGAAACCCTGTGGGGCGCAAGACTTGTCGAGTTTTACGGCTGCACGGAAACCTCGCCCCATGTCGGAGGCTATTCCTGCCTGGCCGACCGTGTTCCCGGCGAAGAGGTTTCAACCCACGTGATGGAAGATATCCAGATCTGGGAAGCCGTCGACCCCGACACCAGGCAGTCGCTTGCCCCCGGCGCGCGCGGTCTGACGGTTTGCTCAAGCCTGAATTCGGAAAGCTCGCCGGCGCTACGCTTCCTGGTGGGCGATTATGCAACTTTCACCCACGAAAAATGCGCGTGCGGGCGCACCCATGCACGCGCGGTCGGTTCCTTTGCCGGGCGCGCCGACGATCTCATCAACCTGCGCGGAATAAAGATGTATCCGGTGCAGATCGAAGAAGCGGTCCGGGCCGTCGATGGCATTGGCGATGAATACGAAATCGTCATTTCCCGCGACGAGGCCGGGCTCGATGTCATGACCATCGTCTGCGAACATGCCGACCATGCCGGCAGCAACATCGCCAACGCGGTCGCGGCCGAAGTGCGGGCGCGCTGCGAAGTGCGCGTCGGCGTCAGCGTCACCCCGCCCGGCACCCTTCCCAAAACCGAGTTCAAGGCCAAGCGGGTGCGCGACACGCGGGAGGCATGATAGCCGGGTCATTTTCCCGCGCAACGTCCATCCAGCATATGCGTTTTGCCGGAACGGACCATGTATCTCCCTGCCATAAGGGTGCGACCCAGCAAAACACGATATGAAAACGCCGTCCTCTCCGCCAGGTTGAAAACCGTCTCGGTGATCAAGCCGCCAAGACAGATTTTCATGCGCACGACCGGCCGGCGCAATGGAGCGCTACCGCCCCGCCGTTTTATTGTCGTGTAGCGAACCAGTGGCAACGTTAGCCGTCGATGCATTCCGTCATCAGCGGAAATCGAAAATGACACAATCCTGTCTTTCCCCTTGCCCTCGACGCGAATGTCACGCGCATCGATCGACGACGAATCCGCGCCGGTATCGAGCTTGGCCTCAATGCGAATATTATATTGCGGAAAAAAAGACACGTTCGATGTAACCTGCCGCCATGACGGTATCCGCTCGAGCGGATGCAGACTGCAATACGGCAACAACCGTCAATGCCGCGACAAGCCACGCGCTCCGCGGGCTGTTGTTCATTGGTATATTACTTTCCATTTCTTCTGCCGGCTGCGTATCCTAGCCAAAGTCGTCGTTCCCGGGCTCGTCTGCATCGGCCTTCTTTTTCGCCACGGGCTTTCCGCCAAATCTCCATTCGACCGACGTTACGGGGATGCCGGCCTGCTCGCCCACCCCCTTGAAGCGCTCGGCCAGATCGCCGCCGATTTCGCCTGCATGCTCGCCATCACACCAGACAACGGCACGCAAGATTGATTTTTCCGCGGTAACCGTCTCGATTTCCACCAGCGGCGGCGCAATGTTGGAACGGCGTTTTTCCTCAAGCGCCGCGCTCTTCAAAGCCGCTACCAAAGCGCCGAGCCCCTTGAAAATTTCAGTTTCGATCGTGAACTCCAGGACGCCCGGACGCACACGCGACAGGTTGCGGATCGACTTCGCCCACATCGGTCCGTTCGGCACCGATACGTATTCGCCCTCGTTGGTAACGACGACCGTTTGAAACAGCGAAATCGATTCCACCACTCCTTTCACCCGCTCGGCCTCGATCATGTCGCCCTCCTCGTAGGGAGATAGCGCGCTCACCATCATTCCCGTGATCGCATTGTTGATCGACACGCGGGCGCCAAGCGCCAGGGCAAAACCAGCTACGCCAAGACCCGTCAACAAACTGGCAACCTGGATACCGAATTCACCCAGCAGCGTAATGACCGCCAGCGTTATGATCGCGATCCGGAAAGTTCGCACGATAATCGCGACAATCTTGCGATCCACGTGAAGCCTGTCGCGCAGCACATAATTCAGCGTACGCCCAACCAGGTAGGCAAAAAGTACCGCCAGCGCGAAAAAGCTGGCTCCGACAATTATGTCGAGCCCGTTCTGCTGGAAAAAATGCTTCACAAGGAAGGCGGCGTCCGATAGCATTTTAACACCGATTTAATTCCGCCTGGAATAGCGGGCGATGAGCCAACGTCGGGCTCGCATCAAGTCTACAGATTTCAAAGCCTACAAATTTCACCGGCTATAGGCAAAATCTGCAAGCCGTTCATATTTCCGGCATGAAATCAGTGAATATTGATTTATGACGGAGCGCTGGTGATTCTTGCGGGGTAGCTGTGTCAAATTTTGGACCGAACGCCGGTATTATCGGCTGGCGCGAATGGGTCGGCTTACCCGAACTGGGCGAGTTCCGGATAAAGGCCAAGATCGACACCGGCGCGAGGACGTCGGCCATTCACGCAACCGGCATTGAAATTCTCATCGAGAACGGGCGCGAAATGGCGCGTTTCATTTTGTTCCCGAACCAGGACGACGATACGCTTTCGTGTGCGTGTCAAGCGCCTGTGGTAGACAAGCGAACCATTACCGATTCCGGCGGACACGAAGAAGAGCGATTGATCGTGTCGACAACAATTGCGCTGGGTGAACATCGCTGGCCGATAGAATTGTCATTGACCGACCGTGATACGATGGGGTTTCGCATGTTGCTCGGCCGTGCCGCTATCCGCAAGCGTTTCCTGATCGACCCGGGCGCATCTTACCTTGAAGGCAGACCTGTAATTGATTTCGCAGCTGGCGAACAATCCCGCCCCAATATTGAAGGGAGCCATTGATCGATGAAGATCGCAATGCTCGCGGTAAACCCGAACCTGTATTCGCATAAACGGCTGAAGGAAGTCGCGGAAGCCCATGATCACACCCTGGACATATTGAATACCAAGCGGTTGGTGCTTGATGTATCGGTCAGTAATCCGGCAATACATCTAGATGGACAAATGCTGCCGAAATACGATGCAGTCATTCCGCGCATCGGTGCATCACTCACCCAATACGGGCTCGCAGTTCTGCGCCAGTTCGAAATCATCGGAACCTATTCGCTCAATGAATCGGTCGCCATTGGCCGCTCGCGCGACAAGTTGCGTTCCCTGCAATTACTTGCCCGCCGCGGGATCGGTTTGCCGGTAACCGTATTCGCCCACGACGCCAAGCAGGTGGAAAAAATTATCGAGGAAGTCGGCGGCCCGCCGGTCGTGATCAAACTGCTGGAAGGCACACAAGGCGTCGGCGTTGTCCTGGCTGAAACGGAGAAGTCCGCCAAATCCGTAATCGAGGCATTCAGCGGCGCCAAGGTCAGTATCCTGGTACAGGAATTCATCAAGGAAGCAGGCGGGTCGGATCTGCGCTGCTTCGTGGTCGGCGACCGGGTGATTGCCTCGATGAAACGGCAGGGCGCGGAGGGCGAATTTCGCTCCAACCTGCATCGCGGCGGATCAGCGAGCGCTGTGCGCATAACATCGCAGGAACGGGCCGCTGCCGTCGGCGCAGCCAAGGCGATGGGCCTCAATGTTTGTGGCGTCGACATGCTACGCTCCAACCACGGCCCGGTGATCATGGAAATCAATTCCTCGCCCGGGCTGGAAGGCATCGAGAAGGCGACAGGCATTGATGTCGCCAGCAAGATCATCGAATTTCTAACCGACAACGCCACCAGGAAATCGAACCGCACCCGCGGTACGGGGTAGCGGGGCGGCCTGCACACGCAGCAGATCGAAATCAGGGCTTAGACGATTTTTGCATGGATGCTTTCCTCCAAAGCACATGGTGGTCAATCGCCACGCTGATCGCATTTGTGTGGGGGATCGCCGGTGTCGCCGGCGTGCTTTTCGCCGGTGCGCGAACGCGAAGACAATCCGTGTTCATGTGGGCCGGTATAACCGCGCTGATCGCATCGGTAATTTTCTCCATGCTATTCGAGGAACTTGCACCGCTCGCAAAGCGGACATCGTGGCAAAATGCTGCCCGGGTCGGCGCTGGCATGGCCGGCTTTCTGGCGGCGACTGCCGCATTCGTCTATGCGGGCAGGCTGTTCCTGGGAGCAATCCTCGGCGGCGCAAGCTGGCGTCCGGGCCTCGGCTGGCTCACGGCCTCGCTTGCCCTCTTCGGATTGTCGGCAATCGTCTATCACGGGCTTCTGTTTTGGAACTAGAGCCATTCACACATGCATTGAATCGGTCTTCGGCTCGGGATTCTTGAACGAACGCGTTTCCGGACAGAAAACCGGTATCCACTTTTCCTGGAAACCCTCTAGAAACAACAAAACCGGACAAGAGAAAGCGTCGAACGATTTCGCATGATGGAACTCGCCAATAGTCTGCTCGAAAGCCGCGCCTGGCAGGCGCTGAATGCGATCGCCATATTATACGGATCCGTTGCGGTAATCTGGCTGCTGTTCGAGACCCCGCAGACACGCCGCAACAAGTGGATCGTGTGGCCTGGCATCGCGGTCCTGGCCTTTGCGGTCCTGTTCTCGATGATTTTCGAAGAATTGCTGCCGGTCGCGCGACATTCGCCCTGGACGCGGACGGCCTTGCTCGCACTTTCCATGGCATTGTTTATTATAGCCACGGTCGTGCTGATCTATGGCGGGCGGCTGATGCTGCGCGGCGTCGCGCTGATGCTGGCAGGCAAATTCACCGGACAGCGCGCCAGCTGGTGGCTTGCACTGCGGCCCGGACTGCTGTGGATGGGCTCTGCGACGCTGTTGTAAACGCTGGCAACCTTTGTTTACGGCGGGTAGCCGGAACGCTCCAGCGCCGCCCCGGATGCCGAAACTTTGACTCCGCAGGCCTTTGTGCCGTAAATAAGCACCGGGAGGGTTTGGGCCTTCAAATGGCCCGATTTCTACTCACATCGGCGAAAATCACAATTTTTGGCGACATTTGCAGCACGGGGAACGGTCGCGCGACGCCAAACATGAGATGAAAACCGGCAGGGCAATCAAAAATCCGCCCGCCAGGAATTTCGCCATCAGGCGAATATACAGCATTGCTCAAGCAAGCTGGACGCAATCGCAAGCCGCAGGGACGGAGAGAACCGCCGCGGCGCTGGCTAACGCCGGCATACTCAACACCGAAATGGCCGGCCCAACCGGCCGCAACAGGAGAGCGACATGGCAGATTTTGGCAGCATCGATAATTTGAAGCCGCGATTTGAGGTCGGTGAAACCGTCGAATGCGACGTGAATTTTGGCGGCAGGATCGTCACCTCCTGCAAGATCATGGCAGTGTTGCCGCCCCGCGACGGCGAAGTTCAATACCGCGTCAAGACCGAGGGCGAGGCTTTCGAGCGCATGGTGCCGGAATATCAACTGCTGAGCCCGCACTAGGCAATCCAAAGGTCTTGTGCAACAGCGGCGATTTTCGCCGCTGTTTTTTTTGATCCAGTATTTCCGTCTGCATCACATCCAGGCAATCCCGCGCCCCGGCGGTGGTGTGAATTTCGCGACTGCCTGCACGACAACCCCACGCGAACTGGCCCGACACAATGGCTGCCGCCCGATATTCGTTCCTGATACCGCTGATCGTTGGCTGCACCCAGTTCATGCATCAATTCGATGGCGTATCCATCGCTACCGCCTTGCCGGCCATGGCCCGCTCGATGGATGCCGACCCTTTGCGGCTCAACCTGGCGATCACCTGCTACCTGATGGCGCTCGCCGTATTTGTGCCGGTCAGCGGCTGGATGGCGGACCGCTTTGGCGCCAAACGCATTTACCTCATCGCCATTGTCGTCTTTACCGCCAGTTCGTTGATGTGCGGATTTTCGCAATCGCTTGCTGAAATCGTCATCTTCCGCACCCTGCAGGGCATCGGTGGCGCGATGATGACGCCGGTTGGCCGGACCATCGTCATGAAAACCGCGCCGCGAAGCGACATGGTCAAGGCCATCACCTATATCACGATCCCCGCCGCCATGGCCCCGCTGTTCGGCCCGTCCGTAGGCGGTTTTATCGTGACCTATTTTTCCTGGCCCTGGATTTTCTACATCAACCTGCCTATCGGTCTCGCCGGGTTCCTGCTGGTTTGGTGGAAGATACCCGATGTCGATCCCGAGCCGCGCACCAAGCTTGATGGCGCAGGCTTTACGCTGGTGGCCTCCGGTATCGCCTGCCTCATGCTCGGCTTCGAAGTGATGGGCCGCGGCCTGTTGCCGGCGCAGGCCGTCGGCGCGCTGTTGCTGGCAGGCGCATTGTGCGCCCTTGTCTACGTACGCCGCGCACGGAAAATCGACAATCCGATTATCGACCTCAGCCTGCTGAAGACCAGGACATTTCGCGCATCGATCGCCGCCGGCGGTCTGTTTTATCTCGGCACGACCGCTTTCGTATTTCTCATTACGATCATGTTGCAACTGGGTTTCGGATACAGCGCGTTCGCCGCCGGCGCGACCACACTGGCTGGCGCGCTGGGCTCCCTTCTGACCCGCATGATAATTCGCCAGTTGCTAAGCAAACTCGGTTTCCCGCGGCTGCTCGTGCTGAACGGAACCCTGATGGTTGTGTATCTGATCATTTGCGCGTTCATACGGCCGGAAATGCCGATCATGTTGCTGCTGACAATTCTGTTTTTTGGCGGCTTTGCCCGCTCCACCCAGTTTGCAGCAATACAGGCGCTGGCCTATGCCGACATGCCCCGCGCCCTGATGAGCCGCGCAACCAGTTTTGCCGCAATGGCGCAGCTATTGTGTCAAAGCTTCGGCGTTGGACTTGCCGCGCTTACCATTCACCTCAGCCTGTTGTGGCGCGGTGGAACAACATTGACCCCGGCCGACATTGCCACCGGATTTTTCATGATCGCCGCCGCCGCACTGGCATCCCTGGCCATGTTCGCCGCCCTGCCCGCCAATGCCGGCGCAGCGCTTGGGCCCGGCGCTGAGGACAGCGGTGCGTTGAAGTGACGCCTTCAACTCTCAGCCGGCGCCGCCTGGATTGGCGCTGTAACGGCGCGACAGTGGGTCGATGACGAGTTTCTCACCGACGGAAAATATGACGACGATGGCAAGACAGGTCGCAAACACCGTCGTCGCATCGGCGACGGTTTGCGCCTGCTGCAAGAGATAACCAAGACCGCTTTCGGTGCCGAACAATTCTGCGACCAGGGCAATCTTCCAGCCAACCCCGTAGGCAATGCGCAGCGCCGAAACAAGGTAGGGCGTGAGAAGCGGCAAGGTCACCTTGAACAACACCCTCACCCGGCGCCGGGTGAAGCTGTTCGCCATCTCGATCACTTCCTGGTCGAGCTCCTTCAGCCCTTCGGACACGTTGACCAGGCAAAACGGCGTCAGGATCATGACCATGATGAATATGACCGTCAGATGCGATGGCCCGAACCAGATGACCGCCAGAATTGCCCATCCGACAGAGGGAAAGGAGTTCAAAAACGGTTTGATACGCTCGTGAACGATGACGTCAGTCGCCGGCATCCAGACCGGCAAGAACGCCAGTACTGTGCCGATGAGCACGCTGAGGATGACTGCAAAAATCAGCCGGAGCGAAGTGGTGGCGACATGGGCGAGATAACCGGGATCGGAAAACAATTCGGCAAGTCGCACGGCAACGGGCCACGGACCCGGCATGACAAAGTCCGGCATGTTGCGGGCCAGCAGCCACCAGAATAGAATGCAGGTGACGACAAGCCCTTCGCCGAACAAGCGCGCCAGGGCAACGCTCCTTACCCCGGCCTGCGATGTTTTATCAGGGCGCGCCATGATGCCTCGCAAGATAGGCCTGCACCGGCGCGAATATCCACCGGTCGGTGGAATAGACGAAGGCGATGATAACCAGGATCACGACCAAAATAAGCGGCATGTCAAAATCCGTCCGCGCCAGGTTGAGCAGATAACCAAGGCCGGTATTGCCGCCGAACAATTCCGCCGTGAGCGCCACCTTCCACGCAACACCGAAACTGATGCGAATGGTTGCAAAGATGAAGGGAAACAGCAGCGGCAGGATAACCTTGAAAAAGCGCCGCCAGCGGGAGCGCGTGAAGCTGCGCGCCATCTCGACCATCTCGCCATCTAGATTGGCCAGCCCTTCGCGCATGTTGATGGTCGCAAACGGTATCAGCACCATCGAGATGACGAACACAACAGTAGAATCGCCGATGCCGAACCAGATAATCGCCAGGAACGTCCAGCCAATTCCGGAAAAGGAATTCAAAAACGGGTTGAGCCGTCCGAAGATCATCAGCCGGAAGACCGGCAGGTAATGCGCCTGGAACGCCAGGGCGCTGCCGGCAAAAAACGATATCACCACCGCCGCGATGATGTGGGCGAACGAATACAGCATGTGCTTCAATTCGTGCGCATCGGCCAGGAATTGCCACAGCCGTTTCGCCACCTCCCAGGGACCAGGCATCGTATAGGCTTCGACGAACGAGCTATACGCTGCCCAAACCGCCAGGAAGGCCAGCACAAAAATGTGTCCCGCGAAACGGGCGCGCCGCTTCGCGGGCAGGGACGTCAATGCAGACATCAGCCGAATTCGCGCCTATTTGGTAACCGCGTGTTCCCACACGACCTTGTTGACGTCCGGTATCTTCTTCAAGATTCCCATGTCGCGCGACATCGTCCAGACGGTTGTCATCGCTTTCTTGTCGGCAGCGCTGACATAGCCGGGGAAGAAGGAATAATCCTTCATCCAGGCTGCAAAATACTTCGAATCGATTTTCTTGGTCTTGGCCAGTTCCTTTCCGACAGCATCGGCATTGGCCTGCGCATATTTCACCGATGCACGCAGCATGCGGCCGAATTCCTTGAACGCTTCCGGCCGGGCCTTCAGCTTTTCCGGATAGGTCACGTTGACGGCCGATACGCTCGGCGCGCCAAACAATTCGCGGATATCGCTGTTGGTTCGCGCCAGCACGCGGTAGTTTCCGGTTCCGCGCGCCTTGAACGCCTGTGCGTGAATGAGCGTGGCAGCATCGACACGGCCTGATTCCAGCGCCGACAATAGCGCCGGCGCGGGAATCTGCACCCAGTTGAAATCACCGCCCTTGTAGGAAACATTGACCTTGTATTTCTTCCACAGCGCGATCCGGATCCATGTCGTTCCGGTGGCGCGCAAGGCATAATTGCCAATCTTCTTGCCTTTCAGGTCGGCGATCGTCTTGTAGGGGCTGTCTTTCTTGACCCAGACGCCCGCGCCGTGGTCGCCGACACCGCGCAGCGCAGTCGACAATACTACAAGATCCAGTCCCCGCCGTTTGGCGAACGGGATGGCCATGACGGCATTCATGATCACGTCATATCGCTTGGCAGGCGTTGACTGGATCAACGCCGGGATTGCTAGCGCCGATGTCTCAATTTCGACCTTGTCCGATTTCACCTTGCCGGACTTGATGGCGTACATAACGCCTTCCAGTGCCGGGTCTGCCAGGTAGGCGAATGTAATCTTTTCCTTGGCGAGCGCCATGCCGGCTCCCGTCATCCATGCGCCGAACGCTACCGCACCGGTCGCTGCCGCGACGTAACTCCAACTGCGTTTCATTGTGTCTTCCTTTCTTTGACTGAACCTATTTCGGTTGGCTCACGCCGCCTCAACTGCATCCTGTTCCAATGTTTTGAACAGGGCAACCAGCTTGTTCTTGTGGTGGTTCAATTCGTCCGACCCGTCCAGTTTGCGCGGCCGCGGCGCGGCGATCTCCAGCGTCTCCAGCGCGCGCGTCGGCTTGTTCGACAACAGCAGGATGCGATCGCCAAGCACCAGAGCCTCTTCAATGTCGTGGGTGACGAAGATGATCGTCTTGCCGGTCTCCCGCCATATCCGCTCGATCTCGGCGCGCATGCGATGGCGCGTATTCAGATCAAGCGCCGAAAACGGCTCATCCATCAGGATGATGTCCGGATCGACACTGAGCGCGCGCGCGATCGCGACCCGCTGGCGCTCACCACCCGAAAGCATCGCCGGGTACTTGTCCATGTCTCGCGACAATCCGACCAGGTCGAGCAATTGCCGCGCCGTGCGTTCCATTCCGGACTTGTCCGGCTTGTCGAACCGCAATTCCATGCCAAGCATGACATTGCCGATCGCATTGCGCCACGGCACAAGCCGGGGCGACTGGAAAATGTAGGCGAGCCGGTCCCAACCTTCCGACGGGCGCAGCCCGGCGATGGACACTTCGCCGCCATCGGCTTGCAGAAGATCGCCCATCAACCGCAGGGACGTCGACTTGCCGCACCCGCTGGGGCCGAGAATGCAAAGAAACTCGCCCTTACGAACGGAAAATGTCAGCTGGTCGTAGATCGTTTCCTCGCCGAAGCGAACGGTAACGTCTGTGAATTCAAGAATATCGCCGGCCATGTTGCTCCGCCCGAAAAGATTGCAGCGAACGTGCCACAAAGGCGGCAGCAATGTCCACGGCGCGCCGCGCAATCCCGTCCGGATTCACATCGAAGAAGTGTAAATTTCGGAGCCCGGCGCCAGATCGACAAAAAACAGGCCCGGCGGAAATGCCGGGCCCGAATACTCGCTGGACCTACGCCCTGATCACTTCAGGGCTTTTTCCAGGATGCCTTTCAGCTGTCCCTCGCCGGTCGCCGCCACCAGACGGGCGGTCTCCCTGCCGTTTTTCAGCAAGACCAGCGTCGACCGGCGCGGTATCTTACGGCCGGTCGTGACCGGATGGCCTTTGTAGGTATCCCAGTCGATAAGAAAAATTTTCACGTTCTTGTATTTTTTGGAGCCCGCACGGAGCTTTCTAAGCACGCGATCCTGACGCGCGCAGGTTGGTCACCAGGTCGACTTGTAAAACAGGATGGCGGTCTGCTTTTTCGCAACCGTCTCCTTAACAAGTCCCGGCTTGTAATCCACATATCCCGGACCGGACTGCGCCAGAGCAGGTGGTGCGATTGCAAGCCACGCCAGAGCCAAAAAGCCTGACACGAATTTCTTCATTCAAAACTCTCCTTTCCTTCCTTGCACCAATCAAAGCGAGACCGACAGGTCTTGCAGCCAAACCGGAAGCAACTGGATCGCCCAGCCTTCCACTACCTTGTGCAGGCCCAGCAAAATGACAAGGCCAACGAAAATCAGGGCCCAGGCCATGATCGCCTTGGACTTTTCAGCCAGTATGCGAAATGCGGCCTGGCGGCGGACGATCGCCTCGCGTGCGCCATAGGCGAGCAGCAGGATGATGGTCGAGGTTCCAAGCGCAAAGCTGGCCATAATCGCGGCAGCCCAGAGCAAAGAATTGCCTTGCGATGCCAGGGCAATCGCGCCGCCAAGGGTTGGGCCGATACACGGGCTCCACGCTGCCCCGAGCAATACGCCACCGAAGAACTGTCCGCCGAGACTGTTCATCTGGATTGCATTCAATTGCTGGTCGGCCTGACCGGACAGGCCTGCCGCCGCCGCGGCAAACCGCGCATTGAACGCCGGCACCAGCAGCACAAGCCCGAATGCGATCATCAGGATCGCGCCGATCTGCGCCATGCGGTCGGCATCAAGCCCGATAGCCGGGCCAACAGCGGCAATGGTAACGCCGAGAATGACGAAGGAAACGCTCAGCCCGGCCGCCAGCGCCACCGGTCCCATTCGCTCTTCGCGCACGGCCGTGCCCAGAATGATCGGCAAGACCGGCAGAACGCACGGATTGATCAGCGTCAGCAGCCCTGCACCATATCCAAACAGCAGTTCCAAATCAGGCCGCCCTTAAACAGACATCGCGTTCCCGGAAAAAGCGGTTACCAGTTTTGCGCGCGGAAACGTCTCAAATCAGAAACCAGAGCCGGGAATGAATTCGCAACAGCTCAAGTTCCGAAGTTCTGAGCCGTCACATGCTAAAGTTGGCGCGCAAAGTCCAATCACAAGCCTGTGTGCCGCCGTGACATGCGATTTCAGCGCATATGCCGCCGGAAAATGAACATCCCGGCGTGATTTCAGAAAAAACGGAAGCCGCGTGGAACGCAACATCAGCGCATTGGAAAGCAATGCAAAGAATTTGGAGCGGGTGATGGGAATCGAACCCACGTATTCAGCTTGGAAGGCTGCTGCTCTACCATTGAGCTACACCCGCGTGAGAAGCCCTATCTGCCCCTATTCGCGGCAAATTTCAATACACCAATCCGGACCGTACCGATATTTCGCGCCCTGCCCGCCGGCACTGGCAGGTGAACCGCTCATCCGGCCCGCGCCCGCCCTCCAGTCCGGACGAGCTTTAAGCGCAATAGGGCGCCACAGGCGCCATATTGTCTAGTTTGAATTTCTCCACCAGCATGCGCTCGAGCAGCTCGTTCTTGTCTCCCGCCGCCGACGGTTCGTCCCACAGATTGTGGATTTCTTGCGGGTCCTCGCGCCGGTCGTACAATTCACCAAAGCCATGCTCGAGCCAATAGGTCATCCGCCAGCGCTCTGTCACGAATGTGCGCGTACGCAGGTATTGCTCGCAATTGGCGTTCGTCGGCAATTCGTCTTCCTCAACCATGATGCCGGCGCGCGGCGGCGTCTCGTCCTTGTCGAGCATGGCCAGGACATCGTGGCCCTGCATGCCGTGATAGCCGGCAATGCCGGCGCGCCCGAGCACCATGGAGGCAATGTCGATCGTACCGGTCAGTGCATCGGCCGTGCGCGCCTGCGGCTGTTCCGGATCGGCCCAGATCAGCGGCACGTGCGTTATGCCCTCATCGTGGAAGCAGTGTTTGAACATCAGCCCGTGATCACCCATCAGGTCGCCGTGGTCGGAAGTGAATATTACCACCGTATCCTCCGCGAGACCCAGGTCGCTCAGCTTGCGCAAAATGCGTCCTGCCGCATCGTCCACCATCGTTATCATGCCATAGGTCAGCGCCAGGTATTCGCGAACTTCCGATTCCGAACAGGCGAATGCCGCAACGCGCAGATCGCGCTTCCCGGCTGCAGCCTGTTCGATCAGGCGCTGGCGCAACGGCGGAGCATTGGCGATCTCCGCGTTGAAAGACGGCGGCGGCGCGCAATCGGCCGGATCGTACATGTCGAAATACTTGCCCGGCGGCGAAAACGGATGGTGCGGATCGGGAAACGACGCCTGGATGAAGAACGGCTGATCCCCGCCGGACTTTGCATGGGCATCGAGAAAATCAAGGGTCTGCTGTTCGATGAACGCGGTGGGATAGAGTTCTTCAGGCACCTTGGTGCGCCAGACCTGCGGCGCGGAAAACCCTTCTGCGGGAAGTGCATTCTTAGGCCCCAGCAGTGACAGCGGATCGGCGTGATGCTGCTTCAACCAGGCGAAATAATGCCC
>CAZTMN010000062.1:0-24236 GCA_964615275.1 uncultured Beijerinckia sp. | reverse complement strand
CGATATCGGCCCTGGAAAACCCGAGGAACGGCAGAAGCTCGAAAGCCGGATCGTCGATCTTGTCTTCCGGGACCTTGAGAACGTCGCGCAGGAAGTCCTCGCCAAGCGACCACTTGTT
This sequence comes from uncultured Beijerinckia sp., assembly GCA_964615275.1. Classification (GTDB taxonomy): domain Bacteria; phylum Pseudomonadota; class Alphaproteobacteria; order Rhizobiales; family Beijerinckiaceae; genus Terripilifer. The sequence continues at coordinate 24,118 of CAZTMN010000062.1, read as the reverse complement.
GATGACGAACTTGATATCGAATGCGCCAGCCAGCGACGATTCAATCGTCTTGATCTTCTCTTCGCTGAAACCTCTGGCTTGCAGGCTGGTGTGGTTGATGGCCGGGGCCTGGGCGAGGCTGGCATGCCCAACCGCATAAGCCTCGATCTCGGCAATCTGGGCTTCGCTGTAGCCGAGCACCCGCAGCGCCTGCGGCACGGCGCGGTTGATGATCTTGAAATAACCGCCGCCGGCGAGCTTCTTGAATTTCACCAGCGCGAAATCGGGCTCGATGCCGGTGGTATCGCAATCCATCACCAGGCCGATGGTGCCGGTTGGCGCGACCACGGTAGTCTGCGCATTGCGATAGCCGTGCTCCTCGCCCATTGCCAGCGCCCGGTCCCAGGCGGCGGCAGCGCGCGCTTTCAGGTCGGCGCCATTGTCGCCGAGACCATCAAGGCTGGAAAGGTCGAGCGGCACTGGCGCGACAGACAGTTTCTCGTATCCGTCAGCCTTGCCGTGGGCGGCGCGGCGGTGATTGCGGATGACCCGCAGCATGTGCTTGGCGTTCGGCTTGTAGCCGGGGAAGGGGCCTTGCTCCTTGGCCATCTCGGCGGAGGTTTCATAGCAAACGCCGGTCATGATGGCGGTCAGCGCCGCGGTAATGGCGCGGCCCTCGTCGGAATCGTAGCCGAGGCCGGAAGACATCAGCAGGCCGCCGACATTGGCGTAGCCGAGGCCGAGCGTGCGGTAGCGATACGACAGCTGGGCGATTTCCTTCGACGGAAACTGCGCCATCATCACGGCGATTTCCAGCACCAGCGTCCACAGCCGCACGGTGTGTTCATAGGCGGCCAGATCGTAGCGGCCTGTTTCGGCATCCCGGAATTGCAGCAGGTTCAACGAAGCCAGGTTGCAGGCCGTGTCGTCGAGGAACATGTATTCCGAACACGGGTTGGAGGCGATGATTTCGCCCGACGCCGGGCAGGTGTGCCAGTCGTTGATGGTGGTGTGATATTGAATGCCGGGATCGGCGGACGCCCAGGCGGCGTAGCCAACCTTTTCCCACAATTCGCGGGCGCGGACGGTCTTGTGGATCGAACCGTCGATGCGGCGGGTCAGATCCCAGTCGTCGTCATTCTCCACGGCGCGCAGGAAGTCGTCGGTGACGCGCACCGAATTGTTGGAGTTCTGGCCGGACACGGTCAGGTAGGCGTCCGAATCCCAATCGGTATCATAGGTGTCGAAGGAGATTTCGGTGTAACCCTGACGCGCAAACTGCATGACGCGCTGGATGTAATTGTCCGGCACGGCATCGCGGCGGGCCAGCTTGATGACTTTTTTCAGGGCCGGGTTCTTCTCGGGGTTGAAGCAATCGTCGCCGGAGCCCTCACAATTGACGCAGGCCTTCATGATGGCGGTCAGGTGCTTGCGGACGATCTTGGAGCCGGTGACGAGAGCAGCGACCTTTTGCTCCTCCTTCACTTTCCACTCGATATATTCCTCGATGTCCGGGTGATCGATGTCGACAACCACCATCTTGGCGGCGCGGCGCGTTGTGCCGCCAGACTTGATCGCGCCTGCGGCCCGATCGCCGATCTTCAGGAACGACATCAGGCCGGAGGACTTGCCGCCGCCCGACAGCCGTTCATTGGCGCCGCGCAACCGGGAAAAGTTGGAACCGGTGCCCGAGCCGTATTTGAACAGCCGCGCTTCGCGCACCCACAGGTCCATGATGCCACCCTCGTTCACCAGGTCGTCCTGGACGGACTGGATGAAGCAGGCGTGCGGCTGGGGGTGCTCGTAAGAGGATTTCGATTTGGTCAGGCGGCCGGTGAACGGGTCGACGAAATAATGGCCCTGGCCGGGTCCGTCGATGCCATAGGCCCAGTGCAGGCCGGTGTTGAACCATTGCGGCGAATTCGGCGCAGCAATCTGGCGCGCGAGCATGCAGCACATTTCATCGTAGAACGCGCGGGCATCCTCTTCCGTATTGAAATATTTGCCTTTCCAGCCCCAATAGGTCCAGGTGCCGGCGAGCCGGTTGAACACCTGCTGGGCGGAAGTCTCGCCGCCGTAGCGTTCTTCCTCGGGCAATTCGGCAAGCGCATCCTCGTCGGCAACCGAGCGCCACAGGAAAGAGGGAACGCTGTTTTCCTCGATCCTTTTCAGGCGTGCGGGCACGCCTGCCTTGCGGAAATATTTCTGGGCGATGACGTCGCTGGCGACCTGGCTCCAGGATTCGGGCACATCGATATTGTCGAGGGAAAACACCACCGATCCGTCGGGGTTGCGAATTTCGCTTTTGGCCTTGCGGAACCTGATGTCCGCATAGGGTGATTGGCCAGCCTTGGTGTAATGGCGTTCAATCCGCATGTCGTTTTCTTCCCCAAAAGAGCGCGCATGCAATCGCGCGCAAGGCCATGCAACGGCCCTCTGTCCCCGATACAGGTCACGCCTGCGTGCCGCCGGTCTCTGCGGTTACAGGTCACCCTGTTTGAAATGTCCCCGAAACTTGGAGCTGCAGTGGACCTGCAGTGGTTCACTTTGATTATTCAGATACGCTGCAGTCGGTTCCTTGAAGGGGTGATCCCCCCGGTCCCTGTCGCCTGGATACAATTGCGCGGAAGGAGCCGTTCGTCAAGAAATAGTATGGGGCTTGACGTAAGGGTACAAAATGTTGTGGGGAGCTGTGGAGGACTCAATAACGAATCTCTGCACGTTCCAAGTGTCTGACGGACTGGGGTTTTCGGCAAGCCCAAAGTTGGCGAGCCGGGACGAATTTGTGCGAATCGATCTGTTAGCATCGGTTAACCATTGCCAGAATTTGCCGGTTTCGTGACACCGGCGTGACGGATTTGCTACTGGATGTTGTAGGGAATGAAATCCTAGCGCGCAGCATGTAGTGTGTACTTCCTTTAAATTTCAGCAGATTATCGCCCCGGGGGCGGTGCAGAATCGTTGCGCGGTATTTTTCCCCGCGAACTGTCCGGGAAAATTTTTTTTCTGCAAATTTTGTCGCACCTCCGGGCGGGTGCGAGCGCAAACCCGGCCCAAGACTCTTCTGGACTTGGTAGCGCGCAGAAGCCATATTCGCGCGCACATCAACGGGGCCGGAATCGGCCCTGCGGTCAATGCGCGACGGGATTCCCGCAATGAGATGGTTGCTGCAATTGTTTACCTGGTGGAACGGCCAGACCCTGAACACGCGTTTTCATACCTGGCGCAAGGGTGAGCGGGTTGGTCAGGATGACCAGGGCAATACCTATTACCGGACCCGCGGCGGTGCGATCGACCCAGTGCTCGGGTTCGAGCGCCGCTGGGTAATATACAGCGGTGACAGCGAAGCTTCTAAAGTGCCGCCCGGCTGGTATGGCTGGCTGCATCACCAGACCGATGTGTCGCCCGAAGACGAGGCCTATTCGCGCAAGGAATGGGAGCTGGATCATCGGCCCAATCTCACCGGGACCCCGGGCGCCTATCGTCCGCAAGGATCTGCGCTCAAATCAGGCGAACGCCCGGCGGCGACCGGAGATTATCAGGCCTGGACGCCGGGGTAGGGTGCGGTTCGCCGGTATTCGATGCGTGTGCCATCCGAGAGTTTGTCAAATTGTCGCCAGCATCTGCGGCGATGTAGTGCGCGTGATCGGTTCGCCTGAGCGTCATTCAGCCGTGATCGCGCACGAAAATCAGATATTGCAGGCCACATGCTGACCAAAGCTTCAACAAAACCGGTTTTATCATTGCTTGCCGCATGCGTGTTGGCAGTGATCGCCCCGGCGGGTGCGTCTGCCGACAAGATAAAGAACCCGACCGCGATATTTGCCGGGCTCGACAAGATAACAGGGCGGATCATTTCGTTCGAAGTGGCAATCGACGAGACCGTCCAGTTTGGCTCGCTGCAGATCACGCCGCGGGTCTGTTTTACCCGTCCGCCGACCGAAGCGCCCCATACGACCAGTTTTGTCGAGGTTGAGGAGGTTCTGGACAACAAGAAGTTCAAGAAGATTTTCGCCGGGTGGATGTTTTCGGCCAGCCCCGGTCTGCATGGCGTTGAGCATCCGGTTTACGATGCCTGGCTGACCGGTTGCAAAGGCGGGACAGAGATCATCAAGACCGCCAAGCCGAAGGACGACGACGATCACCTGGCGAAGGAGGCCTTGCGCGGCGCCAAGTCAAGACCGCAGCGTGAACGGACTGCGCGCAGCCCGCGCGAGACCCGGCCGCGGCCGCCACGCCGCCAGCCGACCAGGCAGTTCTATCCCCAGCGCCGCCGCTCGGCAGTAGAGATCAATCGCGAACGCCGCGGTGTGAATCCTTTCGGAAATTACTGATTGGCCGGCAGGGGGCTCAATCCTCGCGGCCCGCTCCTGCCGCGCCAGTTTCGCCGCCGACAAGCGCGATAGCCTGTGCGCCGGTCATGGGCCTGTCTTTCGGCCAAGTGTCGAAACTGCAACGCAGGCCAATCGCCCTGTCCAGCATCGAATGATATTCTTCGCGCGAGATTTCGATCGCGCCGAGCGATTCAAGGTGCGGCGTAACGAATTGCGTATCGAGCAGGATGAAGCCGGCGTGGCGCAACCGGGCGACGAGATGAATCAGTGCAACTTTTGATGCATCGGTCTTGCGGTGAAACATGCTCTCCCCGAAAAAGGCGCCGCCCAGCTGGACGCCGTATAACCCGCCGGCCAGATCGCCTTCGCGGTCGTAAACTTCGACCGTGTGGACGAAACCCATGATGAACAATGCGCGGTAAAGGTCGCGGATACGCCCGTTGATCCAGGTGTCGTTGCGGTTTTTGGATGTCTGGGCGCAACAATCGATAATCGTGTCGAAGTCGTGATCAATCCGGATTGAAAACTGTTCCGACCGCAGACGCTTCGCAAGCGAGCGCGAAATTTTTATACCGTCCAGCGGAAATATCCCGCGCTGCTCCGGATCGACCCAGAATATGCCGGGATCGTCGGCGCTTTCGGACATCGGAAACATGCCGATCGAATAGGCGCGCAAAAGGAGTTGCGGAGTGATCTCGGGTGTCCGGCCGGTTCCTGCCATTATTTCACGGGTCCAGTCGCAACGTTGTTGCCGCGCGGGCGCATCCAGCGAATAAGCCGTGGTTGGCGTTTCGCGTGCACCGCCTCTTTATTGCGGAGCATCGAAAAGCCATCGCGCGCCCTGAAATTGCGACACATTGCAAAGCAATTCGAGGTCTATCCTTCCTCCGGTTGCATGGCGCTCAGATATCTCTCCAACCAATGGATATCGTAGTCGCCGTTCTGGATGTCGGTGTCGCGAACCAGCGAGCGAAACAACGGCAAAGTTGAATCGATCCCCTCGATGATGAACTCATCCAGCGTGCGCCGGAGGCGCAGCATCGCTTCATTGCGGTTGCGGCCGTGGACGATCAGCTTGCCGATCAGGGAATCGTAGTGCGGCGGGATCGTGTAGCCCTGGTAGGCAGCTGAATCAACGCGTACACCAAGCCCGCCAGGCGTGTGAAAATAATCGATCCTCCCGGGCGATGGTCTGAATGTTGCGTGATGTTCAGCGTTGATCCGGCATTCGATCGCATGGCCGCGAAGTTCGACGTCGCGCTGTGTGAATCCGAGACTTGCGCCGGAGGCAATCCGGATCTGCTCATTGACAAGATCGATACCGGTAATCATTTCCGTCACCGGGTGCTCCACCTGGATACGGGTGTTCATTTCGATAAAATAGAACTCACCGTTTTCGTAAAGGAACTCGATGGTGCCCGCGCCAAGATATTGCAATTCCCGCATGGCGCTTGCAACGATTTCGCCGATGTTCTCGCGCGACTGCGCATTCAGGGCCGGAGACGGGCTTTCTTCCCAGACTTTCTGGTGCCGACGTTGCAGCGAGCAGTCCCGTTCTCCCAGGTGGACGGCGTTACCCTTGCCATCGCCAAGGACCTGAATTTCGATGTGGCGCGGTTTTTCCAGATACTTTTCAAGGTAGACGGAATCATCGCCGAATGCAGCGCCTGCTTCCGTACGCGCCGTTGCAAGGGCTGCCGGCAGATCGGCTTCGGTTGCAGCGACTTTCATTCCGCGTCCGCCACCGCCGGAAGCGGCTTTGACCAAAACCGGAAAGCCGATGTCACGGGCGATGCGCATGGCTTCCTGGTCGCCGGTCACCGCGCCTTCGGAACCGGGAACGCATGGAATGCCAAGCCGGCGCGCCGTGCGTTTTGCCTCGATCTTGTCTCCCATGATCGCGATGTGTTCCGGTTTGGGGCCTATAAACGTAATGCCGTGCCCCTGGCAGATTTCCGCGAAGCGCGCATTTTCTGACAAGAACCCATAGCCGGGATGGAGCGCGTCGGCGCCGGTTACTTCGCAGGCCGCGATGAGGGCGGGGACATTCAAATAGGATTCGCGCGCCGCGGGAGGACCAATGCAAATCGCTTCATCGGCCAGTTTGACATGCATGGCCTCGCTGTCCGCAGTCGAATAGACCGCGACGGTCGAAATGCCCAGCTCTTTTGCAGCCCGCATGATGCGAAGTGCGATCTCTCCCCGGTTGGCTATCAGAATTTTGTCGAACATGGATTTGGAACAGTCCGGTATTGTTGTAATGGGCGGCGCGTGTATAGGCCGCACCAAGCCCGCGCGGATCGCGTCATGCTATTCAATGACAAACAGCGGTTCGCCAAATTCAACCGGCTCGCCCTCATTGACCAGAACCGCGGTCAAGGTGCCGTCGCGCGGGGCGAGAATGTCGTTGAAAGTCTTCATGGCCTCGATCAACATGACCCTGTCGCCCTGTTTGACAGTTCCGCCGACCTCGACAAACTTGTCGGCATTGGGCTCGGGCCGCAGGTAGACGGTGCCGACCATTGGCGAACGGATGGCTCCGAGGTGCGCGCCGCCGGCCTCGGTTGCCGGTGCAGGGGGCGCGCTGACGGGGGATTGCGGCGTCGCGGCGGGCGCTGGCACGGCTGCTGGCGCTGCCGCGGATACCGCAGTGACTGCCTGGGGATGCTGGCGCGTTACGCGGATGCGCAAATCGTCCCGGCGGAATTCGATTTCGGCCAGATTCTGCCGCACTGCAATTTCTGCCAGGGCATCCACGAAAGATGAGTCCGCTTCGCCGGCTCCGCTGCCGCGTTCGTTTTTGTCGTCGTCATTCATCCCAAATCAAATCCAGTTAAGGCCGGACAATGCCGGTCAGGTTTCAAACAGCGTATTGCAGATCGCTTCCAGCGCCAGTTTATACGAATGGCTGCCGAACCCGGCAATGACGCCGGTGCAAACCGGCGCGATGACAGACCTGTGGCGGAAGTCCTCGCGCGCGTGAATATTCGACAAGTGGACTTCTATCACCTGGGCGTCGCTACCCGAGATTGCATCGCGAATTGCAATCGACGAGTGTGTATAGGCTCCGGCGTTCAGGATTACCGGGGCACTCGCCGCGCCTGCTTCCTGGATCCACGTCACCAGATCCCCCTCATGATTGGACTGGCGGCAGACCAGCTCAATTCCACGATCGCTGCCCTGGGCAACCAGCGTTTCCTCGATCGAGGCCAGGGACAGGGAGCCGTAGATCTTCGGCTCGCGCTTGCCCAGCAAGTTCAGGTTGGGGCCGTTGATAAGGTAGACTGAGTGCATCGTTGCAGTGCCTGATCGGGGCGCCTTTTGCGTCGTCAATGCGGTGTGGCGGTCCAGAAACTTGTTTGAATGCAGTTTCTTCGCGCCACGCGATGGCCTGTCGCGCGGAAACGCAGGAGTTTCATATCGTGAACCGGCCGGATTTCAAAGCGAAAGCCCCTCTGCGGTGCGAGATATCCTCGCCGTGCCGGCCGGCACGGGACTATGGAGCCGTTGCGCGATGTGCGCAATTGCATCGTACAGGCGAGAGGGTATCCGGTAGACCATTACCGACGGCAAAGAATGGCGGCGGATAACCGGGAAAACCGGCCACTTCGCATTAAACGCGTGTTGCTATTTTGTTCTCACTAAGCTAAGCTCATCATCAGGCTAGGCAATATCTGGTCTGTAATTTTGCAAGGTGTTGAAATAATTGCGACAAACAGGCATTCGCCGTACGCGGTAGCAGGTCCCCCAGGGCACGTGACGGATTTATGCGGATTGGCGAAATTGAGGAGGGCGTGATGAAATATCTGGTGTCTTGTGTAGTTTGTGGTGCGGTTGCGGCGATCCTGGGATTTTCAGCGCCGGGGGTTGCAATGGCCAAGGATGTGACGATCAAGCGGACATTCAAACAGACCAAAGCCAAACCGATTTGGGCGCATGCTTCGCTGCGGACGAGGGATTGCGCCACCATGCCTCCGAAGGTTGAGTTCATCGACCAGCCGTCCGGTGGCAAGTTGTATGTCAAGGAACGCCCGCGGAAAATTTCCGGCTACAAAGGGCCGCGCGCCAAGTGCAACGGCAAAGCCGGGGTTGCGGCCTATATCGTTTTTGCCCCGAAATCAGGGTTCAACGGCCGCACGCGTGGCAGGTACAAGGTTACCTTCGCTTCAGGGAACGTCCTCAATGTCACGGCGCTGATCGCAGTTGGGACGGTGCAAAGGGACAACACCGGCTGGCACGTTCCGGGAAAATAATCGGGATTGGTAGCCGCTTCAGCTGGAAGCGCTAGCGCTGTTCCGGCCGGCCATGCCTGCAATCGCATTGGCCAGCCTGATGTAGCTGTTGACGGGGATGGCGTCGGCCCGCAATCGCGGGTCGATGTCGGTCATCCCCAGCAATCCGGCAATATCTGTTGAACCGCCCGGCAGTGGCAGCGTCTTGAGAGATTGGCGGACCATTTTTCGGCGCTGGCCAAATGCCGCCCTGGTTACCGCGCTCAGAATTTCGAGACTGCAGGGAACAGGCGCAGGCAGCGGCCTCAGTTCGACGACGGACGATGTGACTTTTGGCGGCGGCGTGAAGGCTTCGCGCGGCACATCGAACAATATTCGTGATTGTGTCAGCCAGCCGCAAAGGACTGCGAGCCGGCCGTAATCGGCGCGTTCGGCCGGGGTCGCGGTGATCCGCGCGGCCACTTCCTTCTGAAACATCAGGATCATCTGGTCCCACACCGGCTGCGCCGGGGCAGCGACCCGGGCGGCGTTTTCGATGCCGTTTTCGAGCCAGCGCGTTAGCAGCGGCGTTGCGATATTGTAGGGCAGGTTGGCTACGATCTTTACAGAATGGTGACCGGTAAACCGTTTTGTCAGTTGCCGGTAGTCCACCTCGAGGGCATCGTCCTGGATAATCGTGAGGCGCCCGGGATAATGTCCGGAGATTTCCTCCAGGGCCGCCGCGCAGCGGTCGTCGCGCTCGATTGCGGTTACATGGGCGGCGCCGTGGGCCAGCAGGGCCCGGGTAAGTCCGCCTGGGCCTGGACCAACTTCGATAACGTTGGCGTCATCGAGCGGTCCGGCGGAGCGGACAATCCGGGCGGTAAGGTTCAGGTCGAACAGGAAATTCTGGCCGAGCGATTTTTTCGCCGCTATGCCATGCCTGCGCACCACGTCGCGCAATGGCGGCAGTCCATCCAATGCGGTCATGGCGCTGCTTTGTCCACGTTTTCCGCCAGTTGCGCAGCCAGTTGTATGGCCGATTCCAGGCTGTCAGACCGGGCGATACCCTGGCCGGCAATATCATGGGCGGTTCCGTGATCGGGCGATGTGCGCACGAACGGGAGGCCAATGGTGACGTTCACCGCGGTATCGAATGCCAGAGTCTTGACCGGGATCAGCGCCTGGTCGTGATACATGCACAGGGCGACATCATATTGCTCACGGGCCTGTGCATGAAACATCGTGTCCGCTGGCAACGGGCCGCGCGCGTCAATACCGCTGGAACGCAATTGCTCAATTGCAGGTGCAATGATCTCGATCTCCTCGCGGCCCAGCGTGCCGCCTTCCCCGGCATGGGGATTGAGCCCGCTGAAAGCCAGCCGCGGACTGGAAATTCCGAATTGGCTGTGCATGGCGGAAGCGGTGACGCGGCCGGTTGCAACAATGAGTTCCCCAGTTAACAGCGAAATGGCTGCCGTAAGCGGCACGTGGATCGTGACGGGGACGACTGCCAGGTCCGGCGACCACAGCAGCATGACGGGTCTGACGGCTTCGCCAAAATTTGTTTGCGCCAGCTCGCCCAGATATTCGGTATGTCCGGGGTACTGAAATCCGGTCTGGTACAGGCTCGCCTTGGTGATCGGGTTTGTGACCATTGCGGCCGCGCGGGCCGAACGGATTAACTGAACGGCGCGGTCGATGGCTTCGATGGTGCCTTTGGCATCGTGCGGGGCGGGTTGGCCGGGTATCCCCTCAATCCGGTGTTTGAGAGGCGCCACCGGCAGGCTGGATGAAAACGCAGCCGCGGCCTCTTCAGGTTCGACAGCAGCGACCGGAACCGGGAGATCGAGGTTCCTTGCGCAGCGGGAAACATGATCGGGGTCAGCCAAAAGAAAGAATGCCCGATCACTGGCGGTGCGACGAAGCCAGGCCTTCAAGGTGATTTCCGGTCCGATCCCGGATGGATCGCCTTGGGTAACCGCTATTGGCAAGGGCGGTGTTGGTGCGCGGCTGCTCATTCTTGATCGGTCTTTCACTCAGCCAGAGCAGCTTGCCGGAGCATCACGTACTTGAGTGGTCCGTGGGGCCGCGGAACTTATCGGCGAATAACAAGCGCTCTACTCCGCAAATCCCGGTACCGCCGAGCCGAATGGACCTGCAGTTTCTTTTCGCGCAGCTCGGTGCGTATGGTCTGCCCCGCGGCAATCCTTCCCCGGCGGTCCGACTTTGCACAAACCGCAACCATCTCGATGCCATTGATGCTGCGGGATGGCTGGGTCAACTTACCTACTGGCGTGCGGTCAAGGAGTTTCACGATCTGTGGATTGAGCTGGCTGGCGCGGCGCGTGATGGGCTTCTTTACTGCAACATCGCGCAGGCCGCGGGCCAGTTTCGCGCCTTCCGGGCAGCTGCGAAAGCGGGCGCGCAAACCACGCGCTTCACGCATGCGCGCGTTCCAGACGCCGCCGCCAGCGTTCCGGGGAACGATGAACACCACCTGCCTGAGGAGGTATTCAGTTTTGCTGGACTTGTCGCCACGTTTGGCAAGTTCGGCGTCGACCTCCCTGGCGCTTACGTTGACCGATTTGTAAAGCGCTGCGATCAGCGTGTCCCAGGCGAGTTGGGAGCTGTAATAGGCCTTCCAGTGAATCTGGTCTATGCCGCCACGCCGCAACGCATAGACCTGGCGCTGTTGGGGAATTTTGCGCTTCTGTGCGTCGCGGGCGGCGTAGGCGAGTATCTGCTGGTCGGTTGGCCGGATCGAGTATTTCTTTGCTTCGGCGTTTTTCACAGACTGTTCGACAAGGCTTTCCAGCGCCGCGGCCGGAGACGACTTTTGCCGCAAGGCACGCAGCAGGCGTTGACGCTGCCTGACGTCATAATCGGTAATCGGCGCGTTGTTGACGGTAGCGACCAGGCGCTGCGCCTTGACGGCTTGCGGTGAGAAGAGTGCAGCTGAAAAAACGAGGCTGGCGATTGCCAGGGCAGTTGCCCGGATTGATGGCGCTTGTTTGCGCCCTGCAGTGGAATTCAACGCCATGAAATCTACCTGTTTGCTGCCGCTTACCGCTTCGAAGCCAATGTCTACACGCCCGTGGTAGCAGCGACAAGTCGCCGGATATTGTGGCGTCAACAAGGTGGAAAGCCGATCTACCGGCGCCGGAGCCAGATGCTTCCGCCTCCGTGGGACTGCCGATCGGCCACGTCAGCCAGCGCCTTTTCAGTCGCTGTTTGCATGCGTGTTGCGGCAAAATGGCTTGAAAATACGATTTCATAGGCGCCGCCGCATATCCAGCCGCCCAATCCCGTCTGCTCGGTATAGGCGCGTGGCCGCCACGGAACCGGGTAGGGGTCTGGAAGAAATACGTCGTGAATATGGACCAACACGCCTGGCTGCAAAACCGGCAGTATGCGGTTTTGAATAATGTCCACGTCGGTTCCTTCGAACAATACATAGCTGGAATCAAAGAAGGCGATATCCCCACGGCGCAGGCTGGCGAACTTTTCAATATGGTCTTCACTGAGGACGGAACGATCCCAGCTGACGTTTAAGCCTTTGATGGCAGACCGTGGTGCGGGATCCACGCATACAATCTCCGGTTCCGGCTCGAGTGCTTCACAGGCTGCACACATGACATGCGTAGAACTGCCTGAACCGATTTCGACGATCCGTGTTGCGCCGGAAGTCTTTATGATTGCGTAGGCTGCGGCGGTATCGAGAAGTCCGAAATAGGCGCCGTTCCAATGTCCGTTCAGCCGGCCGTTGCAGGCGTCCGCCAGGGCGGCAGAATGGTCCTGGATCGTGTTCAGTACAGCCAGCATGGCAGGTTGGCTCTGCTCGAATATTGTTTCGATCGCGGCGTAAGGAGTAATCGAATCCTTGATGGATGAAGCGTGCTTGTAGGGAATATAGAAACCGTATTTCTTGCTTCCGCTCGCGGTTGCCACCGCGCGTGCAACATGTTTCAGCGACTTGAGCATTGCCTATCCGATCGCCGCACAGCCAGGTGGAACCCAGTGCGGTCAATTTCCGAGCGCACTGGCGACAGCGCCGGTTGAAGTAGCTTTGTACGGACTGATGCTGGTATCGCCGACAGTCCGTAATTGCAGTGAGAAGAGCAGGGTCTGGTTGCGGACATTCTCTCCTGCGCCATTGGCCTGGAGAATTGATGAATAGCGCACGGCGAGGGTCGTGCATTCGTCGGAGTAGGTGGCGCCGACGCCCAGACCCGCGACCGAGAACAAGGGGGCAGCGTTCACCGAGGGAATAACGCCATTATAAAGATGCCGTGACAGGTCGAATATGATGTTGCCATTGACCGAGAAGTTGCCGTTGATCTTGTAGCGCGCCCCGGCCAGCAGGCCTTCGCGGCGCTGATCAAAGCCTATCAACGGCTGCGCGGTGTAACGGGCGTAGTGCAAGGTCGTCCGAAGATTGCCAGCATTCAGGTTCGCCATGACATCGATGCGGCGCAACCGGCCACGCGAAGGATCATAACGGGTCTTGGCGATAACATTGAAATGGGAGTTCGGAGCAAAGGCGACGCGCGCCACGACATCTGAACGGCGTTTGTCCAGCCCCGATCCGAGACCCGCGTTGGCCGCATCCTGGATCTTGTAGGAATTGCGGCCTGCCAGTTGAAACGACTGGCCAACCATGATGTTGGCATAGCCGCCCTTGCTAAACGACGCGGTGTACTTGAAGCCGTAGTCGATGCGCGTGCCGCCTTCGATACGATCATATCCGGAAAATTTCTTGCGGCTGAACAAGGACGTGTCGTCGAAAACCAGACTCTGGGCATCCTCGTTCACCCGCAACCGGTCGCGGGATTCGTTGGGGCGAGCGATTATGTGAACGATTGGTTCGAGCACATGGGTGACCGCGCCAGTCAGCGCGACAAACGGGTAACGGTATTCCACTCCGGCGCCCGGTTTTGCCGTACCACGGAACGTGGTGCCGGCTTTTTGAAAAAATATGCTTTGAAAACTGTTGGAAATGGCCGAAGCGCATTGGCCTGCGAATGGACCGGCCGTGACGGGATTGGTGCACGTCGGATTGCTGAACAATTTTCCACCGGTCGTGTCGAGATTGAGCCAGGTTCCGTTGAACTGGGCAAAGACGAACGGCGTCCAGACCTGGCCGAGCGGATCGATCATCTTGCGTTTCCACTCAACCAGAAAGCTCGCCCGTGCATAGTCGCCGGCCATGCCGCGCAGGAGGCAGGACGTTCGATTGTAGTTGGGGGCCCCGGCGGCGGTTTCGCACACGTCGTAAAGGCTGTAGGCGCGATCCAGGCGGCGCCCGCCAATCGCTTCAAAGGCGGCCAGTTGCCGGGTCAATTTTACGAAACTGAAATCCAGCTCCAACCGTCCGCCGATGCCTGCGGATGCGGCCCGATTTATGTCGACCGTCTTGTTGTAGTCGAAAACTGGGGTCACGATGGGCTGCTGGGCAGGAAGCGCGCCGCGCGTCAGGCTTTGAAAGTAATATCCGCGCAGGTCGAAATAGCCATTGCGCCCCTGGCCGTTGAGATAAATCGTCGAGGTCGTCGTGCGCAGGTAATTCTGCGACAGGTTCGTTGACGGGAGCCGGTAATCCTGACGGAACCACCGGTCGCTCAAAACAGAAATCTGCCAGCCAAAGGACCATTTGGTATTGATATAAAACTTGCCGTCCGTGTCGATTGAGCCGCGGAAACGGCGGTTGCCCGGGCCATAGGGCGGGTTCGCAAATTCACGCGGTTTGCGCTGGAATATTCCCGAAGCGAGAATCCGATATGAGCCGTTGACGAGGCGATGGCGCCATTCCACCTGGCCGAACAGACCCTGCTTGCTAAGCAGGGTCGGTGTCACGGTCAGATCATAATTCGGCGCCAATGCAAAGAAGTAGGGGATGGACGCGCCAAAGCCCAGGCGGGATCGGGTAGCATATCTTGGAATAAGAAACCCGCTCTTGCGGCGGACCGTGGGATCGGCCATCGAAAAAAACGGAAGCCAGGCGATCGGTTGGCCCCACAGCTCGAACACCGCGTCTTCGTAGTAGATGGTCTGTTCCGAGTTCTTGTGGATTATCCGCTTGGCGCGAACACGCCAGAACGGCGGCTTGGATGGATCCTTCTTGCATGGCTCGCATGCGGTATAGGTGCCATTGTAGAAGACAGTGGCTTCGCCGCCGCTGCGTTCAGTGCGCCGGGCGGTAAAATGCGTGTTGTCTGCGCTGCGGGCTCTCAGGCTGTCGATGAAACCGTTCTTGAAATCGTCGGTGATCTCGGCGCGCTTGCCGTAGGCAACGGTGCCGTCGGTTTCAGTAATCTTCACACGGCCTTCGGCGAATACACGCTTGGTACTGCGATTGTAGATGACGCGGTCGGCCTGCAGGACGCGTCCGCGGTAGTAAATCTGGACGTTGCCCTGGGCGCTGACTGAATCCTTTTTCTGATCGTAGACAAGTTCGGCTGCGTTAACGACCATCTGATCGGGCTGTGCGGTATTCTTGGCAGCCTGTGCGGCAAGTTTTTGGTTGAGGGTCTGCGCAAGGGCGCTTCCGGCGCCGCGTATTGGTTCAAGGCCGCTCAATACGAAGTATGCAACACTCAGGCAAAACATAACCGTCGCCGGAATCGCGGAATGCCAGCGCTGCCATGTCGCCATAAAGCCGGATACGGGCTTTGCACCCACATCCGGACCCGCGGGGCTGTTACGCCGCCCCATTCAGCCATCCTCCTGATGCAGCAGGACGAGAACTCCCAACATTGTACCAACGACCGCTGGAGACCAGGCGGCAAAGGGAGCATTGACCAAACCCGCCTCGCCAAGATCAGCCGCGAGTTTGGTGGCCACATAAAGCACGAAGCCCGATGCTATGCCACCTGAAACCGCTGTCGCGACCCCACCAAACCTGAAGAATCTTAATGAAAAGCAAGCAGAAATGAAAACCATAGCAATGAACAGCAATGGCTGGGCGAGCAATTGCTGGAATTTGAGTAAATATGGGGCTGCATTGAGGCCCGCTACCTCGGTTCTTCGGGCATGGGCCCGCAATTCCCAAAAGGGGACGACGTCCGGATCGCGAAAAGATTGGGATACCTGGGTGCGGCTCAGGTTCGTCGCCAGCAAATAGGTTTTTTCCGTGCGCGGCGTCCTGCCCGGCGCATTGACACGGGCGTCAGTCAGCTCCCAGGCGCCGTCAGCGAGCCTCGCCTGCGCGGCCTGAACCTGCTCTAGGAAGCGGCCATCCGAATCGTACACGTATGCGGTTACCTGCGCCAAAACCAGGCCGTTATTGCTGGATTTCTCCGCCCGGAGCACCGATTGGCCGTCGACGCTGCGCTGGCGGAGCCACAGGCCGTCTTCAACGCTGGCCTGCAAGCCCTTGTTTCCCAAGCCGGTCTCCAGCTTGTCGGCCCTCAAGGTCAGGGCGGTCGCCAGTGGATTGTACACGATGATCGACACCAAACCGGCCAGGAATGCCAGCACGACCACCGGACGCAGGAACTGCCAGACTGACACGCCGGCGGTTCGGGCCACGACCAGTTCCAGGCGGCGGGTCAGGCTGACAAGGCAGATCATCGATGCTGCAAGAGCGATAAACGGAAATACTTTTTCGGCAATGGCCGGCGTGCGGAACAGCGACATCAGCGCGAGCGTCACAATATTGCCGGCGGTGTCATTGCTGCGTCTTAAAAGTTCAACGAAATCAATGATAAATATCAGCCCTATAACCGCCATGAAGACATAGGCGAACGTGCGGAAAAAGTGCCAGCCGATATACCGCTCCAGCGTTGTAAGACCGGGAATAGTAAAGCCTTTACTCATGTTGCAGCCCGCGGTTTCGGGGCAACAGGCACGGCGCGCCGGGCTTTCGCTTCGATCCACCCGGGCCGCACGGCACTTGCCGCGGCAATACAAATCACCGCCAGGGGCAAGATGTAGATCAGGGGAATGGCCCACTGGGACTTGGCGGCGAACGCTGATACGGCAAAGCCTGAGACGCGAACGGCAACGGCGATCAGAACGGCGGACAAAATCGCTGTGCCGCGGCCCTGGCGGGTCGTCCGCGGTTGCCCAAGGGCCGCAAACGCAATCAGGACAAGAACGAAAGCATATAGCGGTTCGGAAAATCGCTTGTGCAGTTCCACGCGGAACTTGCCGTAATTGGCGCGCACATAGGGGGTATCCGGCTTCAGTGTGATCAACTCCCAGGTCAGCCGCTCTCGAGACTTGTAGACGGTTTGCGATTGGCGTGAAAATTGTGCCAAATCAATAGCATATCTTTCGAATTGCACGATGGCCGGATCGCGGGCGTTTGCCGTTTGGCGTTGGAGGCTGCCCTTTTGAAGGACCAGGTAGTTTTGGTCGCCGATTTCGAAGGTTCTTCCGGCTTCAGCGATATACGTGTTGGTTTTGCCTTTTTCGCGCCGGTCCTGAATGAAAATGCCTTTTAGCGAGCCGTCCGCACCTCGCTCGCGGTAGTGGAATATGAAGCCCTGGTCGAGGCTGATGAACTGGCCTTCGCGTACTATCCGGGTCAACACGTCGGTGCGGATTTTCGAAACCAGATCGCGGATTGAGCGAAAGCTTTCAGGCATCAGCCACAACGATATGATCGCGGTCAGGACCATGACGATTGTCGCAAGCCAAAGGTATGGCCGCATAAGCCTGGCCAGGGACATCCCCGCAGCGTTCATGATGATCAGTTCGCTGTCGCCGCTGAGCCGGTTCAGGGAGTAGATCGTCGCGATCAGAAGCGCCACCGGCGCCAGCACCATCACCAGAGAAGGGATGGTAAGCATGGTGACGCGCAAGAACACCAGGATCGTCTGGCCCTTGCTCGTCATCAGATCGACTTCCCGCAGCGCCTGGGTCATCCAGATCGTTCCCGTCAGAACCACGAGCGATCCCAGAAAGACCAGGAGCGATTCCCGGAATATATATTTTTCAATGGCCTGCATCTATCTATCCGAGGCTGTCTCCCTGTTTAGCGCTTGATCAACCGGATCGCGAACCAACCGGCCGTGACCCGGTGGACGCCCCATCTACATGGCGCTTCACCCAAGACGCCCAAGCGGTTCGGGACGATCGATTCACGGCGCGCGATAATGCCCCGAAATTCCTACGGTTCCAATCGCCTGTGGATGATTCCGGCGGCTCCGGTATTTCATTCCAAGCCGCTGATTGGCGGCAGAACCGGGCCGTTTTGCGGCGACCCCCATTCGTCATACCTCAGAGGCGATCAATCGTCCGGCTTCGCTCGTGCCGACGCTGCCGCCGAGGTCGCCGGTCCTGCTCGAGGGCTGGGCAAGGCAGCGCTATACGGCTGCGACAATTCCGGCAGCAGCCTCGACCTCCCCGAGGTGCTCAAGCATCATCGCGGCTGACCAGATCTGTCCGACCGGGTTGGCGATACCCCTTCCGGCAATATCGGGAGCCGAGCCGTGAACCGGTTCGAAAAGGGACGGGAAATGTCCGGCGGGATTGATGTTACCGGAGGGTGCGATACCAATGGTTCCGGTGCAGGCCGGGCCCAGGTCAGACAGGATATCGCCAAACAGGTTGGAGCCGACGACGACGTCGAACCAGTCCGGGTGCAGCACGAAATTTGCGGCCAGGATATCGATGTGAAATTGATCCACGGAGACATCCGGGTAGGCTTCCGCGATTGCGCGCACGCGCTCGTCCCAATAGGGCATCGAGATAGAAATGCCGTTCGATTTTGTCGCCGAGGTCAGGTGTTTCTTCGGCCTTGATTGCGCGAGGTCGAACGCAAACCGCAATACCCGGTCGATTCCCGTGCGGGTCATCACGGTCTCCTGCATGACGATTTCCCGATCAGTCCCCTCGAACATTCGCCCTCCAATCGAGGAATATTCGCCTTCGGTGTTTTCGCGCACGACGAAAAAATCGATGTCGCCAGGTTCGCGGCCCGCTAACGGGCAGGGAACGCCGGGCATCAGGCGCACCGGGCGCAAATTGACATACTGGTCGAACGTTCGGCGCATTTGCAGCAGGGAGCCCCAAAGCGAGATGTGATCCGGCACGCTGGCGGGCCAACCCACCGCGCCGAAAAAAATCGCGTCATGGGATCCGATCTGTTCCTGCCAGTCGTCCGGCATCATCCGGCCGTGGGTCGCGTAATAGTCGCAGGACGCGAAATCGAAGCTATCCAGCTCAAGATGAAAGCCAAATTTCGCAGCAGCCTTTTCAAGCGCACGAATTCCTTCGGGCATGACCTCCTTGGCGATTCCGTCGCCGGCGAGGACGGCAATACGGTACTTGCGGTTCGAATGTGCGGATTGGTTTGAATGCGGCAAGTGGAAGTCTCCCGATCGAGCGAATCGCGGTGAATATTGTACTGTCCTGCACCGCCTGGTCAGCGTTATGGATTCGGTAACTTTTGCCGGGCCGATTGCAAGCCATTTCGCGGCAATGCAGCCGATAGCAATCCATAGCGCAACCAGGGTCAATGCCTGATAGCAATCGGTGTGCGCGGCGGGTATGGTGCGCGCACGCAGATCAAGGTTTAGCGGAATACGAGGGATCAATGGCCAGCAGTGTGAAAATCAGGTTTGTTTCTTTTACCGACGCCGAGAAAACCGCAACCGGGACAGGACGCAGAGCGAGCCGGACCGCAAAGGCGGACGCGCCCGTGCAATGCCTGGTGGCCTTTGCAGGCAAAGACGGCGCCCTAACCAAGATTGCAAAAGGAGTATTGGGCGGAGCGGTCGAGGCTTATGAGCGGGGCAGGGCCGGCGCCAAGTTCAAGGGGGCCGTCAAATCTTCCATAGAATTGCTGGGCGCTGACGGGGTTGCCGCCGACAGAATACTCGTGGCGGGAATCGCCAAGAAACCGGACGCGGAAAAGCCTGGGAAGCCCGCAGGCCGCCGTGGCCGGGCTTCCGCTCGCAAGAACTCGCGGGATGCGGTGAAATCGGCCGGGGATGACGAGCCTGCGGACTATGCCATGCTCGGCGGCTTTGTGCTTGGCAAGCTCGGATCGAAACCGGCGTCGGTGACGGTCGTTTTCGATTTGAGCGAATATGACGGGCCTGCCGCCGACGCGGCCGCCGATTTCGCCATGGGTCTGCGTCTGCGCGGCTACAGCTTCAACACATACAAGACCGCTGGCAAGGACAAGGATGCAGGCGTCGTCGACGTGGTCATAGCGGTTGCCGATCCGGCAGCGGCTCGCCGCGCCTACAGCTCCCGGGCGGCGATCGGCGACGGGGTTATGCTCGCCCGCGACCTCGTCAACGAACCGGCCAATGTGTTGTCGCCAATGGAATTCGCAAAGCGCGCGCGGGCACTGACAAAACTTGGCGTGAAAGTTGAAGTACTAGATCGTAACGCCATGAAAAAATTGAATATGAATACGCTGCTTGGCGTTGCTCAAGGGTCGGACTTTCCGCCTGCCATGGTGATCATGCGATGGAACGGCGCGCGCAGCGCCCGGCAGCAGCCTCTGGCCTTTATTGGCAAGGGCGTCACTTTCGACACGGGTGGAATATCCATCAAGCCGTCGGGTGGCATGGAAGACATGAAGGGCGACATGGCCGGGGCGGCGTGCGTTACCGGCCTGATGCATGCGCTGGCGGCGCGGAAAGCGAAAATCAACGCAATCGGCGCAATCGGCCTTGTCGAGAACATGCCCGATGGCAAGGCGCAACGCCCCGGCGATATTGTCACCACGATGTCGGGACAGACAGTCGAAGTCATCAATACCGACGCCGAGGGGCGGCTGGTTCTGGCTGACGTGCTCTGGCACGTTCAGAAGAAATACAAGCCGCAATTCATGATCAATCTGGCGACTCTGACCGGCGCGATCCTGGTCTCCCTGGGCAAGGAATATGCCGGTCTTTTCTCCAACAACGATGATCTTGCCGCGAAACTGACGGAAGCGGGGGAGGCGACGGGCGAGAAGGTCTGGCGCATGCCGCTGGCACCGGCCTACGACAAGATGCTGGATTCGAAGTTTGCCGACATGAAGAATATCGGCGGGCGCTTTGCCGGCTCGATCACGGCGGCGCAGTTTCTGCAGCGTTTCGTCAACAAGGTGCCGTGGAGCCATCTCGACATCGCCGGCACCGGGTTTGCGGCGCCTCAAACCGAGATCAACCGGAGCTGGGGCTCGGGCTGGGGCGTGCGGCTGCTGGACCGGCTTGTTGCCGATCATTACGAGAGGTGAGTCCATGTGGCGCGGCGCGAAGGCTCTGAAGACCGGGGGAGCAGCGCTCGCCCTCGGTGCTGGATTGCTGTGTGCGCAGATTGTGCCGGCACAGGCGATCGCAGTTTCTTGCCAGGCCTTTATGAGCCAGGTTCAAAAATCCGTCCCCGACCTGAAGCCGCAGTTCGTGCGCCCGGTGGTCGTCGCGCGCCGCGGTGCCCTGTTCGGCAATGAGGTGCGCGATCTCATCACCAATCTGCGTCTCGACGGGCAGTTGTTTTGCGATGGCGACCGGTTTGTTCGCTTCGAGATGAAGATGCATGCGCCCTTTGCCGCCAGCCTGACCCGCGGTGCCGCGCGGATCGAACTGGCGGCGGCCAGTTTCAAGCTGCAATGGTCTTCGTCCAGAACAGCGAGGGTGCTGGCGGACATGCGCCTTGCCGCCGCCGACCGATTGCGCGCGGCGGCGCAACGCGATGATGTATTTTTTTCCGGTAAGGTCGAGGAACATGCGGGGGAGGCCGGCGATGTCGCTATGGTTTGGACCCGTAGTGACCGGACGTTCATCCTCGTCGAGTACAGGCCCTGAGAGAAGGCGATGGACGTCATGTTCTATCAACTCTTGCATGCGCCGCTTGAGCGGGCGTTGCCGGTGCTTCTGGAAAAGACCCTGGAGCGCAAATGGAAAGCCGTTGTCCAATGTGGCTCGCAAGAGCGGGTGTCCAGTCTCGACGGTTTGCTTTGGACGTACAGGGACGAGAGTTTCCTGCCACATGGCGCAGCTGGCAGTTGCGAGGCCGAAGCGCAGCCGGTTCTGCTGACCCAGGGGGATGAGAATCCCAATGGCGCGGAAGTGCGATTTTTCGTCGACGGAATTGATGTTGCCACGACCGCACTATCCGCCGGTGGCGATTATGAACGGCTTGTGCTGATGTTCGACGGCTCCGATGAGGAACAATTGAGCGCTGCGCGCGGGCAGTGGAAGCGCCTGAAGGATGCCGGGCTCGCGCTGCAATATTGGCAGCAGAAGGAGAATGGTGGCTGGGAGAAGATGGCGTGAGGAGCGTCAGCGCTAGAGGCCGGATCGGATAAGGCTGTTGGAACAGGGCAAGCAGATTTCAGCGCCGTTCGGCTTTATCGATTATCGGGCGAGACGTGAATACCTCCTGATGGCGCTTGCGGCGCTGCTGTTCTCCGTTTCACACAATTATTCGGCATTGCTTGCGATTGTCTTCGAGCGTTCCGGCCATTCGATCCAGGCGACCGGATTGCTGCTGTCGTTGTTTGCGGTCACGGCAATTGCCGGATCGCTGCTGTCCAGCGCGATCGCAGCGCAGCTCGGCATTTTGCGCTCGGTACGCTGGGCGATTTTTCTCACCTGCATCGGCATGGGCAGTTTTGCCTTTACCCGCGACAGTTTTGCCCTGGCCCTTGCATCGCGGCTTGTCCAGGGGGTTGGCGTCGGAATGCTGGTGCCAGTCGCGCTGGTCTATATACAGAGCAGGCTTACGCGCGAGAACGCCGTCGTATTGCTCACCAGTTTCACTGCGGTCGTTCCGTTGGCCGCGGCGATCGCGCCGCCGCTGGGCGAGTGGACGCTGAAACATTACGGCATGACTGCCCTGTTCATCGAGGCTGCGGCGCCAGCGGCGGCGGGGCTGCTGTTGACGATTGGCTTGCGCGATGCGCCGCGGCCATCCAATACCGGTGGGCTCAATTTGCAGGGCGCATTCCAGCCGCATCTTTACCTGCCATATGTGGTAATGCTCGCCGGTGGCGGATTGTACGGCTATTCGGTCAATTACCTGGCAGCCAGCATGCAGGAACGGGCAATCCTGCTGGCTGCGTTCTTCATACCCTCGTCGTTTTCGCTTATCGCGGTTCGCTTCGGCGCGATCTGGTTCATGGGCCGGATGGGACCGCGGCTGCTGTCGGCGCTGAGCATGATGACCTATGGAAGCGGATATCTGTTCATCGCTTCTGCGGATGGCCCGGGAATGATAATTGCCGGCGCGTTGCTGTTCGGTATCGGCAATTCGATCAATTTCCCGATCGTTGCGGCCTGGGTCGGCGAGGGACTTGATCCATCGAGACGCGTTGCCCCGCAAGCGGTTTCGAACGCCAGCTTCTACTTTGGCATGTACGCGCTGCCGTGGCCGCAGAGCTTTGTCATCGCGGCCTATGGCTACACGGTGATGGAATGGGCGTGGGCCGCCATCGGTCTGACGCTGATGGTGATAATGTGGTGGGTGGTCCTGCTGCGCCGGTCCGGCTGATCGGCATTATTGCATGATGCCCTAATCGAACGCTGGCATGATGTGTTCGGCGAAGAGTTCGAGCGAGCGTACCGGCACACCGGCATCCATATCGCCGAAAAAGAACTGGCCGAGCACATAGTTGACGCCGGAGGCCCTTGCTTCGCGCAAGAAGAAATCTTTCGCTTGCTCCGGTGTGCCGGCAAATCCGCGGCGCTCCTCCATGACCTGGTCGAAGGTCAGCGCCCGTTCCCCCTGAACCGGCGATGTATTGTTGTGATAATAAAGGAAGTGGAAGCTCTCGCGCCATTTCAGATACGAGGTGCGGGCAATTTCCATTGCCTTGCCGCCATCTTCGTCGATGACGGAAAAAAAGCATTGGCCGAAGCGCACGTCGCCCGGGGCGTCCGCGGGAAGGTTGCGCCGCCAGATATCGACGAAGCCCTTCACCTTGTCAGCATCGTGAAGCGCGACGCAATTGGCGGCGTTCTTGCCGGCCCGTTCGGCGTTGGCGTCGTTGCCGATGCCGAGCCAGATCGGCGGATGCGGCTTCTGCAACGGCTGCATTTGCAATGGCAGGTTCTCGGCGTTGTAGTGCTTTCCCTTGAAGGTGAATTCCTGCGCCTGCAGGCCCTGCAGCAATACTTGCGTGTATTCCTCATAGATCGAACGGGTGTCTTCCGGGTTGAGGCCGTAGTTGCGCGCCTCGAACGGTGAGATGCCGCGCCCGAGCCCCATCTCCAGCCGCCCGCCGCTCATCTGGTCGAGCATGCAGACTTCCTCGATCAGGCGCAGCGGATGGTATTGCGGCAGGATGTAGACCAGCGGCCCAAAGCGAAGTTTTTTCGTCCGCTGGGCAACACCTGCGAGATACACATTCGGGGAGGAGGCGAAACCGAGTGGCGTCGTGTGGTGTTCGGCTATGTGATAGCTGGTAATTCCGGCCCTTTCGGCTGCCTCCACATAGGCGAACCGATCCGAGTAGAATTGCTGTAACGGGCGATCCGTCGTGTCCAGGTGATCGAAAATACCGAATTTCACGTGCGCCTCCCACCATATTGTTTGAACCGACTATAAAGGTTGCGGGCCCCGGGGGGAGGGGTTGGAATGTCGCGGGTGGGGACGATCTCGCCGGTCAGCCGGTTCACACGGGCGCGGGCTTTGGCGGTGCCGGGC
>CAZTMN010000061.1:0-24329 GCA_964615275.1 uncultured Beijerinckia sp. | reverse complement strand
GATCCTCTCAAACCAGATACCCGCTCGTGTGCCAAATCATCTGATGACGGACATTACGCGATGCCTAACGGCCGGACGTATTGCGATACCCCTCGTACAATCGGGAGCCGCTGATTGCGATCAGAAACAGCAGCAGCGCGGCGACGACAATACTCGGGCCGGAGGCGGTATCCCATTGAAGCGAAGCGAACAGACCTGCAATCGTCGCGATAATGCCAATACTTGCAGCGACGATGGCCATTTGCTCCGGCGTTCGTGCAAATACGCGCGCGGTAGCGGGCGGTATGATCAACATCGACAATATCAGCAGAATGCCGACAATCTTCATCGAAACGGCGACGATCACCGCGATAAGCATCATGAATATGAGCTTGTTGCGCTCCGGGTTTTGTCCCTCTGCAGCAGCGATTTCTTCCGATACCGTGCTGGCGAGCAGCGGCCGCCACATCCAGACCAGGACTGCAAACACAATGACGGCGCCGGCCCATACCCAGATCAGCTCGCTTTTCGACGCTGAGAGGATATCGCCAAACAGGAACGCCAGCAGATCAACGCGGACCCACGGCATGAAGCCGAACAGGACCAGCCCCAGCGCAAGCGTCCCGTGCGCCAATATCCCCAGGATCGTGTCCGACGAGAGTGCCCGATACCGTTCCAGCAACATAAAAGCCGGAACGATGATGATCCCCTGGATAAGAACTCCCAGGGTTGGGGAAATGTTGATGAGGAATGCAAGAGCCACGCCCAGCAACGCGCCGTGAGACATCGTCGCACCGAAATAGGCCATGCGCCGCCATACAACAAAACTGCCAAGCGGTCCGGCGATAAGCGCAACGGCGATCCCTGCCAGGAGGGCGCGTACAAAAAAATCGTCAAACATCCACGTATCCGGTCACGGCGCTGTTACTGGTATTTGCATCGCTAACTTATTTTTGGTGCGAACCGTGATCATCGCAATGCGAAGCGTGTGAAACGATAGAGCTGTCGATATGATGGTCGTGATCCTGGCTATGCCTGTAAAATGCGATTGCATCTTCGGCCTGAGGTCCAAACAATTGCCGGTATTCAGCGGTTTGCGTGACGCTTTGCGGCGCCCCGGCGCAACACACATGTCCATTGAGACAAACAACCGTATCCGTTTCAGCCATGACGATATGCAGGTCGTGGGAGATGAGCATGACGCCGCAATCCAACGCGTTCCTGATTTCACCAATCAACCGGTACATCGCGATCTCACCGGAGAAATCGACACCCTGAACAGGTTCATCCAGCACAAGCAGATCGGGTTTTCGAACAATGGCTCGCGCTACGAGCGCACGCTGGAATTCACCACCTGACAGGCTTTGCACAGCGGCCTGCGCCAAATGGCCAATACCGACCATTTCGAGCGCTTCAGCGATTTCGTCATTGGAGTGGGGTCCGGTCAGCGTCATGAGCCTTGAGACGCTAAGCGGCAGAGTGCGGTCAATGACGAGCCGTTGTGGAACATAGCCCAACCGCAAATTGTCGGCTCGGACGATCTGGCCAGCATCAATATCAACAAGTCCAAGCAGTGCCTTGGCCAGGGTGGATTTGCCACCGCCATTGGGCCCGATGATGGTGACGATTTCGCCGCGATGAACAGCGATATCCACGTCGCGGATCAACCAGCGGCCGCCTCTTTGCACGCCGATCCCGGTTCCCGCGGCCAGCGGAGGCTCCGCCTTCCGATGCGGGGATTGAGCCATTCTATTGCCTCACACGTTATGTTATACTATTACATATCCGATAATCGTCCCGGCGTCGACACTAGATTGGTAACCTGATGATAAAAAGCCGTTTCCGCGTGTCCCTGGCAGGTGCAGTGGTGGTTCTTGGCTTTTCCGTATCCACCTGCATGGCCGAGATCAAGGTCATTACTTCGATCAAGCCCGTGCATTCGCTGGTGGCGGCGGTAATGGCGGGCGCCGGGAAGCCGGGAGTGATTATCAAAGGCGGCGGATCTCCCCACACCTACAATATGCGGCCCTCGGACGCCAAGGCACTGCAGAACGCCAAGGTCGTCATCTGGATTGGCGGAAGACTGGAGAAATTCCTCCACAAGCCGCTGGGGTCGATCGCCAGCAAGGCGCAAATACTTGAACTGTTGAAAGCCAGGGGAGTCGTTTTTCATTCGCTTCGCGAAGGCGGCGCTTGGGAAAAGCACGGACACGGGAAACATGGCCACAAAAAGGATCACCACGGCAAAGACCAACACGACGGGAAGCACCACGCCGAAAAGAAGCACAAGTCCGGACACGGTCACGCGGAAGAAAAGCACTCGAAGGACCACGGCAAAGGCCATGATAAACACAAGAAGGATTCCCACATCTGGCTGGACCCGCACAATGCTCGCGCGTTTGTCGCTGCGATTGTCGATGTCTTGAGCAAGGCCGATCCTGCCAACGCTTCGCTTTTCAAGAGGAATGGCGACAGGACGATTGCCAGGCTCCGGACATTGGAGAAAGCCCTGGATGACCAGTTGAAGCCGGTTCGCGGACGCGGTTTCATCGTGTTTCACGATTCTTCCCAATATTTCGAAAAGCGCTTCAACCTCACCGGTGTCGGTTCGATCAGCCTGGGAGATGCGCGCGCGCCCGGCGCCCGCAGGTTGCGGGAAATGCGCAAGAAGGTTGCAAGCGCCAAGGCGATTTGCGTCTTTTCCGAACCTCAGTTCAAACCGCGGCTAGTGCAGACGATCATCGAAGGAACAAAGGCGCGCACCGGGGAGTTGGACCCCTTGGGTGCAAATATCGCAAACGGTCCGGACTTGTATTTTACGATGATGCGAAACAACGCTAACGTGATAGAGAAGTGCCTGCGTCGCTGACTCGCTACGACCTGTAGGTACCGCCATTGTTCGCGGGGCAAGTTGCGGCCGCTATCTGAGATGACGTCCGTCGGCGCACGCGAAATATATGATCTTGCAATTTCCGCGGCTGCGTTTCGACCTGCGGCACCTGTCTATCGAGCCATTCCTTGCCTGATGAGCGACCGTGCTGCGCGTTGCGCGAATTCCGAAATATGTCGTCCCGCCCCATCTCTCGTTAAACCGCGCCAATGCTATACATTGCGATTTATGCGCCGTTAAGAGCGTGCAACGGGCTTTGCTATCAGATACTCGCAGACATGCTGCCCTCGCAATTTCTTCCGCTTGCCGCCGCGTCGCGTGTTGTTTCGATGCACCGAGGGTTCCATCGATATTGTAAGACACAGATACCCAAAATTTTTCAACTTTTTCGGTGATCAACCTGCGCCATTGTTCGGCTGTGAGCACACCGTCCGCTTGCTGATTAATCTTCAATTGAAATGCAATTACCGCATCCTTCGTTACCTTGTCGAAGGTCCCGCGCTTTTCGGGAACATTCAAGTTCAAATTGTAACGCTTTTCCTGGAGAGCTTCGACAAACTTCGCATTGTTGTAGTCGACGGGCATGTCCGCCAGCACATCGGCCTTCATGTTCCTGGGTGCTGGCGGAACGAGGATGCGCTTGGCGACATCGGTCGCTCTCTCACTTCGTTTGGCCGAAGCGCAAGATCGATTGTTACCATAGCCTTTCTTCTCTGCACCAGCAATGTCCTTGCCTTGAAGTTTGGCTTTTTCTTTGGGAGCTTCGCCGGCGCCCGAACCGGACCAATACTGGCGCACACCGACAGCGCCGAATGCAACGACGAGAGCAATGGCGATGGCGCTGCCCCAAATTGCCCACGAGCGGCCGCCTGTGTGCAAGTCCTGGGCGAGAGCAAAACTCCGGCCACGTCCCCTGTCAGACCAGTCGTTCAACAGCGCGCGGGCCTCATTCGCCTGAACTGCATCCGGATAATCCGTGACAAATTGCTCCACGGCGCTGCGATCGGTACGGGACATTGTTCGCCAAGCCTCGTCCGCCAGATCGTTTAGCGCCAGGCGGGCAGGTTCTCCGATTCGGCTACTACCGTATTGGCCGATAAAGTCCCGCAATCGCCGGGTATCCCTGCTGTTGCGGATGGTTTCCCAGTGCGCGATCGCAGCTCTTTCGAAAATTTCAGATTCCCGAGCCGCGTGAATCGCCGATTTCGCTCCGGACGCCAAACCGGTGCCGTCATTGGACATATTGAAACAAAATCTTTCACGAAGCGCCGATTGGGTCCATGGCTCCTGGCGGCCACCTGTTTCCTCCAGCACGTCCTTGCAGACCTTTACCATGGTGTCGCCGATGGAAACGTTCTGGTCGCCGACATGCTTGAGCAATGCCCCGGTAAAAGGGCTGTTTTGCCCGGTACCGTCCAGGGCGACAGTGCCCGGCGATGTCGCAAAAGCTACGAACACACCCGCGCTCGCCCGCACTTCCGCCAGTCCCGAACTGACGATAAACCGGCTGCGCTCGGCGTCGGGCAACGATGCCTGCAACGAGCGCACGAGCGGATTCTCACGGCAAGCATCAAGGAACACCAGGCTCGAGGAACGCGCACGCCGCGACATGATGTCCAGAATTTCGTCCAATGAGAAGGCACGGCGCCGCAAATGCATCTCGTTCCGAATCTCGGCGCCAACCGGAATTAGGTAGTTTGTTCCCTTCACCTGAACGCCGTGGCCGGCGAAATACAACAATGCCGAATCGCAGTTTCTGAGTTTGCCTTCAAACCGCTCAAAGGCATCTTCCATTCCATCCAGGGAGACATCGAGCGCCAATTCAACGTCGAACGCAGGATTTAAGCTTTGAAGTTTTCTGGCAAATGCTTCGGCATCGTTACGCGGGTTGCGCAGCGGGCTGTCCGCATAGGCGGCATTGCCGATGACAAGCGCGACGCGGCGCTCCCCTGCCCGTGTTGCGGACACAGTGTGCGCTTCTTCTTTGTCGCTCCCCGATCCCTCAGTCATGCATTCCTCGAAGCTACCAGCCCCGAAAGATCCGGCTGCAATTAAAAAGCTGCGCAAGGTCAACTCGAAGGACGCAAATAAGGCCATCACATTACTATACTGTTCAAAATCCAAACTACTCACGCCGCTAGGGAAACAATATATTCATTTGTCGCAACCTTGATTGGCGATCCCGAGTTCTTTCGCGGCTTCGCCAACCGCCGCATGTTTGTCAAAAAGCGCGCGGTTTGCAATTCATCAAGTTGTGATGGAGGCGATCCCGCCCCGCGCGGGTCCAGGCGCGGCAAGACATTCGCATCGAAAACCAATACTGCTGTTGCGATGAAGCGGCCGGGGATCGGTTGCACAGGTTGCGGACCTGGCAAGAGATTGTAATAGCCACCGTCAAGAACAGGTTCGAATGGCGACGGCAGCCAAAGCACTGTCTCACCCCATTTGTTGTCCCAGAAGCGTTGCCCGGCCGGTGATGAATCACGCGTCACGAATGCATAGGCAGCGACGGCTTTCCGGCCGTCATATTCGACAGCGAATTGGCCCAGGTCCCGCTCGGGCACGAAGGTCAGTGGCCTGTCGCCGCCTGAAGGAACCATACTTGCAAACGCCCGCGTTGCCGCAAATCGTTCAATCTGCAATGGCGCGGCATTATCTGGCGGAAGGGCCGAGGTCAGGCCCGCGACCAGTTCGTGATGGGTTTCGGCCAGCCGCTCGTCATCGCACTCACCAGCTGCATCGATCAGCTTGTGGGTAAACTGATGCGTGGACTGAAACAGGTCTGCAGCCGCAATCCAGTCTGGCTCAGAAACGTCAAGTCCCCGGGCGCTCCTGTAAGTGGCGATGCGGCGGTTCATAAGTGCGACAAATTCCGATGCGATCTCCGGAGCGCACCCATAATCGCCGTAGAGGAGGCGCGAGAATTTGATCGGACCGTCATCGTCGCCAAAGATCAACCGGCCAATCTCCGCATCGCTGCGCGCATCACCTATCAGGCTGCGGAACGCCCGCCATTTGAGAAAGAGGTTTGGTATGCCGGTCATTTCAACCTCGGCGCTCGTCGCTGCTAGTCTCCTGCAGCGACAGCATGATGAATGTCCGCGAAGCTGGACGCAAGAGCCGCACGGAAGGAGCAACCTGCCCCGGCCCTACCGCCTTAGCGGCGCCTGGGCCATTGCAGTCCATTGCGGATCATTGCGCCTCGTTGCACGTCGCTGCCGTCTTGCGCGTCCGTACCAGCCGCCAATTGCGCGCCACTGGCGCGGGAACTTTTATACTGTTGTATTTCAATAGCTTGAATGCATCGCGCCGGCTGCAATGAAACGCAATGCCAGATAATACGAAGAGCGCCCGGGATTTCCTAAAGGTGGGACGTCAACAACGGAGACTTCCCATGCATACACAATCTCTTGCTTCAAAGTCCTTCGCCGGCAGCAACCTCCTGAAATCCGCTATCGGCGCTGCTGTCGTCGCCGCGCATTTCGTGCTTGCCTCATCTGCAAATGCGCAATTCGCCGCGACGGGTACCGTGGGCTCGCAAATCACAACACGGTCCATTGGCAATTCCGGAGAGTTTCGCACAGACACCTCCTCGCTGGTGATCCGCAACAAGCGGGGCGGCCTCGTCGGACGGGCACGGATCAGTCGCAGTGGCGATCTTGTTATCCGCTGGAAGGGGCCTATCGCCAAGGGGATGGCCAATTTTATAGCGCAATCCTTTCGTCGCTACGGCGACTCAGCACGACATGTCTACCTGAGTCTCGACTCGAGTGGCGGGTCCGTTGCCGAGGGCGAAAGCGTGATCCAGACACTGCGCTCAATCCGCCGGACGCACAGTCTCGCGACAATCGTCAATCGTGGGAAACGCTGCCTGTCAATGTGCGTGCCAATATTCCTGCAAGGTGAGCGACGCATTGGCACGCGTGCAAGCCTGTGGCTCTTCCACGAAGTCACACGCCGCGCCCGCGATGGCAAGCGTCATCTGAATCGTGAGACGACCATCCGGCTCATGCAGCGATATTTTGTGGGCGCCGGAATCTCGATCAAATGGCTAAAAAGCCTCTCAGAAATCATGCGCCAGCGCGATATCTGGCAGACCGGGGACGACCTCGCCAAATCGAAAGCCGGATTCTTTACCTTCGTGCTCGGCAATGCGCGCAAACGCATCTGACGAACAACCCCAAAAAGCGAATTCGGCGCACCCCGGTGCGCGGTTTTTTTTTGTTTCAAGGGCAACAATCAGAACCGACAGCGGATTGCAGCGAGTTCCCAACAATATTGCGGCTCCCGGTTTGCAGCGATCAAAAACTTCGCGCTTTACGCGCCAACTTATCCCCTGCCTCACGACCTTGCCGGGCCGCCCACAGATATTGGAGGTTCTTTACTGGCAAAATGAGGCTAACCTGTCTCGGTGAATATTTTGACAGATCGGACTAACGGCGCGCGCCGGTCCGCCAACACCGGTTTTGGGACGTATAGCAAAAAGGGGCATTGTCGCCATGAACGGAGCTGAGCTCGTCGCTGAAATTATCAAGCTTGAGGAAACGGATTTCCTGGCTTGCTATCCGCGAAATCCACTGATC
This sequence comes from uncultured Beijerinckia sp., assembly GCA_964615275.1. Classification (GTDB taxonomy): domain Bacteria; phylum Pseudomonadota; class Alphaproteobacteria; order Rhizobiales; family Beijerinckiaceae; genus Terripilifer. The sequence goes on along the minus strand of CAZTMN010000061.1, from coordinate 16,877 downwards.
GAGGCCGCCGCCGCCCTGGATGTCAGGCCGGTCATTTGCCGGCAGGAGCGCGTCGGTGTCGGGATTGCCGATGGATATTCGCGGGTTCGAGGTGGGCGGCGCAATGGCGTGTTCGCGGTCCAGCACGGCCCCGGAATCGAAAACGCCTTCCCGGGTGTCGCGCAGGCGTTTTCCGAGAACGTGCCCTTGTTGGTCATCCCGGCCGGATCGCCGATGCCGCGCCAATATCAGCACCCGACCTTCCGCGCGGCTGAGGTCTTTGCCCCCGTGACGAAATGGTCGGCAATGGCCCATAACGTAGACGAACTGCCAGATTTGATGCGCCGGGCTTATCAGGCCATGCGAAGCGGAAAACCCGGTCCGGTCCTGGTGGAAATTCCAAAGGAGGTTTTCGAAGCAGAATACCACGGCAGGCTCGATTATTCGCCCGTGCCGCACCAGCGCATGGGTGTCGATCCGCAGGCGATCAAAAAGGCCGCGACAATCCTGCTTGCGGCGAAAAACCCACTTTTGTGGGCTGGCCAGGGCGTGAGATACGCAAACGCGTCGGACCAGCTGACCGCGCTTGCCGAAATGTTACCTGCGCCGGTTGCGGCGACCAATCCCGGGAAAAGCGCAATAGCCGACAGTCATCCACTGGCGCTTGGCGGCTCAACGCGCTCGCGATCGAAAATGTTCACCGAATTCATGCGCCGCGCCGACGTGGTTCTCGCGGTCGGATCAAGCCTAACATCCACGTCTTTTGGTCCCGGCGTACCAAAAGACAAAACGATTATTCACGCGACCAATGACCCCTCCGACATCAACAAGGACCACAGGGCCGACTGCGCAATAGCGGGCGATGCAACCCTGGTGCTAGAAGCCTTGATAGAGGAGATTGGCCGGCAACGCGGTCCCTCGTCAAACACCAGCCAGACAAGGCTTACCCTTCAAGCTGAGATATCTGCGCTCAAGGCGCAATGGCTGGAAGAATGGAAAGAGCAACTCGATTCCAACGAAATTCCAATCAACCAGTATCGAGTGATCAATGAAATGCTGCGCACACTGGACCGTGACGAGGTCATTATCACGCATGATTCCGGTTCACCGCGCGAACAGCTGCTTCCGTTTTGGGAGACAACGAAGCCCAACTCCTATCTCGGCTGGGGCAAGTCAACGCAACTCGGTTACGGTCTCGGCCTTATCATGGGTGCAAAACTCGCAGCTCCGGATAAACTGTGCATCAACGTCATGGGTGACAGCTCATTCGGAATGACGGGTCTCGACATCGAGACCGCGGCCCGGAACGGAATCGGAATTCTCACCATCGTATTCAATAACGGCGTGATGGCGGCCGAGCGGGAAGTGCTGGAGCTGGCGACGGAAAAATACGGCGCGCTAACCGTCGGTGGCAATTATACAAAGCTGGCCGATGCGCTGAACGTCGCTTCACGCCGGGTGGAACGGCCTGATGAAATCGCCGCCGCGTTGCGTGAAGCTGTTCGGGTCACCGAAAGCGGCGCACCCTACCTCCTCGAATTCATGGTCAAGGAGGGCTATCAGTTTTCCCGCTATCCGCTCGAAGGGTTATAGCCGGCCCGCTTTTTGTCGCACGATGCCCGAAATTGTGTCCAGCGACCGTTCAGGATCGGCAAACCTTATTTCTTGATCTTGCCGTCGGCGTCGAACTGCTTGAGATAGGCAATCAGGTCCGTGATTCTTTTGTCCTGCCTTAAGCCGCCATACGCCATCTTCGTACCAGGCATAATCTTGCGCGGATTCTTGATGTACTTCCGGAAAGTCGCCTCGTCCCATGTCAGCCCGGAATTCCTGTTGGCGCGGGAGTAATTATAGCCCTTGACCTGCCCCGCCTTGCGTCCGAACAGGCCATTCAAAGTTGGTCCGACACTGTTGCGAGCCTTTTCGCCAACCTTGTGGCAGGCCCGACACTGGTTAAAGACCGTCTTTCCCTTTGCAACATCCTGAGCAAGCGCGGCGGATGGCGAGCCGAACGTAAAGACCGCCAGGCCGATGACGGGCAGCATGCGCCGTGTATTCGATTTGGAAATCATCACCATTCTTTCCTCTCTGGGCCGCAACAGATTTGTGTGGCGAAGGCATAGCAACTTAACGCCTGCGCCGCAAAGCGGCAGCGGGTCAGCAGTTGCAGAGCCGGGAACGGTTGCGCCCTGTAGGGTAGCGGCAAGCGCATCCGGATTTATTCGGGTCAACAAACAAAGCTCGGCGGAAGCGAGTGGAAGCAAGCACCGGGAAAGGAACGGCAGTATCCATCTGCCAGCGCGCCGAACGATGCTTGTTCTGGCACTCGCGTGCCTGCTGGAAGGTATTATTCATATATGATAATGTCATTTCCGATGAAGGCAATGTCTATTCGGACGACGCGACGATTTCGCGCAATCGGGTTGATTGGTGCGGTAGTGCTCGCAGGATCCAGCACCCTGGCGGTCGTAACAACTGCCGATTGATATTTGAACACGCCGGCTGCGTGTATTGCTACCACCGGAACGTCAACGGCGTCACGCCGCCTGTGTTGCAATGGAGGAAACATGGCAGAGGCTGTTGATTCCAGAAAAGTCGAAACCGAGCTGCGTGCTGGCCAGGAATATTCCGAGAAACTTGAGCAAATGATGTGCAAGGCCCGGGACGCGAGCGATCTGCTCAAGGCCTTGTCCCATGAAAACCGGTTGATCCTGCTGTGCCTGCTATCGGAGAAAGAGCGCTCGGTGGGCGAACTCGAGGAAATACTTTCCCTGCGCCAAGCAGCGGTTTCCCAGCAGCTGGCGCGATTGCGATTTGATGGTATCGTGTCCTCGCGGCGGGAAGGAAAGACTGTCTTTTATTCGATATCGGACAGCAAGGTCCGAAGCGTCATTTCCGTTTTGTACGACCTGTTCTGCGACCCTAAAGACGACTAGACTGGCCCGTGCGGCAAGTTTAGCGCTGCGGTCCGGACAACAATCGGGAAGTGATCATTGGGTCAGCTGGCCGCCTGGTTTGCATCGACCTACGGCCCGGCAATCGCGTGAATACTCGTTGGCTTCCTTGCTGGCTACACGTCCCCGGGTTCCGCCTGTGCGCAAGCGGGGCCATCAACCGACCTTGATGACCAGAGCCGCGCCGCTGTCACCGGCGGCACAGCCAGTGAACAAGCCGTAGCCGCCGCCCGCGAGAACCAGTTCTTCTACCAGTTCGATAACCAGGCGCAGGCCAGTGGGGCCCTGCGGATGTCCAAACACGAGGGACGATCCGAAGTTGTTCATTTTCTCCACCGCGAAACCTGTTTCACGGGCGAAGTAAAGGTCGTTGACCGCAAAGGGATTATGGGTCTTGACCGCCTTGATATCGCCGATGCCGACATCCGCGGCTTGCATTGCCGCGCGGGCAGCGGGTACCGGCGCCATCCCCATCATGGCCTTTTCAACGCGCCCCTCACCATAGGCACGAACCTGCACCAACAATGACTTGTCGCCAACCATTTCGATTGCCAGTTCCCGCCCGCAAACCAGTGCACCTGCATTGCCGTCTGCCGGATGGGTTTGGGCCGCATAGGTAACGGTTCCGCCATCCAGGACGGGCTTGAGCCGCGCCATGCCTTCCCTGGTCGTTTCGAGGACGCCTTCGTCGGCATCGATCACCCGGGCCCGTTTGCCCGATCCGGCCGTCACTGGCTGCATGTATTTTTTCTGGAACGCGCGGTCATCGGCAAGGGCATCGCAATATTGCTGGTAGCGGTGCAGCGCCAAATCGTCCTGCTCGGCCCGGCTGAACCCGAACTTCGCGGCGATATTTTCCGCCGTCTGAATCATGGATTGGCCCGTATTCGGATCACCGTGAAAATTGTCCCACACCCAGTCTTCGGCGATACCCCTGCCCCCTAGACCGCCGGGGTCGGGATAATACAGGTGCGGACCATTGCTGATCCGGTCGGCGGCCAATGCAAGCACGGGTCCCGCAGCGCCCAACTCGACGGCCGCCGCAGCAGAGGCCATTACCCGCGCGGATGTGGCGCAGGCCTGGGAGATCACCGGTCCGGTCACGTGCCTTGCGCCCAGGAGCGCGCCAATCCAGGGCGCACCCCAGAAGCTTTGATGCTGTGGCACCGTCATTCCAAAATGTATTCCGCCCAGATTATTGGCTGGGCATTCAAACGTATCCAGTTTTTCCTGCGCGGATTGAGCCGCCAGTTTCATCGGATGCACACTGGAAAGCGTACCCTGCCAGCGGCAGAACGGCGAACTCCACCACGCTCCATATGGAAGGAATACATTATCGAATCGCATCACGCTTTTTCCATTAAACGTCTTCAGGTCACGAAACTCCGGTCCTAATACTCAATGCTTGTAGTTGTGTTCAATCAGCCGGGCCTTCATTTCGGTGCGTGGTAGCTCACCGCGTGCTACCAGTTCCACGCGCGCCGTAAATATCAGTTTCTCACGCAAGCGTTGCTCGATCCGGCGCGCCAGATCAGCATTTGTCGAATTCGAGTTCGACGCCTCCACCTTGACACGCAGGGGCGGATCAACGCGCGGACCCGGCGCATCGAGCACGATCAGCATTTCACCGGTCGTTTCCGGCACAAAGGATGTAACGACATCCTTGATTGCAGAGGGCCAGACGTTGACGCCGCGAAGGATCAACATGTCGTCGGAACGTCCGATGCAACGCAAGCGCGGAGACGTGCGCCCGCAGGCGCAGGGTGCGGTGTCGACTATGACGCGGTCTCGCGTGCGAAATCGCAGCATCGGATTGCATCGCCTGTCGATGTGGGTGAGCACCAGCTCGCCTTCCACCCGCGGCCGGCTGAGCGGCAAGACCTGCCCGCTATCGGGATCGATAATCTCCATGATGAGATAGTCAGGCAACAGAAAGTGACAGCCGTCCTGGACTTCGCATTCGGCGCTGTGAATCGTAATCAGATCAGCGTTTCCGATGGATTCCAGGCATTTCGCATTCCACTCCCGCTCAATGCGGGCGCGTATTTCTGGAACACCCCCACCCGGCTCCGCACCGACCATCAGCCGCTTGACGCCAAGTTCGGCGGTGGAAACCCCCGCGGTCTCGCGCGCAATCTCCGAGAGGTAGAGCGCATAGGATGGCGTTGTCGCAAGCACGGTTGCCTGCATGGATTTAATTGTTGTCAACAAGCGGTCGGACGCACCGGTACCTATCGGCAAGAATGTTGCGCCAATCTCCTCAATCGTATTGGACAAAGGCAGGCCACCAACAAAGAATCCGATGCTCATCCCCATCGCGAAAACATCGTGCGGACGCAAACCGTGCGCCCAATAGGCGCGGGCCAGGCATTCGATCCAGCGTTGTTTGTCGTAACGGGTTATCCCGACATAAGATGGCGTGCCGGTTGTACCGGAGGATGCATGGACCCGTACCACATCTCGCATGGGTGCGGCGGCGTGTGCGCCGAGCGGTGGATGGTTTGCGAGACTGTCACGGAGTTCGCTTTTTTCCGTAAACGGAAGTTTCTGCAGGTCATCGAGCGAGCGAATGTCGCCAGGTTCGATACCTGCCGCTTTCAGCTTGTCTGCGTAGAAAGGCGCGTGCACGAAGTTGTAGTGCAATTGCTTGACCAGGCCCAACTCCTGCATGGCGCAAACCGCATCCGCGGACATGGTTTCGATTTCATCATTGTAATAGGGGCGCTTCTCATCGCTCATGTAAAGATCGGTCCGCTACTTCCATATCCTGCCCGGATGCGCCGCGTTTCAATTGTTCGAGCGTGGACGCATCCGGCCGCAAGCCAGTTTATTCGTTTGAGCGATAAAAGCCATCGATACCGATTTCCGACGAGAAATGCGAAAGCGGTTCGTTCTGCTGCGGATCAATACCGGTTCCGGCTGCATCCGCAACACGATTGAACCCCTGGAATGCGGATGCGACAGCGGCTGCATCGGCGAAACCGGCATCGCCGACAATCGCGCGTAACCTTTCGCGAACCGAACCGATGGCGCCGGCATCCCGGTGTGTCGCCAAATCTGCGAGTTCCAGTAATTCCTGCTCGCCCGCTATTTCGCCCGTGCCTGCCTGCCCGGCGGAAAGGGCTGCCATATCGAAATTCTGTTCTGTTGTTTTGATGCTCCCACGGAGCATGAGCGTATGCGAAGCCGTTCAGAACAGGCACTGGTTCAGAACTGAGACGCGCGAGGCAAGCACCTCCGCTTGCGGCCGCGTAATTGCGCGGCTGATATCGGTCTGATCGAAGTCGACAATCAATTCGGGCGGGATGTAATGCGCCATCAGCAAGTCAAATACAGCTATCTTTGCAGCGGGCACCAGCGAAAGCGCCCGATGCACTCCGGACGCGCGCGCGCCGTAGACAGGGCCATCGTCCGGCACCTGATCGCCCGGAGCGATCGTGGCGATCCATGTATCGTTGATCTTCGCACCGGGAGGACGATAGCGGGACGGCTCGCCCGGCATGGGCTCCGGTAATGGCGTCGGCTCGACACCCATCGTGAACGTGAACGTATCCATGCACGATACCATTGCAACGATCGCGGCGCTTTCTACATAGACGCCGTCAGCCAGTCCGTCTTCGAACAGGCCATGCAACCATTGCTGGGACAGGCGGCCAGGATCGGTCGCGAGGCGGTGAACGGCGTCGATCTGCGCACCGGACAGTTCGCCGGAGTGGTCGTGCTCGCCCTCCAGGGCAAACGGCGACAACGCATTCTTCCGAACCTCGCAGATGCGGCATTTGCGGGCGAACCTCGTTTCCGCCGCAACGGCGATACGTTCGCGGCCGCTCATCCATGTTCCGGGGGATGCTATCCACTCCCAGGCGCGCGAATGGGCATCGATGAGCTCGTCCCGCGTCGCGCTGCGTAGGCTTTCAAGCGGCATTTGTGTCTTCAGCATGATCCTGATCCCCCGGGCGCAATTCCGGCAGGCTAACACAGCGGCACGAAAACGCCAGACCCGCTTGCCGGCAACACACAGCTCCAACACCTAGAGGACCCGCAACCCGCCAGAATTCAGCCTGAGGCCGTTATCCAGTAATAGCACCCAGATCCTCGGCGGCATTCCACGGTTTCCACCACATTGGCAGGCCGAGTTCGCCGGCGATGACACCCGCCGCTATGTAGCCGGGGCCGCCGGATATACCGCCACCTGGATGCGTCGCCGAGCCAGCCATGTAGAGGTTCTGCACCGGCGTGCGATAACCGAAGTGGTTGTACATGACCTGTTCAGCCCGGAACGCGCCCATAAAAATGTCGCCATCGACCATGTTGGGGAATTCCTGGGTGTATTCCTCGGCGGTGTAGACATACTTTCCGATTATCTTGTCGCGCGTCAGGTTCGGTGCGTATTCCGCAAACCGGTCGATTATTTTCTCCGAAAACTCCTCCTTGAAGTCCTCGTAATCCTGCCCGCCGATATCGGGATGCCGCGGCATGATATGCCAGGCATACGTCGTATGTTTTCCGGGCGGCGCCTGGGTCGGATCGAGCACGCTGAGCGGCCCTGATCCAAATTGAATGATCTTTGGCGGAACACCGGCATTTACATCGTATACAGCGGACATAAGGTCTTCGATCGACTCCGCTCCGAGTGACCATTTCTGCGTTAGTTGCACGTTCGGATCGAACGCGGCTGCGGAAAACTCGGGCATTTCTTCGAGCGCAAGGTGCACGCCGAACAAGGTCCAGCCGGTATATTGATGATCGTCCAGTTTCTGCAAAAATGGTGCAGGTAATTGTTCGCGGCCAACCAGTTGTTCAAATGTCTGGTGCACGTCGATCGCGCTGGCGATGAACTTTCCGGCCCGCACAGTGCGGCCATCCACGGTTTCGATCCCCGTTGCGCGGCCATTCTCAACAATTATCCGCTCAATCCCAACCTGCGGCTGAAACGTGCCACCGGCGGCTATGAAAGTTTCCATCAGCCCGCGCGCAAGGTTGGCCGAACCGCCCCGGCACAACTGGTAACCGCTTTCCAGATCGAACGCACGGATGACCGAACCCATGGGGCTCGTCTTCGACATCGTGTCAACCAGCCAGGTGCCGAACAAGGACACCTTGAATAGGAACAGCAATTGCACGTGTTCGTTTTCGAATAATTCCTTTACCACCTCCAATGGTTCACGCCGTGTGACTTCGAGAAAATCCCGTCCAATCGCGCTGCGTGACAACAGCGCTTCGCGTTCGCTCTGTGGCAGAGGTTCTGCGAAGCGTTCGCGCAGCAATATGTTTGCGGTCATCTCCTCGGCTTTGCGGTTCCACTCCCGGAACGTATCCGCGTCCTTTTGTGAGAAGCGCGCCACATTGGCCAGCGTTTCTTCAATCTCGCGGCCAAACACCAGCGCTGTACCATCCTTGTGGGGCTGGCCGAACTCGTAACGCGGAGTAATGTACGTGACCCGGTCTTCCAGGTTGAGATCCTTGAACCAGGGCGCCTCGGTTATGTGGAAATGATTGATGGAATGGGAATTGTGGTAAAATCCCGGCTTGGTAAGCTCTTGCGTCGCCAATGCACCACCATACTGCAGGCGGCGATCGACAAGCAGGATATCAAGACCGCACTTTGCCAGGTAGCAGCCGAGCACCAGGCCTTGCTGGCCGGCGCCAATGATAATACCGTCGTATTCGCGGTCCAGCGTCCTGGGCATTGTCCGTCTCCCGAATGTCGGTCCATGTGGTCCTCTGACCAGCACATTCCATGCCCGACGCTTGGCTTGTCAAGACTGCATTCAGGCGTCATGCCCCCGTCGCGCAGAACCGGAGAAATATCCATGGCACAAATCCAAGCTGCACCGCACAAGGTCGACAAATACGACATTCTTGGTCCGCTGCAACGCAGTGAGCATCGTATCGTGGTTGAAGACAGTCCGCGCCGCGTCCGTTGCATTTTCAACGGTGAGGTTATTGCTGTCTCCAAACGAATGAAACTGATGCATGAAACACGACATTTGCCGGTGTATTATTTTCCGCTGGAAGACGTGCGGCACGAGTTTCTCGAACGCACCGACCACAGCTCGCATTGCCCGCACAAAGGCGATGCATCCTATTGGAGCATTCGCGTAGGCGACAAGGTCGCCGAGAACGCCATGTGGTCTTACGAAAGCCCGATCGACAAGGTTGCCAATATCAAAGGGCTGGCGGCTTTCTACTGGAACAGGCTGGATCACTGGTACGAGGAAGACGAGGAAATCTTTGTTCATGCCCGCGATCCCTACAAGCGCGTCGACACAATATTGTCCGCTCGCCATGTACAAGTTGAACTGGGTGACGAGATCGTCGCGGACACAAAGCGCGCCTATTGCCTGTTCGAAACCGGATTGCCAACTCGCTATTATATTCCGCGCGAAGATGTTCGGATGGATCTGCTAGAGCCAAGCGAACTGCTCACCGGCTGTCCCTACAAGGGAGTCGCAAACTATTATTCTGCGACTGTCGGCGGGGCAACCTTCGACAATATTGTCTGGACCTATCGCGAACCTGTCAGCGATTGTCCGAAGATCAAGGATCTCCTGTGTTTCTACAACGAGAACGTCGATCGGATCATCGTCGACGGGGAACCCGAAGAAAAACCAAAGACTAAGTGGTCTGCGCCCTGAGTGTCCCGCTGAACGCGTTCACACGACCTTCATAACAAATCCGGCCCGGTGACTGCCGGGCCGGTTAGCGTTTGCGTCAATCGCTACGCAGCCGTTCAGGCCGTTTGCGGCTTGGCCCCGCCGGAACCACGCGCCATATACTCGCGTGCTATGAGCCCGATCGCTATTATCAGGCCGGTAATATTGATCGTCAGCCCATAGGGCACCGCGTCGGCCGGCAGCAGCAATGCAAAGCCGACGATACCGAAGACCCAACGCCAGGCCGCGGCGATGGGCCGGTACAAATACCCGATGAACGACACCGACGCGATCCACACTCCGACCGTCGCCGTCACCAGCGATATCAAGATGTGCATGGCATCGCCCTGCATCAGCAGACTGGGCGACAGGACGAAAACGAACGGAATGATATAGGCGATCCATCCCAGCCGCACCGCGGTTGCCCCGGTCTCCATGGGTTTTGCCCCCGCCAGCGACGCCGCCGCAAAGGCGGCTATCGCAACGGGCGGCGTTATCATCGACATCAGCCCGAAGTACAACACGAACATATGTGCGGCGATATTGTTGACGCCGAGCTTGATCAGCGACGGTGCGATCATCGTTGCCAAAAGCAGATAGATCGCGGACGTTGGCATGCCCATGCCAAGCAGGATCGAGATGAAGGCAGTGAGGACCAACAACAGCCAAAGGTTGTTCTCACCGACCGCCGCCAGGATCAGCGTCAACGCTTGGCCAAGGCCGGTCTTTTCCAGAATGCCGATGATAATACCTGCCATCGCACCGATGACGATGATATCAGCAGACGCACGGCCGCAGCCGGTGATGGAATCGAGCATTTGGGAAATCGAAATCCGGCTGCCCTTGTAGCCAAAGATCAGACTGACGACCGCCACCGAAATAGCTGCCCAAAACGCAGCCTTTTGCGGCGGAAAATTTGCCCAGAACAGCAGGTAGATGAGCACGGCAAAGGGCGTGGCGAAAAACCAGCCTTCCTTCAGCACCCGCAATACCGACGGGATCCGGTCCTCGGGCAAAGGCGCGATGCCATTCTTGGCAGCTTCAAGATCAGCCTGAACGAAGACCGCCAGGTAGTAGAGAAACGCCGGTATCAACGAAGCCAGAATAATTTCCGTGTAGGAAAGTTCCAGCAATTCCGCCATCAGGAACGCCGCGGCACCCATGATCGGCGGCATGATTTGCCCGCCGGTGGACGCAACAGCTTCGATAGCGCCGGCAGTCTTCGCGTTGTATCCGGCCTGGCGCATCAGCGGTATCGTGATGACGCCGGTCGAGGCGACATTGGAGACAGCCGATCCCGATATGGAACCAAAGAGCCCGGATGCGATAACGGCGATTTTGGCAGAGCCGCCGCGCGAGCGCCCCATAAGGGCAGCGGCCAGGTCGGTGAACCATTCCGAGGCGCCGGTGTGCAACAACAATTGTCCCATCCAGATGAACAGCACAACAGTCAGAACAATAATTTTCAGCGGCAGGCCCAGCAGTGCGATTTCGCTGGTGCCGAGGAACCCGATTACTTCGATCGGCTTTTGTGCAACGCCCTTCAACAATCCCGGCATATGCTGGCCGAGGAACGTATAGAGCAGGAAAAACGTGAATACGAGCGTCAGGCTCCAGCCAGCGGTCCGGCGCAAAGCCTCCCACACCAGCGGCACAACGATGATGCCGATCACAAACGTCTGCGTGCGCATGGCAAACGGGTTGTTGGCGATGTCATCATAAATAAGAATATAATACATCGCGCCCGCAAGCCCGATCGCGGCAAGAACAGCGTCATACCACGGCAAACTCAGGCGCTGGGTCGAACCGTCAGCCGGAAACCGCAAGAATATTATGGCCAGGGTAAGCCCCAGGCAGGCCACCATCGCCTGTTCATCGAACCATTGAAAACCGAGTTCCAGCCAGACATCCAGCGCCCACGTTATTGCAATCAACGTTATGACAGCACCGAGAGCGAGTGTGATATTGCGAACCAGACTGGTTTCTTCGCGCTCAACCAGAATTTCCGGCTCCTTGTTGTCGCCGGTTGCAGTAGCATTGTCTGACACTTTGCCAATTCCCCTCAGCTTTCAGCCTCGGCCGGTTGCGCCGACCTTATATTCCACTTGAATAGCCGTGATTTCAGTTCCCGGGCGTGCCCCTTGATCGCGTGCGGACAGACTACAAAAGAATACAGGTTTTGGACCGGTCCGGTTGCGTTAAGGCCTGCTTTTACTCGTTCCGCCTGACGATTGCAGCAAGAATCCGCGCCCCTGCAATCAAAAGGACGCGAATTTGGCAGCCGGACTCTAACCGGTATCACCGCTTCCAGAGGCCCTTTTCCTTGTAGTATTTGATTGCGCCCGGATGGTAGGCGAACCCCTGATCTTTCGCCAACCGGGCATTGGCCTCAAACGAGCGCCACAGCGGACCGCCCTGCTTGAGCTGCTTTTCCCGCGTATGCATGACCTTGGCCACTTTGTAGACTACGTCATCGGCCACACCCTTGTGGGTCCAGATCAGATAGTCGAAAGTCACGAAATTCGTCGGCTCACGCACGGCGGTGAGGCCCTTGCGCGGCTTGACGATCGCCCATTGTGTCTTTGGAAAGAAGGAGTGCATTTTCTTGAGTGCTTCGGGAGTTGGCGGGAAGGAAATGTGCTTCACACCCCCGGGCACCTTGGCGTTGAGCTGTTTAACGAAACCGGTTCCGGCCGCGGAGACGACAGCGTCAATCCGGCCCTGCATCAACATGCGCCAGTGTTGCACCAGCCCCACCGCAGGCACCTTTTTGACATCATCGTAGGTCAGCCCGCCCGACGCCAGCCCGCCTGATGTGATGTAATGAAACAGCAGTGACGCCTTGAAACCAAACGCCAGACGCTTGCCCTTCAGATCGGCGACCGAGTTGATGCCGGATTTTTGCCCGACAACGAAGCTGACCGTGAATTTCATCATTGTCGCGACAAGGCGCAAATTAGGGTACTTCTTGCCCTTTGACATGCCGGTACCGGTATTGGCCATGTAGTACTGGGCAATGTTCGAAATGCCGAAAGCCAGTTCACCGGCATTGACCACAGGGATATATTGTTGCGTACCGCCCATGGTCTGCTTGCGCATTTGAAGGCCGCCGGCATGTTCGGAAACGGCTTTGGAGATGGTAGCGGTAATTTGCGATACCGCGCCGACTTTTGTCGAACCGATTCCGACAACTTGCGCCGATGCATGTCCTGCGCCCACGATCGCGGTAGCCGCGGCTACAATCAGCATTCTGCTCTTCATGTTCAGTTTCCTCCCTTGTTCAGTTCTTGAAGCACAGCTGGGTCGGCGAAAATACAAGCCAGTCAGCGATTTCTTCCGGCAATACGCTCGTGAAACCGGATGACCAAAACAATTGGAGGGGCCGCGAGGCCCCTGCCAAGATTATTGACCGCTCGCGGGACGAACCCGCAGCGAGGCGGCGCGCCGGATCAGCGCTTCCAGAGGCCGACTTCCTTGTAATACTTGATGGCGCCTGGGTGATAGGGATGACCTTGATCGCGCTGCAGGCGCGCATTGGCCTGATAGGAACGCCAAAGCGGACCACCCTGCTTCAACTGCTTCTCCTGCGTGTGCATTACCTTGGTCACCTTGTAGACAACCTCGGGATCCATGCCCTTGTGGGTCCAGAGCAGGTAATCATAGGTCACGAAATTCGTGGGCTCCACGACACCGGTCAGACCCTTGCGCGGCTTGACGATGCTCCACTCGGATTTCGGGAACCATTTGTGCATCTTCTTCAACGCTTCCGGCGTATTCGGGAAAGAAATGTGGCGGACGCCGCCTTTGATCTTGGCGTTCATCTGCTTGACGAAGCCAGTGCCTGCTGCGGCGATGGCCATGTCGATCTTGCCTTGCATGATCATGCGCCAGTGCTGAACGAGACCAACTGCCGGCACTTTCTTCACATCACCCCAGCCGAGACCACCGGTCGCAAGCGCGCCGGTCGTGATGTACTGGAACAAGGGAGCAGCCTTGAAGCCATTGGCGATACGCCGCCCTTTCAGCTCCGAAACTTTGGTAATCTTCAGCGCCTTGGGAACAACCGGGCTGACGGTGAACTTCATCATCGTCGTGAGCAGGCGCAGATTGGTGTACTTGGTGCCCTTGGAAAGACCAGTACCCGTGCGCGCCATGTGGTATTGCGCAATATTTGAAATGCCAAAGGCCAGCTCACCGGCGTTTACCGGCGGAATGTATTGCTGGGTGCCGCCCATGGTCTGCTTGCGCATTTGCAAGCCGCCAGCATGTTCCGACACGGCCTTGGAAATCGTTGCCGTAATCTGCGAAGTCGCGCCCGCCTTGGTCGAGCCGATGCCGACGGTCTGGGCCTGCGCGCCAGCAGAGGCCAGCGCCAGCGCGCCAACCGAAATCGCGAGTTTTTTCATGGAATACCCCTCCACATTTTCGAAAATTGGACTGATCTGACGCCGAATGCGCCTTTTTTGGATCGCGGCGACCATAGCACCTGAATCATTGGCCGCCAACCGCTGGCCTCCGTACTGGAGGCCGCCCGAGTCATTTTCACAAGTACCTGACTTCATTGCGTAAACTTTCTAGCCGTCCTGCTCCCACTGCTGCACCTGCGCCAAATTGCTGTCGTAGGTTTGCGGCAATGGCGGGCGCCAGGGCGGCTGTGCTTCAGCTACCGGGACAACCCGGCACAACAGGGCGCGCAATTGATACGTACCCATGGCGCTGCAATAGGGAGGATCGATGGAAGTCAGCGTATTGGCATTGGATCGCCAATTGCCGTGATCTGGGCCGTCGTCCTCCTCGGGAAACCACCAGCCATGCTGGACATGCACCACCCGCGGGTCAATTCCCTCAAAAATCCGGACTTTTTGGCGGCATTTGCCCCGCAACGTTTCGATCGAGACCCAGTCGCCCTCCTGAACGCCCAGCGCCGCCGCGGTATCAGGATGCAACTCGCATTCCGGGTCCGGGCGTCCCTTGCGCAGCTTTGGAACCTGCCTGAACTCGGACTGAAAAAACATCGGGATGCGCGCACCGGTAATCAGCACATAAGGGTAATCCGCTGCGATTTCCGGCGTGCTGTAGGGACTTTCCGGCGGCTCCTCGAACGACGGCAGCGGATCGTAGCCGTGCTTTTCCAGCTCCGTCGAATACAGCTCGATCTTGCCGGTCGGTGTCTTGAAACCAGATTCTTCGTATTTCCGCCAGCGAAACTCCGGCTGATAAAAGCCCATTTGCTTGAGCTCTTCCCAGCCGAAATCCAGTTTGCTGCGCAGCATCTGGTCGTAAACCTGCTGCGGGCTTTCCTGGCCGAATTCGGTGTCGAGGCGGCGGCACAGCTCCGCCATTATCTCCTCATCCTGCATACATTCGCCAATCTGAACGGTCTTCTGCTGCGCCATGATGACGTTCTGGCCATAGAAAGGTACCGCCGGCATGGCGTCCACTTCGGCCCAGGATGCTACGGGCAACACTAGATCGGCCAGTTCGGCAGTCGGCGTCATGTAGAGTTCGACGACCGCCAGATAGTCAAGCGCCATGAGCGTGTCGTAAACCTTTCTGACATCGCCGTATGTTGAAAGCGCATTGTTCCCGAATATGAAGCCGGTGCGCACCGGATAGGGTTTGCCGGTGCGGATCGCCTCGAAGATCGTCGGAATGTGCGCCGATGGGAGCTGCGCCAATTCACCGCTAAGCACTTTGAATTGATCGTAGCCGAGACGCTTCTGCTGCTGCTCCTTTGGCATTTTGTCGAACAATTGCGGAAACGGCGGTAGCGGCAGCATACCGAAAGACCAGCTGCCGGGCTGGTCGATATTGCCGGTGATCGATGGCAGGCACAAAAGCGCGCGCACTGTCTGAAAGCAGGCCGGTGTATGCTCGATCGCGCAGCCCCACTCCAGCATCGACGGCCTGGTCTTCGCGAACAGGCGAGCCGCAGCGCGGATCTTGTCGGCCGCGATCCAGGTGACGGGTTCGGCCCATTCTGGTGTGTACGTCTTGACGCGCTCGGCCAGTTCGTCGAAGCCGTGACACCAGCGCGCGACGAACTCCCTGTCTTCCAGGCCTTCGCCAATAATGACGTTCAGCATAGCGAGCGCCAGCGCATCGTCGGTTCCAGGCCGCAATTGCAGCCAGATATCGGCTCGCCTGGCAAGCAGGGTTTCGCGCGGATCAACCACGATCGTCTTCGGTTTGCGCGCCAGAGCCTCGCGCACGCCGAACCCGAGTTCTCCGTCCGGACCCGAGTAAAGCGGATTGTGTCCCCAAAACAGGATAAGCTCGGGAAGCGCGTCCTCGGTATAGGTGCAAATGGGCAATTGACCCATGGTCAGCACCGATCCATGCACGCGCGGCCGAAAACATTGGGCTGTGCCCGGTTCACACCAATTCGGAGTGCCAATGGCATTGGCGAAGCGCGAGACATAGGCAAAGTGATGGCGTCCGGTACCTGTACCGACCCAGATCGACTCGGCGCCGTACTTGTTCGTTGCCTCCGAAATTTTCTCAGCCATTTCCTCAAATGCATCATCCCAGGAAATGCGTTGCCATTGGCCTTCGCCGCGCGCTCTCACCCGGCGCATGGGATACTTGAGGCGGCGCGGATTGTATATCTGCTGCAAGCTGGCCGCCCCCAACGGGCAAAGCTTGCCCTTGTTCATGGGATTGTCCGGATCGCCATCGATACTGGTGATGCGGCCGCTTTCCACGCGAAGTAGCGCGCCGCAGCCGCCGTGGCACATCCTGCAGGCGCTCTTGTAAACGCCATCTGCACGCGACTCCATTTTCAGTCCAGCGATTACATCATCCATATGCGTTCTCCTGGCACCTAGAGCCCACCGCAGCGGAGCATAGTGCATCATTGGCGGATCATGAAACCCGCCACCTCATTTTCTGTGGACGCATTCAATTTAGATTACGATGCCCTTTTCAGGGCATATTTCAAGCAAGTTCGCTCGTTTCAACGCAGCAAAGATTACAAGTTGCTCACAATGCAAGATTGGACTCGCGTTCAGTAAAATTAGGCGTATGGAGCTTGCCGTCTTGGTCCTGGGGTGAGTCCTTCACAATGGAAGTCAATATGCTTAGCGCGGCAGGTCACGCGCTGGTTTCTCTGTTTGAAGTCCAGCGCATGGTGCTGCTGTTCGGAGGCGTTTTGATCGGCCTTGGTCTGGGTATCTTGCCCGGTATTGGCGGGTTGGTCGGCCTGGCACTGTTGCTGCCTTTCACCTTCAACCTCGTGTCCGTCATCAGATGATTTGGCACACGAGCGGGTATCTGGTTTGAGAGGATC
>CAZTMN010000060.1:0-24388 GCA_964615275.1 uncultured Beijerinckia sp. | reverse complement strand
CGAGGCGGTGAGCTGCGTCGTTCTCTCCGGCGCTGGCAAGGGCTTTTGTTCCGGCGGGAACCTGCAGGAAATTCGCGCCATGACCGCCGATCAGCATATGAGCGAGGCGGAAATCGAGAACTGGTATCATAGCGGCATTCAGCGCATTCCCCTCACTCTGAATTCCATAGATGTCGTGACGATTGCCGCTGTGCACGGTCATGCGATCGGTGCAGGGTGCGATCTGGCCGCCATGTGCGATCTGCGGATAGCGTCAGAAGATGCCAGTTTTGCGGAGAGCTTTTTGCGCGTCGGCATTATCCCGGGTGACGGCGGCGGCTGGTTTCTGCCGCGATTGATCGGCATGGCAAGGACCCGTGAGATGCTGTTTACCGCGGCCGGTATCAAGGCTGGCAAGGCGCTGGATTGGGGGCTTGTCAACAAGGTTGTGCCGGGGGAAAACTTGATCCCGGCGGCCTTTGCGATAGCGCGGGAAATTGCCGGCCTGCCGCCAGGCGCTTTACGCAAGGCCAAGCAGTTGATGCGCACGGTCGAGGAAACCGGCCTTCCCGAACATCTTTTGAACGCGGCCGCCGCGCAGGGACAATTGCAGCAACTCGATGATCATCGTGAAGCGATTGACGCGATAGTTGAAAAGCGCGCGCCTCAATTCAAGGGGCAGTAAGCAGGACTATAACTGGCGATTATGGTCCCGTATGGCTTTAGAGAGCCCTGAGCAGTTCGGGCCGCGGGGCGCCAACTCATCCCGGCATCAAGCCGCTGGCTCAGGGCCCGTGGTTGCGGGTTTCGACCGACCTGAAGCTCGTTCACCAGTGAAACGACACCGCCCCAAATCGCAGCATTGGGCTTACTATAGGCAAGACGTGGAACGCATATTGCAATATCCAAATTATCTGCCTTGCTCCGAGCGGGATTATTTGCATTTTGTGCGGGCGCACGACACAATAAAGCCCAGGCGGCGGATAGCAGGCCGTGCGAAGATGGCGTTTTCTGGCGAAGCGGGAGCCGGTTCGCAGGTGGAATTGCCAGATCAAGGGTCCGGGCTGCGCCAAACTTGGTGACAGGCTGTGGTCCAGCTAACGAATAACCAGACGGGAGTAGTACATGAAAATGAATCATTTGAGATTGCCGCTGATGTTGGCAGGCGCGCTTGCCGTGGCTGGATCGCCTGCGGCGCACGCGGCTGAAGCGACCATCAAGCTCGTTTCCATGCTGCCGAAGAAAACGCCAATCGGAGCAACCTTCGGCGGCTTCATCAATCGGATCAACGCAAAGCTCAAGGGTGAATTCCGTATTGATTGGCGCGGTGGCCCGGAAGTTGTGCCTCAATTCAAGCAGCCGAATGCCGTGCGTCTTGGCTCAATCGACGCGACCCTGACCAGCCCTAGCTATGCAAACGGCATTTTGAATGTGTCCGGCGCGGCGAACTATTCCAACAAGAATTATGAAGAGATCAAGAAGACCGGCTATCACGCCTATATGGCTGAATTGCACAAGGCGAAGGGTCTGGTTTACGTCGGCGAGTTACCTGTATCCGATCTGCGCTTTCATCTGTTCCTGGCAAAGCCGATTGCAAAATTGTCGGACCTGAAGAACATGAAGATTCGCGTGTTTCCGGCGATCGCGCCTGCGGTGAAAGCCCTGGGCGCCTTGCCGGTCGTTCTGCCAATGCCGGCGATTTACACGTCGATGGAGCGCGGTCTTGTTAAAGGCTTTGCAACCGGTAGCGCCGGCGTCGCCAAGCAGTTCAAGGGTGTCACAGGAGCATATGTGCAGCGTGGCTTCTATCGCGCCACGTTCCACTTCCTGGTCAACCCGCGTTCCTGGGCCAAAATCCCGGCCGCGACCCGCGCCAAGGTCATTGCGTATGTGCGCAACGAGGAGCCGGCGAAGTACGAAGCCGCTTGGGCGCCGATCTTGACCTCCAGCTACAAGGAACTGGACAAGGCCGGCATTAAGGCAGTCAAGTTCACCGATGCAGAGACCAAGAAGTTTGACGGTCTGGTTGCCGGCGCTGCCTGGGATGCGGTCAAGAAGAAGGCTCCGAAAGAGGGCGCCAAACTTCAAGGCATGCTGATGAAGTAAGCGCTTTCCGCGGGAGCGGATGCGCCAATAGCAATGCGGCCGCTGGAATTATTCAGCGGTCGCCATTTGTATCAGGTGATGGTCCTTGTACTTTTCGAGGTCTGACCGGCACGTGATCTTCTCCGCCATGGAGCGGCTATGCACAACCTATTGACCTCTGCAGGTAAGTGGTTTGATCGATTCAACAGTTTGTTGGCGTTCGTCGCCTGCATTCTGCTTGTAGCGATAACGCTTGCTATTTGCACCGAGATTGTCACTCGCGCTGCGCTCGACCTGTCCAATCCCTGGCTGGTCGAACTGAGCGAAATAACATTGCTGTACATGACGTTTCTCGCCGCCGCCTGGGTTTTGGGGCGGGACAAGCACGTCTCCATCGATCTGATTTTTGATTACGTGAGCCGTAAAACCGCCTACCGATTGCATCTTGTACTGTCGATCATAGCTGCCAGCGCCTGCTTTATCGTCGTCTGGTTCGGCATTTTGACGGTTCTTGACCAGTATCAGAACGATATTCGGGAGCCGACAATCATGGCGCCGCTGACTTTCTGGATTACGGCGGTTGTGCCCTTCGGGTTCCTCTTGCTCGCAATTCAGTTTCTTCGCCGGGCCGTGCGCGCAGCGCTCGATCTTCCTCTGTCTGTTGAGGCGGAATAGGGACCGGGGAACGCGCACATGGAATGGTGGCAGACTTTCGCGCTGATTATGGGATCGCTGTTCTTGCTGATGTTCATTGGCATGCCGGTCGCATTCTCATTTCTGGTTGTAAACATCATCGGCGCATTGCTGTTTTTCGGCGGTATGCCGGGTTTGCTGCAACTCGTAATCCAAATATCTGAATCGCTGAGCACGTTCACGCTAGTTCCTGTCGTTCTGTTTCTGATCATGGGTGAAATCATGTTTCACTCCGGAATCGGAAACGATCTGCTCAATGCGCTGGACAAATGGTTCGGAAGTTTGAAGGGCCGGCTCGCCCTGATGGCGGTTGGCGGCGGCGTTTTGTTTTCCGCGCTTACAGGAAACAGCATGGGTTCGATCGCGTTGCTGGGATCGACGCTGGTTCCTGAAATGGAACGCCGCGGTTATGGCAAGCCCATGTCGCTGGGCCCGATTCTGGGTAGCGGCGGCCTAGCGATCATGATCCCGCCAAGTGGCCTCGCCGTCCTTCTGGGCGTGATTGCGGAATTGTCGATCGGACAAATTCTGATTGCGATCATCCTGCCCGGTATCATCATGGCTGCCCTGTATGCCATTTATATCATTGGCCGTTGCTCGCTGGATGCGAATGTTGCGCCAGCTTTTGATGTCGAGCCCGTGCCGTGGGATGAAAAAATAAAGGCGACGATAGTCCATATATTACCGGTCGGCTTTATCATATTCATGGTCGTCGGCGTCATTTTCGTTGGCCTGGCGACACCCAGTGAATCGGCAGCATCCGGCGCGATGGCGACATTCCTCCTTGCGCTCGTGAAGGGTCGCGTGAATTGGGAAATGATGCGCAAGGCGATCGTTGGCAGCCTGGAAATTTCCGTGATGTTGCTGTTGATCATTTCCGGCGCGCTGGCCTTCACGCAAATGCTTGCGTTTACCGGCGCCACTGAAGGGCTGGTCAACATGATCTTGAGTTTTCAGGCCAACCCGACGCTGTTGGTGATATTGATGTTGATCACTGTGATCGTGCTGGGAATGCTGATGAGCCCGGTACCGATCATGCTGGTAACCCTGCCGGTCTTTATCCCCGTCATCCAGAAATTGGGATTGGATCCGATTTGGTTCGCAGCGCTGTATTTGATCGCAATCGAGACCGGTTCGACTTCGCCGCCATTTGGCGCGGGATTGTTCGTGATGAAAGGTGTCGCGCCGGAAGGAACAAGCATGAGCGATATCTATCGCGCGGCAATTCCGTTTCTTGTCTGCGATGTGCTGGCGATTGCGATCATTCTGATTTTCCCGGCCATCGTGACCTGGCCGATCAAGATGATGTTCTAATCCACGCGATCACACGTCAGAATCATCTTGTCCTTTGCGATGACAATGCTTCCATCGAAATGCGCGCGCGCTTCGTTTATCCATACATCGTCGGCAATATCTTGGTCGCCAGGCAACAGGTGTGACAGCACCAATGTCTTGACGCCCGCCTTGGCGGCAATTTCTCCGGCGGCTGATGCGTCCGTGTGGCCGTCTATGAGAAAGTCGTACAAAAACGGTGGCACATAGTCCCGTTTGTCGAGCATGGCGCGAATGCCCGGCCTGAACATGGCCTCATGCACAAGAATGTCCGCGCCTTTTGCCAGCCTGGCCATCTCGTCGACCGGCGTTGTATCGCCGGATAGTACGATCGAGCCATCGGCAGTGTCGAACCTGTAGGCGAGGGCCAATTCGAATGGCGGGTGATTGACCTTCGCAGCGGTGATCTTGACGTCGTTGTTTTCCAGGATCAGGCCGGGCTCAACAATCTCGGTAATCTTGAAACTGTGTTCGACTTGGTCGCGGCCCGTCGCGGCGATCCGGATATCGCTGTCCTTGCGGAAAAACTCTACGGCGTGGTGGTGCATGTCCTTTATTGGTTCGGGACCAAACACCGCGACAGGTTCGGGTGGACGCATGATCCAGGCCATGTTCACGAATGCCGGATAATCCGCCGTGTGGTCGGAATGATGGTGGGTGAACAACATCGATTTTATTCGTGGCAGCGGAATTCGCATCTCATTCATGCGCGCCAGTGCGCCCTGTCCGCAATCGACCATGTAGCCGCAGCCGTTTACGAAAACGATCTGGCTGGTCATGAACCGGTCAGGATGAAATACCGGGCCGGCCATGGTGCCAAGCAGCACCAGCCTTGTTCCGGTATACCGGTCGCTATTCGTCTTCACAGTCAATTTCCAGCCCTAAATCTCAGCCGTTGTATTCACGTGCGCGCCAGGATCACGTTCCCGAACTCGTCAACCGTTCCCGTCAGGCCCGGATCGATCAATATCGTCGCATCCGGTTGCTCCAGTACGGCTGGTCCATTGATCTTCGCTCCCACTGGCAATTCAAGCCTCGAATACACCGCGGCCGGCTGCCATCCGCCATTGAACCAGATTTCCCGTGTGCCGCGCGCTGCGCCGGCTAGGATTGCATCGGCAGGCGGCGCCAGGGAAGCAAGGTCGAAGCCCTGCCGTTTGCCTGTCGCAATGGTGCGCAGTGATACGATCCGTACCGGCGCATTATCAAGCAGGCGATTGAAGTGGCCAAGGTAGGATGAATTAAATGCCGCTTGGATCACATCTGCGCGGATATTCTCACCCTCGCCGCCGGCATCAATCGGAACGGCAATGGTGTGCGTTTGCCCGGCATACTGCATGTCGAGTTCGAATGTGGTTGCGATATCGCCTTGTGCGACACCATTGGCGGCGACAATCGCCGCTATTTCCTGGCCGCTCTTGCGCATTCTGGCGCGGAGCGCGTCCGCATCCAGGTCATCCAGCAGGGTATTCAACGTTTGAACCTGATCATGACGAAAGTCGGCAATGATACAGCCAAGCGCGCTGGTAATGCCCGGCAGACGGGGTACGATCGCCGAATGCAGCCCTATATCGGCAATCAATTGCCCGGCATGCAATGCGCCACCGCCTCCAAAGGGCATAAAGGAAAATTCACCCGGGTCATGGCCCCGTTCAATCGAAACCAGCCGAATCGCGCCTGCCATATGGGCATTGGCGACGCGGACGATCGCTTCAGCCGCAGCCATAGTGGAAATCCCCAGTTTATCGGCGACGAACATCCGGATGGATTGCTTTGCTGCTTCAATGTCCAGCGATGGGCCTGAGCCGATTGGCTGGGCCGCGTTGATCCGCCCGAGCACCAGATTTGCATCCGTAAGAGTGGGCTCTTCATTCCCGGCGCCGTAGCAGGCAGGACCGGGTACGGAACCCGCACTTTGCGGACCAACCTGGAGCATGCCGGAGGAATCGACCCGGGCAATTGATCCACCCCCGGCGCCAATCGTCGTTATTTCGATCATCGGGGTGCGAATGACTAGGCCGAAGTCGATAGTGCATTGCGCGGCGTGCGAAATTTTTCCATCGCAGATCATCGCGACATCGAACGAAGTGCCGCCCAGGTCGCCGGTTATCACGTTTGGCGCGTTGGCGGCTTTGGCGATTGCCCGTGCCGCCATGACACCGGCGGCAGGACCCGACAATGCGGTGCGTACAGGCAATTCGCGGGCCAGCCGTGTGGACATTGCACCGCCATTCGACTGCACTATGTGAAATGTTCCTTCGAAGTCCTGATCCTCAAGGGCTGTCTCCAGCCGGGCAAGGTAGCGTCCGACAATGGGTTGCAGGGCAGCATTGAGCACCGTGGTGGAGGTGCGCTCGAATTCGCGGATTTCCGGCAGGATGTCCGATGATGCTGCGACGAACGCATTGGGCCATACCGATCGCGCCGCCGCAAGGGCTGCCTGTTCGTTGGTCGGATTGGCGTAGGCGTTGATGAAGACAATGGCCAGCGCCTCGGCGCCGCGATCAACCAGGTCAGAGGCGGCGGCGCGTACTTCGCTGATGTCGAGCGGTGTTGCGATTGCGCCGCTTGCCAGTGTCCGTTCGGTTACCTCAATGCGCATGTCCCGTTCGACGACCGGAACAAAATTGTCCCACAGGCCCCAGGTGCGCGGCCGGTCCCTGCGGCGCATTTCAAGCGCGTCGCGAAAACCCCGTGTGGTGATGATGCCGGTCCTGGCGAGTTTGCGCTCCAGCAGGGCATTGGTCCCTGTGGTGGTTCCGTGGACGATCGACGAAATCTGCCCGACCGCGCCGACCGCATTCAGGCCAGTCAGGAATCCCCGGGCCTCGTCGCCGCGGTGTGACGACACCTTGAACGTCCGGTAGTCCCCGCTCAGGGTATCGAAACAAAAAAAGTCGGTAAACGTACCGCCGACGTCGACGCCTGTAACGTACCGGTCGGTCATGGCGTTTGGCCCATCGCCGATCCCGGTCCAGCACGGCGTTCCCGCGATCCAGTAACGAAACCGAGCCGGATATCACGCTCCGACATCTCGGCCGGACGGTCTGCGGCATTCCCATAACCGCCACCGCCGGGCGTTTCCAGGCGCACACGCCAACCTGGTTTCATCAGGATATCGGTGATTTTTGACGCCATGGGCGGCTCGCGCTTGCCGTCGGCCGTGTCATAGTAAAATCGGTTGAGGGCGCCCGCCTCCCCGCCGGCGACACCGAACGGTGCGAAACGTCCGCGTTCACCGAGCAGCGCCGCCGTGGCGTCTTCCGCCCCCAACAGTTCGATCTCGTAAATTGCGCCGAGTCCGCCGCGATGCATACCGCGGCCTGCAGAATCCGGCCTTAGCGCCCATTGGGTGAACTTGATCGGGTAGGCCGCTTCAAGAATCTCGACGGGCGGAATGGTCGCAGTAGATATCGGATTGTTGGCATGGTTGAGCCCGTCGCCATTCGGATTACCGCCCAGGCCGCCACCGAAAAAACAGAACATCACCCAGCGTTGTCCGTTGCTTCGATGACCGGCAATCGATAGGGCATTGATGGTCCCGAACGGGGCCGCGGTTGCACGTGCCGGGTCGGCTTGGGCGATCGCGCCAAAAATCACGCCAATCATGCGAAGGATTGTCTCGGTATATCCGGCGACCGGCTTGGGTGCGCTTGCGCCAAGGAAAGTGTCTTCCGAAATCACAAAACGGATCGGCTTGAGGCAGCCGGCATTCGCCGGGACGTCGGTGAATATGTGCTTGAGGGCAACATAGCAACAAGCGATTGCTGTCGAGCGCGAAATATTGACCGGGCCCGCACAAGGCGGCGACGACCGCGAAAAATCCAGCGTCAGTTCATCGTCGTCAACGCGCAGGTCAAGCGCGATGGTCAGCTTCTCGTCGACGACACCATCGTTGTCGAGGTAGTCCTCGAACGACCAGCTTCCATCGGGCAGGGCCCGAATGGCTTCACGCATCAACGTTTCCGCGCGAACCGACAACGCGTGGAACACTGCAACAAGTGTTTCGGCGCCATATGCGTCCAGCACTTCCGACAGCCTGCGCTCCCCGGTCTCAAGCGCATTGAGTTGTCCGTTAAGGTCCCCCCAGTTCGATTGCGGCAGGCGGGCGTTGCTAGCGAGGATATCCACAATGTCTTGTTGAATCTTGCCCTTCCGGATCAAATGCACAGGTGGGATTCGCACGCCCTCCTGAAAACTTTCGACGGCTGCCGGGTTATAGCCGCCGGCAACATTGCCGCCGATATCAAGCCAATGGCCAACGGAGGCGAGCCAGCAAAACAAATTGCCGTCGCGGAAAACCGGCCGCACAAGGCGAAAGTCGTTCAGATGCGTGCCGCCCTCGTAGGGGTCATTGAAAATGAATGTGTCACCTGGACTGAGATCGCCGTCTTTTGCGACCTTGTCGATCACCGCCTTTACGGCAAACGCCATGGCGCCGACAAAAATTGGCAGGCCCTTGGTGCCTTGCACCAGGGTTTCCCCGGTTGCCGAATCATAAATTCCGTGACTGGCGTCACGCGCTTCGGCAATAATTGGATTGAACGCAGTACGGTACAACGTGGCGTCCATCTCATCGGCGATCTGTTCCAGCCGGCCGTTCAAGACCGCTAGCGTTACCGGGTCAAGACTTGTCATTGCCTCGGCCCAGTGAATCATACCACTGCCCTTGCGACAGCATTTCCGGCGTGCCGATGACTTCATTCAATCCGTCAAAATCGAACATGCGGTTGCGGAATGGCTCTGTTGTTCCATTGTTCGCGAGCGAATTGTAATAGTCCCGCGCCGTGCGGGCGATGGCGCGCACAATGCCGCCGGGAAAAATGACAAGCGAAAACCCCAGCTCCTCGAGCTCTGCTGCGCCTTTCAGCGGGGTCTGGCCGCCCTCCACCATGTTCGCCATCAGGGGCAGCAGCTTTCCCAGCCGCTGTGAGATTGCACCGAGTTGATCTGCCGTCTTGGGAGCTTCGACAAACAACATGTCCGCGCCATATTCAGCATAAAGGTGCGCTCTCTCGATTGCCTGATCGAAGCCCTCCACGGCAACGGCATCGGTTCGCGCGATTATCAGCGTATCTTCCGATGTTCGCGCGTCCACAGCGGCCTTGATCTTGCCGGCCATCTCCCCCGCAGGGATCAACGACTTGTCCGACAGATGCCCGCAGCGCTTGGGAAAAGTCTGATCCTCCAGCTGTATCGCATTGGCGCCAGCCCGCTCGAACAAGCGCACTGTCCGTTGCGTGTTCAGCGCATTTCCAAATCCGGTGTCGGCGTCGACAATGAGGGCGCTGGGCACACGGTCGCGGATAAGCGCAATGGTGGCAGCTGCCTCGCTCATGCTGACGAGACCGATATCCGGCCTGCCAAGCTTCGTATAGGCTATTGCCGCGCCGGAAACATAGAGCGCCTCAAAGCCAGCGGCCGCCGAAATCGAAGCGGTGAGAGCGTCATAAACGCCCGGCGCTACCAGGATGCCTTCGTTCGCAAGGCGCTGCCGTAAAGAACCAGCCATTGCTCAACCCACTTCCGTGCGTTTGTCTTCCCTGCCACTCACTGTATTTCCATGAAACACACACTGCAAACTGGCGCCGGTTAAATTCCCGAGAAAATCAGCGTACGATCAGGTTTGGCAACCACAATGCGATTTGTGGGAACGCAATCAACAATGCAACCATGATCAGCGCCATAGTAATGAACGGCAATACCGAACGGATAATTTGGCCCATGGTAACTTGCGGCGGCGCGGCGCCCTTGGCCACGAACAGCAACAAACCGAACGGCGGCGTTGCCAGGCTGATTTCCAGTATCATCAGCATCAATACGCCAAACCAGATCGGATTGAGATCAAGGCTCAGAACCACCGGCATGAACAGGGGGATCGTTATCATCATCATGCTGACTTGATCCATGAAACAGCCGAGGAACATCAACACCAGCAACATGCCAAGCATGATCAGCAGTGGCGACATTCCTGAGCCAAGGATCAGGTTGGCGAGGCCGTCGGAAGCCTGGCTGAATGCCAGGATTTGCGAGAAAGTAATCGAACCGCAAATTATGAAAAGTGTCATGACCGTGAGTTTCAACGTTTCACGGACCGCAACAATGAAGTTTCCGATGGTCAGACGGCGGTACCCGGCGGCGGCAATCATCGTTGCAAGAACGCCCAGGGCGGCCGATTCCGTTGGTGTGGCAACACCACCAATAATACTGCCGACAACCACCAGGAATATTCCGGCAAGCGGTACGACATAAATCAAAAATGGCTTGACGCGCTCCCAGCGGCTTAGGCGGCCAATGTCATACGCCGGGGCCATATCCGGGTTCAACTTTGCGCGCACGATCACGTAGATGAAGAACATGGATGCCAGGATTATTGCCGGTATAATCGATGCAAGAAGCAACTCATCGATGGCGATCTGCGCAATCGAACCCATCAAAACGGCAAGCGCCGACGGCGGTATCAACATGGCAATCCCGCCGACGGCGATAATCGGGCCAATGGAAATCGACGTGTGATAACCACGCTTCAGCATCTCCGGCAACAATGTCGAGCTGAGCATTGCCGTGTTGGCGATTGTCGATCCGGATAGCGAGGAAAATATCGTGCCGCCGGTTATCGCGACCAGCGAGAGGCGCGCCGGAACGCGCGCGATCAATCTATCCACGGCATCAATGGCCTTCGCGGCAACGCCGGTATGGAACATTACCTCGCCCATGAATATGAACAGGGGAATTGGCAGGAGAGCAAAGTTCTGGACCGAATCAACAGCGTTGCGCATCAACTGCAACTCGCCGCGGTCGCCGCCCATGAAGATGAATGCGCCGATCAGGTTGGATGCGAAGAAAGCAAACACGACCGGCAGGCCGAGCGCCATGAAGGTAATCAGAATTCCCAGCAGAATAAGGAGGATCCAGTACCATTCCATGGACTAAAACCCTCCCGGAATTTCATCGTGGTCTGGTTTCGGCACCTCACCACCGAATTGAAGACGCACAAACGTCAGGAACAAAATAAGGAATATGGGCGGAGCCAATGCGAACAAATACCATTCGGGAAAAACGAAAGTTTCGTTGATCATGACCTTTTGCGACCAGGATGTATACACGATACGGCACGCATAAAACGTAAGAACGAGGCTGACGACTGCCCCGAAATAATAGCTTATCGTTTGAACTTTCCGACGCGCATTGGATGAAAGCCCGGTTATGAACAGGTCGATGGTAATGTGGCCGCCATCCCGAAGCAGCCAGGGCGCGCCAAAAAATGTAATGCCGTACAGCAGGTACTTCGCCACGTCGAGAGACCACGGCATCGCGAACAGACGGAAATATCGCGCGGTAACGTCGAGGCAGATCAATATCGTCAACGCTACCAGCATCAATCCGGCCAGGATCGCCAGCAAATTCAAAAACCGGTCAAACCATCCTACCAGCATTATTTTTGGTCCCGACTCAAATTCGGATTTCTTGCGTAGCTGCAAAAACGGGAGCGTCGATCAACGTCGCTCCCGCGTCTCGTATGTCCGCTGAATTATTTTTTCTTCGTTAGCAACGGACGAATTTTATTGACGAACGCAGCATCGCCCTTAGCCATGCTTTGCCAGCGCAGCTCATGCGCGCGCGCCTTGAACTTCGAACCAAGATCCACGTACTTGATGCCGGCGTCCTCCTGAAGTTTTAACTGCCTTTTGTTTTCCTTGTCGCGCCAGGACGGGTACACGTCTTCGAGCCATTTGGCCATCTTGGTCAGACAGGCGCGCTGGCCATCTTGCAGGGACTTCCACTTGTCCTCGTTGACCAGGATATTGACAGCAGCGCTAAAAAACCCGGGGCCGTAGCGGTATTTGGTAAACTTCGCCCAACCGAAGCTTTTCACGCCCCATAATGGCCATCCATAACCGTCGATAGTCTTGCGTTCCAGCGCGGTGCGGACGGCTGGCGGCGCCATTCGCACCGGGTTGCCGCCGAGCTCCTTGATAAATACGTCGTAAATGGGAACGGATCGCATGCGGAACCCCGTGAACTTCCCGTCTTTTATGGGCTTGGTTGTATACAGGTAGAACGGGACGCCCTACAGCATCGACGTCAGAAAGTGTGCATTGAGCAATTTGCTGTGTTTTTCCTGAAGCAGGGCGAGAGCGCCGTTTTTGCGCCATTCC
This sequence comes from uncultured Beijerinckia sp., assembly GCA_964615275.1. Lineage (GTDB taxonomy): Bacteria > Pseudomonadota > Alphaproteobacteria > Rhizobiales > Beijerinckiaceae > Terripilifer. The sequence goes on along the minus strand of CAZTMN010000060.1, from coordinate 12,140 downwards.
TTCGCTTCATTGTCGGCCAGGACCGTAACGTCGCCGCTTGGCATAGCGCCGGCATAATAATTTGCCGGACCGTAGTGCATGTCGACAACGCCGCTCTTGAGCGCTTGCCATTGTTTCAAGGAAGGGACGGCAGCAGGTCCAACGATGGTAATTTTCACCTTGCCCGCGCATTGCTTGTTCACTTCGTCAGCCCATTGATAAAAGTATTTGGCGAAGACAACCTGGCGCGGCAAAAAGCTGGCTGCCTTGAGGGTTACTTCCTGTGCTTGCGCGGTGCTGAGGGGCAGCAGCAGGGCGCCGATTGATGTGACCAGAAGTGGTATTTTTTTCATCGTCCCATCCTCTCCATTTGTGCCAGCCGAACGGCGTGATTGTTGACTAGGTGTTGAAATGTTTGCAAACGCACGAGCATTTCACACAGATTGCGCACGCCATTGCGACCAATGGCGTGCGCTATTTTCTTAACTATCCGGTATTCAGGTGCCAGCGTTCTTTCTGGCGCCGGATTGTTACTTCTTCTTTTGCAGCAAAGGACGAATTTTCTTCACGAATTCCGCATCGCCCTTGGCCATGGTCGCCCAGTGGATTTCCTCAGCCCGCTGTTTGAACTTCGGGCCCATGTTGACGTACTTGATACCGGCGGCCTTTTGAGCTTTCTTTTCCTTGGCGTCCTCTGCAGCACGCCATTTCGGAAATTCCTTTTCGAGCCAGATCGCCATGTCGGTCAGACATTTTTTTTGATCGCCGGACAGCGATTTCCACTTGTCCTGATTGACCAGGATTCCGGTGGTGGCGGTGAAGAAGCCCGGACCGTGGCGGAACTTGGTGAACTTGGCCCAACCGAAGCTCTTGACGCCCCACAGCGGCCAGCCATACCCGTCAACCGTTTTGCGCTCGAGCGCGGTACGCACCGCAGGCGGCGCCATGCGAACCGGATTGGCGCCCAGCTCCTTGATGAACTGATCGTAAATTGGCGCCGAGCGCATACGGAAGCCGGTGAACTTGCCGTTCTTGATCGGTTTTACCGTGTACAGATAGAACGGCACGCCCTGACTCATGGAAGTCAGGTAGTGGGCGTTCAGTTTCTTCCGGTGTTCCGCCTGCAGCAGCTTGATCGCGCCATTGGCCCTTTGGTCTGCCGCCTCGTTTTGCGCCAGGCTCATGACGTCACCGGCCGGAAATACGCCGGAATAATAGGTCGGGGGGCCGTAATGCATATCGACAACGCCGCTTTTCAGGGCCTGCCATTGTTTCAAGGACGGAACCGCCGCCGGGCCGACAACGGATAGGTTGACCTTGCCCTTGCACTGCTTGTTCACTTCATCGGCCCAGCGATAGAAATACTTCGCGAATGTCACCTGCCGTGGCAGGAAGCTCGCTGCTTTCAGCTTGACTTCCGCGGCCTGTGCGGGCCCCCAGCACAGCACGGCTGCTGCAGCGCCCGCTGCAGCCAATCCAAGTGTCTTTTTCATTACTGATCCTTCCCCTGCAAATACGGCCAGGTTGCAATGCCCCGGCCCGTTACGATGCACCCGCCGGGCGCACAAATTGGGACCAGCGCCGCGATCCGGCGCTGACGTGGATTAGACGTTATGCCGTATCTCGGGGCCTATCAAGTTTTTTGGATGTTTTCTGGCGGTTAACGCGGTTTGACCCGCTGGATGGCCCGATAGACCGCTTGCGCGGTAATTGGCTGAGTATTGACTTCTGCGCCCAGGGGAGCGAGTGCGTCGTTGACCGCCCCCCAGATCGCGGCGGGGGCGCCGACGGTTCCGGCCTCTCCAACGCCCTTGACGCCCAGCTTGGTGCCTGTTTGCGGGGTGGTCACGTGATGAACTTCAAACGGCGGGATATTGTCCGCGCGCGCGGTGGAGTAGTCCATAAAGCTTCCGGTGAGGAGCTGGCCGTCGTTGTCGTAAATGCAGGCCTCGCCCAGCGCGCCACCGATACCCTGAGCTGCGCCGCCCATAAGCTGGCCATCGACCAGCCCGGGATTGATGATATTGCCGCAATCCTCGACAAGCCAATGGCGCAGCACTTGCAACGCGCCGGTATCCGGGTCGATTTCGACGAGGCTCGCCTGAACCCCGTTCGCCATCAGGTGCGGTCGGCCTTCCAGGACATAGGATCGCGTGACGGAAAACAGTTCTGACACGTTCTCTGGCATTTCGTGCGGCTTGTACCAGACCTTCGACGCAAGGTCGGCCAGCGCAATATTTTTGCCGCCGGGTTCACGGATTACGCCGGTTTCCAGCCGAAGTTCGGAGGGATCGGTCTGCATCAGCAGCCCGGCGAGGTGCAATATATTGTCGCGCAGGGTTTCAGCGGCCATCTGCGCGGCTTCGCCCGCCAATGACAATCCGCGCGAGGCCCATGCGCCGCCACCGCGCGCGCCGCCGCTGTCGCTGGCCGTTACGTCGATGTCGCCGATATCGCAGCCGAGTGTGCCCGCCATGATCTGGCGGATACCGGTCAACGTTCCCTGGCCCTGGTCGGTGGCCCCTGTCTCAACGCGAAAGGTTCCATCCGCCTCAAGACGGATCCGGGTTTCCTCGATGGACGTAGCCGGCACACCGGCCGCGCCATAAAGGCCTGGCCCTACCGCAGTCTGTTCAATGAATGTGGCAATGCCAATGCCGCGCAATAGGCCCCGTTTTCGCAGCCGCCCCTGTTCCTTGCGTAATTCGGCATAGTTCATTTTTTCGAGGAGAAGGTCGAGGCAGCTGGTTAGCGACAGCCGTTCCATGAACACGCCACCGTGGGTCGTTAGCGGGAAGTCCTGAGCCTGGAGATAGTGGCGGCGGCGAAACGCAGCCGGATCTTCACCAAGCCGGCGCGCAGCGCGATCCATCAATTGTTCGGTTACCGTGCAGGGAATTGGTTGGCCAACGCCCCGGATCGCGCCGCTCGGCGTCTTGTTTTGCCAATATGTCCGGGCGCTGGCCCTGAGACGTCCGAACCGGTAGGGAGCGCCTATTTGTGTCGCAGCTTGAACTGCGTCGCCGACGGACGACCGCGGAAAAATCGAGTAGCCACCAATCGCATTGCGAAACTCGGCCTCGATGGAAGCAATGTTGCCTTGGCCGTCCAGCGTTAAAGCCGCGTCTGCAGTGAACTCGCGGGCATGGGCGTCGGAAATGAATGCCTCAGAACGGGACGCAATAAACTTTACCGGTCTTGCCAGGATACGTGCGGCCAGCGCCGTTGCAACTTCATCCGGGTACAAGTGGAGTTTGACACCAAATGCGCCGCCAACGTCGGTTGCGCTGACGAGCACCTGATTGTCGCGCAGCCCAAGAATTTTCGCCAGCAACACCTGCACGAGATGCGGCGATTGATGTGAGTGCCAAACCTTTAGTTTTTCGTCCATGGGATCGAAGTCTGCAACAAGGCCCCGCGGTTCCATCGTAACCGCCGTCTGCCGGGCAAACTGAAGCGAAACTTCAACACGCATGTTACCGTCTGCGGCTTCACCCTTGTTCAGCTCCATTGCGGACGCTGGTTCGCTCGTAGCGGCAGCTTCAAGGGACGCGATAGCCTCCTCCGGCTGATAGTGAACACTCACGGCATCTGCGGCATCTTGCGCTTGCGCCAGTGAATCCGCTGCCACGGCGACCACCGGTTCGCCCTGGAAGCGCACAGATCGGTCTGCGAGCGGCAATTGTTCAGGGGAGACATGGCCCGGCATGAAGTCCAGCGTAGTCCGCGGTATCTCGGCAATGTAGGGCGCAAAAGTCCCCGCGGTGAAGACAGCCGCCACGCCCGGCATGGCTGCGGCTCTTGATGTATCAATGGACTTTATTCGGGCACAGGCGTGTGGACTTCGGACAAATGCCAGGTGCACCATTCGCGGCATGACGATCGTGTCGGCGAAACGGCCGAGCCCGGCGACGAGCCGGGTCGCCTCTGTCCTTGGGATGCTATTGTGGTTGATTTCACTCATTTGCCTTGCATATTCGTTTGGCGATCGAGGCGGGCTTGATGAAGCGCCGGATTGCATTCCGCGCCCACCCCGGTACCGATTGCCCTGTTTGGTGCGCCGTTGACTTGCTCTTGCACGGCCATCATATTCGCCCCGCCATGAATGACCAACTGGACATTGACCGGATTGCGAGCCCTGAAGGCATGGGTGCCTCCGCCTATACCGATCCGGCGATCTTTGAGCTTGAGATGCAGCGCATATTCCGCCGCGCGTGGATTTTCATTGGTCACGAGAGCCAGGTTCCGGCAGCGGGCGACTTCCGGCGTACACGCATGGGAACAGACGAGGTTCTCCTTGTGCACCAGCCGGATGGTTCGCTCAGGGTTTTGAGCAACGCCTGTACCCATCGCGGGACGCGGTTGTGCGCCGCCGATTCAGGCAATGTTGTAACGCTAGTTTGCCCCTACCACGCCTGGGCCTTCGAACTCGATGGCAGGTTGAAATTCGTTCCCGATGCAAAGGCCTATCCGGAAACGTTCGATATTTCCGACCCTTGTCTGCAGTTGAAAAGCGCGCCGAGGGTCGAAAGCTACCGTGGCTTCGTGTTCGCCAGTTGGGCATCCGATGGCCCGGTATTGCGCGATTTTCTCGGACCCATGACGCTTGCAATCGACAATCTGGTCGACCGTGCGCCGGGCGGTGAGATTGCGATAGAAGGCGGGCACTTCCGGGTTCGCTATCACGGCAACTGGAAGCTGCACCATGAAAACGCCAATGACACGGTGCACCCTGCGTTTGTCCACGAGTCTTCGGTGGCAACCGCCAGCAGCGCCGGCGCCGATCCCGACCCCAATCTCATTGACGGTGGCCAGACACGGGGTATGATGATTTCGAACGGCCTGACGCCGAAGGACTGGAATGCGATCGAATTGAACGGCATGGCGCAGGGCCATTCGTTCATGGGCGGCTTTTACAAGTCAGGGCTCTTGTCACGGGCGCGGGAAGATGCCGTTGGGCGCGCTTATCGCGAGGCACTAGAGGCGGCGCACGGCAAGGAGAAAGCCAGTGCCGTTCTGGGCATGGACCGTTTCAACAATCTGGTGTGGCCCAATCTAAATGTTAATGCCCAGTTCCATCAGATCCGGGTAGTTCATCCGGTTTCGGTGAACGAGACGATCATCGAAGGCTATTGTTTCCGGCTTGCCGGCGCGCCGGACGAGATATTTCATCGCGCGGTACGGTTTCTTGGCGCGCTGGTGTCGCCATCGTCGATGATCTTTTCCGACGATTTGGAAATTTTCGGGCGCGTACAAAAAGGCCTTGAAAGTGGCTCACTGGAGCGGCTCGATAGCCAGCGTGGCATAACGGCGGACGCCGATGCGCCGGATGGTGCGGCGGTCAGGCAATCCACGACATCGAGCGAATTACCGATCCGTTCGCAATTGGGCGCGTGGCGCACATGGATGAGCGCGCCATGAACGTTGACAATGTGATCCTGCACCATGCGGTGTCTGCGTTTCTGTCCTATGAAGCAGCGCTGCTCGACCGGCGTGAATTTCGCGCATGGTTCGATCTGTTCGACGACGATGGTCTCTACTGGATTCCCTCCAGCGCCGAGCAGACGGACATGAAGAACCAGGTATCGATCATGCTGGAGGACAGGGCGTTGCTCGACATGCGTGTTACGCGACTTGCACATCCGCACGCCTATTCCGTTGAACCCCGTCCCGCGACAACGCATCTTGTCGGCAACATTACCGTCGTTCAGGAAGACGAACTGGTGATCGCCAATTCCAAGTTGATCGTCGAGGAATTACGTGAAGATGTTTCGACGCGCTGGAGTGGAACAGTTCAACACCGGCTGCGCCGGCGCGGCGCCGGCTTTGGCATCATGTTGAAACGGGTTGATGTCATCCAGGCCGGCGGGATTTTGCCGGCGGTTACGATACCGTTGTAAGATTTCAGTCCGTAAGTCCGTCGAAGTAGCGATACAGGGCTGGCTTGTTTTCGATTCCCGCGCCGGGCGCATCACTGAGTGTAGCGACCCCGCTGCCGATAGCCGTGTCATCGCTGACGCCGCCAAACGGCCCCGGTACGCTTGCTGTTTCATGGCCGCCAAGCCCCAGACCCGCGCATAAATGCAACGCCGCCTGGTGCCCTGCATGGGGAAAGAAGTCGCGCCTGTTCCAGCCCATGCCTTCGGCGATATCGATCACGCGCAAATATTCCGTAATGCCGTAACTTAGTACCGGATCGATCTGCAGAATATCGTGTCCTGGGCGCATTCCGCCGTAACGCAGAAGATTGGCCGTGTCATCTGCCGAAAAAATATTCTCGCCTGTCGCCAGCGGCGTGGCGATGGTTCCTGCGGCCGCCGCCATGCCGTCAAAATTGAGCGGTTTTACCGGTTCCTCGATCCAGCGCAATCCAAGCTCGTCGAGCTTGCGCAACGTCTCGATTCCCGCTTTGCCGTCGCTGGAGCAATTGGCGTCCGCGGCAATGAACTTCGGCGAGCCAGCGGTTTCGATAGCGGCCAGCAGCCGCGCGTGGTCGGTTGCTTCGTCCGCGCCGCCGAATTTCAGCTTGAACCAGCCGTAGTTTTGGTCGAGCGCACCACGCACCTCGTCGCGCAACCGGAAATGTCCTGCCTCGCCTGCGTGATAATGGCCGCCGCTGGCATAGACGCGCGTTTTTCCAGGTTCCGGACCGCCGTCAAGCGGATGGCCGAATATCCGTTGCAGCAATGCCCACAGCGGCAGGTCCTGCGACTTGGCAAGAGCGTCCCACAGCGCTGTTTCCAGGACGCCGACGGCGCCGGACCGTTCGCCGTGGCCGCCATCCTTCTCATTCGCCATCACAATCGCCCACGCGCGTTGCATGGAAAATTCGCCATTGTCGTCAAGGAAGTCCCTAGCCGAGGCGTTCAACAGCCGTGGGATAAAGCGCTCTCGCAGCAACCCGCCGTGGCCGAACCGGCCGATAGAAGAAAAACCAAGCCCGCGGAAACGGCCGCGCGCAGTCTCGATTTCGATAACGACCGCACTGGCTGTCATACTGTCGAAGGATATGGCCGCATTGGCCGTCGCGCTGCCAAGATCGACCGTGCGCTCTGCGGCGGAGAGGATTTTCATCGCTTGTCCGGCGTCACAGGCGCCAGTCATGCTCTGAGATGTCGAAGACAACGCCGTTGACGTCCCGGTATTTGGTTTCGGCATCGACGCCCGGATACTCGGGCAGGGTCATGAAATATTCGCCGCCGGATTCTTCGATCTTCCTTGCCGTTTCGTCCTTGTTGTCGACGACAAAACCGATGTGGTGCAGGCCGGCCCAGTCCTGTCCGTTTATCATCCCGCCCTTGCCATCGGGAAAATTGAGTAGTGTCAGGTTCATGACACCGTCAGAAAGCGAGATTGCGTTGCCGACCGGGCTTTCGGCTGAACCGGCGCGCTTCATACCGAACACTTTTTCATAGAACGCGGCCGCCTTTTCCAGGTCTGGAACCTGCATCGCGATATGGCGCAATTTGCTCACGGTTTGCTCCTGTTGCTCATATGGCCCGGCGGCTGATCGACCCCACCGGGCTGCGCATGGCGTAATTTTACGGCAATCGGCATATCTTGCAAGGAACCGCCGGTACGTACCGTTCAACCGAGGAATTTCTTCACCAGTGCCGAAAATTCCGGAGTGCGCAAATAACCGTAGGACTTGTGCGGGTTCTTTTCCGGTTCAGGCCTGCCCGCTTTCAAGATCCGGTAGTCGTTCAGCACCATGTCGTCGCGCACACTGACGCCAGAACCATTGGGGCCGAAATCATTTTTCAGCTTGGGGTCGATAGCCACCGGGTCCCTGCGATCGGCGAAGTTCACCCATTGCGCTTTGACCGCCGTGGGAGTGCGCAGCCGGTTTTCTTCCGGCCCCCGGTCTGGGTTCTCGTCGACGATTCGGTCCTTTACAATTTGCATGCCCAGCGGAGAACCAATGGTAATGAAGCTGTCGAGTCCGTATGTCGAGGGCGCCTTTCCCATGAGCGTCAGCGTATCATATGCAATGATCGATCCCATCGAATGGGCTACCAGCATTACTTTGCGATCTTGATGGCCTTGCAGCACATTCTTCAGCAATCCGCGTAATTTTTCAGCTTTCTGCGCGTTCGTGTAGTATGTGTACAGATCTTTCAATTTCGCCTTCATAACCAAATCCGCGACCAGCGACATAGGGGCATCGATATTGAGTGCGCTGGAAATTGCGCCAGTTGCTTCGGATGCCACTGAGAATAACTCGTCCAGGAAATATTCTTTTCGAGGCTTCAAGGTATTTGGTTCGGCTTCGACGTATGGCTCTTCATTGTACAAATCATCGCTGGCAAAGTTCTCATCTCTTTGTAGCGGATATTTGTACATTTCGTCGGCCCAATAGACGAGTTCAAAGTCGAATTGCGGGTTTGAGACATCCTGGTTTTTCGTCAGGCCTTCACAGATGCTTGTCTTCCAGAATTCTTTCAGAATTGATTGCTCTGGTTTGTTTGAAAGGCCGTGGATGCCGATGATCAGCGGTGCTGTCATGTCATTTCTCCCTGAAACCGGCGCGTACGTTTGGTAGTCATGAAGCTGTTATCATTATTGGCCGAAGTCGGCGGACCGAAAGACTGTAACTCCACACGGATAACTTAACAATATGGGTGGATGAATTCGCCTCGCTGGAATGGCCTGGTACAAGAATGGTGCCCGCATTTTGTGAATAGTGGTTGATGGTTTTCCCCGCGCGATGATATTCACCCGCTTGGAATCGATCAGTTTTTATGCGTTTTAGCTTTTCAATCAAAACGCATTTTGATTTGGAGGAGCCGGATGAATCCAAAATTTTATTCGCCCGATCTTGGCGCTGATCCCAACAATCCATTTGCCCGCGATGCAGATGGCAAGCTCGTACGACGCGGATTCTGGCTCGACATGAGTGACCGTTCGCTGGTTTTGGCCATGAATCAGGGTGTTGGCGCGGCGTTGAACAATGAGCAAAAGCGCGCCCATTTGCAGGACATTGGCCGTGCGCACCTGGTTGACGACATTTGCGTACAGGAAATCCTGCCACCTGAAAGATAGAGCATGCCCAGCCTGATGGTGTGAGCCGGAAACAGCCGCGAGAAAGTTTTGATTTGACCCGATCAGGCGTCGCTGATTTGCCAGATTTCGTCGACCTGCGTGCCGGCCGCGCGCATAACTTTTGAAACCGGGCAGTGTTTGCCGAGTTCCTCGGCCAGTTTTTCCACCTGCGCCGGGGTGCCATTGCTGACTGCGGAAATCGTCAGGCGGATGGATGGAAAGGGTATCTCGATTTCCTCTTCAAGCGCCGCGCCGCGCCGGTCAAATTCTGCCTCGGCTGACACGTTGAGGTTCCTGAGCGTGATGCCCATGCGTTCGGCGAGACGGCTGGCGATGACGTTGGTGCAACCGATCAGCGATGCGACCAGGGTTTCTGTCGGCGTAAAACCCATGTTGCTGCCGCCGCGCGCATTGGGTTCATCCAGGACCGAGGTCAGGTCCCGGACAGACACCCTGGTGCGGGCGTGCGTCTCGGCGGTGCCCTGCATCCGGATCGACGTAATGTTCTTGGGCCGTATCGTTACCATGTTGGTGCACCTTGTATCATGCCGGGCGCCGGACGGCGCCCCGCTGCCTGCAAGCGGTCAAGCGGTCAAGCGGTCATAATAGCGGCCGCAGGCGGCTGGTAAAGTTTTTGCAGGCCAATACCGATGATTGGCCGACAGAATGAGGCGGGGGTGGCGCGCCCTCATGCATAGCTTGACGCCAGCGGCACGGGGTCAGTCATTTCCAGCATCTTCCGCGTTAATGCATCCACCAGTTCATGGCGAATATCCGCTGCGGACGGTTCATCCCACAGGTTGTTTACTTCTCCGGGATCGAGCTCCAGGTCGTAGAGTTCGTTTGCCGCGTCGGGATATCCGATCGTCATCCGGTAACGTCCGGTTACGAGTGTGCGAATTTTCTGAAACCGGCTGAAGCCGAGGTTGATACGTTGCCGATCGTCCTCGATCAGTAATGTGCTTCGTGCATTTCCGGAGGTCTCTTGCTCCGGGCCGAACAGGGAACTGCCCTGCATGCCGAAATAGGGTTTGATGCCGGCGCGTTCCAGGACCGTGACCGGTATGTCGATTGTTTGTCCCAGGCGCCCGCTCACGGCCGCGTCCTTGTGCGCCGGATCATTCCATATGAAGGGCACGCGCAGCATGCCGTGCAAATGCAAGGGACCCTTCAGCATCAGCCCGTGATCACCCATGTAGTCGCCGTGGTCGGACGTAAAGATCACGATCGTGTTCTCACGCAGGCCCAGCCGGTCCAGCTCGGCAAGAATCCGGCCGACCTGGTCGTCGATCATGGTGATCATGCCATAGGTAAGCGCAATCGCCTCTTTTGCTTCGCGCTCGGTCACAGCGAACGGGTTTTCGGCGTTGCGCTGTGCTGTGCCGTCGCGCAATTGGCCATGCAGGAATTTTTCGATCCGGGTTCCGCCTTCACCAAACGAGGCCGGCAGTTCCATCTCTTCCGGATCGTACATGTCCCAATACTTGCCCGGCGGCGTAAACGGATGGTGTGGATCGGGAAACGAGCATTGTATGAAGAACGGTGCATCCACGGCATTCGCGGCATGCGCCTGCAGAAACTCAATTGTCTTGTCGCCGACATAGGCGGAAGGGTATAGCTCCTCCGGCAATTGGGTGCGCCAGGCTTGTGGCGTTGAATAGCGTGCGTCCGGGATTGCGTTTTCCGGTCCGCGCTTTTCGTTCCAGCCGCCTTCCTTGGACTTCAGCCATTGTGTGTAATTGCCGCCGACCCTGTCTGCGTGCATGGTGCAAAGATCGACATGGCCGAAGCCGTAATAGGGAACCGCGACGGAAAAGTGCGGGTCTTCCCAGCTTGCCGGATCTTCGTTGCGGTAGCCATCGCCACTGCGCGAAGTGACATTGGCCTCGAGCGGCAGGTCGTTGTCGTCGAAAGCATAGTCGGAGGCCGGGGGCGTCCACGCCGGTTGCCGTCCGGTCATGGTCTGCAGATGCGATTTTCCCACTAGCGCGGTCTTGTAGTGCTCGGCCGCAAGGCTTTGGATGAATGTTCGCGAATCCAGCGACAACGACGTGCCATTGCTGTACACGCCGTGCGCGGACGGCATTCGTCCGGTCATGAGTGAACAGCGGTTCGACATGCAAACCGGATTGGCTACGTAAAAACGTTCGTAGCGTGTGCCGGTGGCGGCAAGGGAATCAATGTGGGGTGTCCGCACAACCGCGTTACCATAGCAAGCGACATGGTCGGCGCGGTGTTGATCGGTGATGATGAACAGAAAGTTCGGCTTCTTGTTGGGCATCTGACCTTCTTACGTCAAGCAATTGCCATTGTGGGATCGCGCTGGCGGATGGTTCAAGCCGCCGGCGCCGATTGTACCGCTTGCTCCGCGGTTGGCGGTTCCTTCTTGGCCGACGTCATGATGAAATGCGCCACCAGTAACACAAGCGCCGCGGCGACTGCGCCACCGGAAATATAATCGTCCTTGAACAGGATCAGCACCGCAAGGATTAGCCTCAATACGATGCTTGGCATGCCGAGGCGGGCGCGGTCGAAGGTGATGAGCGCGCTGGCGACCAGATAAAGCGTGAGAACCAGCTTCGCCAGCAGCCAACTCAGGCTCGCCATGTACACCTTGCCATCGTATCCGGGCAGAAAGGTCTTCTTGGCGCTGGTTCCGCCCTCCAGCGATTGCGCAATTTGCGCTTGTTCGATCAGCAGCAATTCCGGGTAAAATGCGAAGACAAAGGGGATCGTGAACATGACAATGCCAACGCGCACCGCGGAAAGGCCGGTTGCCAGCGGATCGACCTTCGATATGGTCGATGCGGCAAAGGCTGCAATCGCCACCGGCGGCGTAATTGCCGATGCCACGGCGAAATAGAAGATGAACATGTGCGCGGTAAAATAGGATGTGCCAAGCGCCGCCAGCAGCGGGCCAATGATCAGGATGACATTCACATAAGCCGGCAGCGTTGGCATACCCATGCCGAGCAACACCGTCGCGATCATCGCGACGACCAGCGCCAGCATCAGGTAGAGCGACCCGCCAATGGTAATCTCGTAGCCGAACAGCGAGAAATGCGAGGCAGTCTTGAGCCAGTTGAGTACGTCGATGGTCAAAATGCCGGTGATATTGG
>CAZTMN010000059.1:10962-24572 GCA_964615275.1 uncultured Beijerinckia sp. | reverse complement strand
CCTCCCTTACGCAATCACCCTGAACTGTCCCATAGGCGCTGATGTCGGGCACAATCGCTTTCAATCAATGGAGCCTCGCCAGCTTCACGGTGTTCGCCATCGTCGGGGCGTTTTTCCCCGCGCTCGTTACCTTTCTGAATTTCGAGGCAAACAAGCGGATCGGCCCCAGCCTGACCGGCGCGCTGGGAAACCTGAGCCCGGCCTTTGCGGTTGCCTTTGCAGTCATCGCCCTGGGAGAAACACCAAACGCGCCGCAGGTCATAGCCATTGCAGCGGTCTGCATTGGAGTGGCCTTGCTGTTTCTCAAACCGGACGCCACGGCCAGCCACATCACCGCCTGGATGCTCGCCCTGCCGCTGGCAGCCGCGCTGATCCGTGGGCTGGTCCAGCCGGCAATCAAGTACGCGCTGATCGGCTGGCCCAGCCCATTCGCCGCCGTCACGACGGGATATCTTGTTTCTGCCTGCGTTATGGCGATCTACGCGCGCATAAGCGGGCTGAATCGTAAGGATTTCAACACAAGTGGCGTCGTCTGGTTCATGGCTATCGCGGTCGCGAACGGCGCAGCTGTATTTCTGCTCTATGCCGCCCTGGCCCGTGGGCCGGTTACGATTGTTACCCCGATCGTCGCCTGCTACCCGGTAATCGTCCTGATGATGAATGCCGTGTTGCGCGAAGACAGGAACGTCACCGCGCGGACGATCACCGGCGTCAGCATAACTGTTGCCGGCATCGCTATGTTGTTATTTTACCAATGAAAGCAAATATATAAGAGGGTTACACCAACTGTCGGCGGACCTGTCGCAAGCCCAATGAGCGAAAGCGGCCCGCTCCAAAAGCAAAAGCGGGCCGCCATCTCTGGCGAAACCCGCTTTTTGGGTAAACCTGCTGCCAGATTAGCGGAAGGTTCTCGAATTATCTGAAATGTCCTTTGCCCTGGCATAGTGCCAGCCAACAAGCGCAAGTGCGCCAAACACGATGGCAACTGTCAGAATTTCCGACAGGCCGTGCAGATCATAGTTCATGGCATGCCTTTCTTGAATTGGCGGAGCCTGGCTCGCCCCGCGTCACACGCATATATATAGGAATGGTGTGAACATTTTCATACCAATAATCAGAAATTTATCGCATTGCAGCATAATATTTCTCAAAGCAGAAATGCGTTTTTCGCATATCTAAGGCAATGTCGCGCTTCTGGACCTCAAGCGCCCCTGGCGATGTCGATTACCGCCTGTGGCTCGCCTGGAAGCTCGTCCCCACGCCAGGCGCTGTGCCCGTCGGGCCGTACCAGGACCAGCTTGCGCTCATAGGCCTGCACGACGTCAGGCTCATCGATCGAAACAACCTCAAGTGGCACTCCCACAGCCGCAGCCGCGTTTTCGAATGCGGAAGGGTCAGGTGCGTCCGGGCCGATACGCATCAGCACGAACCCGCGGCCGAACAGATCGAGGGTCGAACGCCCGTCTTTCAGCCAGACGTGCGGCGCCCGCGATCCCGGCCGCGAAGTCTGCTCGTAGATCATCGGATCCAGCGAGGGAGCGGGCGTCCCATCGGGAACGATAATTGGTGAATTCTCGTAGACATACCCAAGGTGAATGCCCAGCGTCCGCCATTCATTGGTCATGGCCCTGGCAAAATCAACGCCGAGCTTCTCGCGCCGCGCCGCCCCGTCGGGCGTGTCATCGAGGCGATGGGGATCGGGCTCCGGCGACAGCATCCGCCGCAGGTTGGCGCTCGCCTCGCGCACGTTGCGCGTCGCCACCGGCTGGCGCTCCGCATGATAGCTGTCCAGCAGTTTCGGGCCGCCCCAGCCGTCCAGAACCGCAGCGATTTTCCAGCACAGATCGCTGGAATCGCCGGCTCCCGTGTTCATGCCAAATCCGCCGGTTGGCGAGTTGGCGTGGGCGGCATCGCCACAGACAAACACATCGCCGGACCGATAGGAATCGGCGACAAGTTCGCGCCGCGTCCACGGCATGATCGACAGGATCTCGTAATCGAACTCTGTCCCCACCGCCTTGAGGATATTGGCGCGCACTTCGTCTTCGGTCAGATCGCGGCTGCCGTCACCCGAGCGAATAATCGAGTAGCGCCATTCGTCCCTGCCGTTGATCGCCACTATCGTTGCCCAGGTTCCGACCTCGTCGATAAAGATGAACCGGTAGCCGACGGGGCGCCCGTGTATTTTTTCAAACCCGTCACAACGAAAAATGACGTTGGTTGTGTAGGTCAGCGCCGGATTGCCGGTCTGGGTAATACCCAGATCGCGGCGGACCTTGGAATTAGCGCCGTCGCAGGCGACAAGGTAGCGGCAGCGCAGGGTTTTGACGCCACCGTTTTCAAGGTCTTCGACTTCGATCGTTACACCTTCACCATTCTGCTGCAGCGATTGGTAGCGATGCCGGTACATCATCGTTACACAATCGAACGATTGCGCGAATTTGGCCAGGATCGGGTCGAACATGTTTTGCGGGCAACGTTCGCGAATCTGCGGGCTTTGCGGCGGCGGCTTGTCTTCCCCTATCGGTGGATTCGTGTAGCGGCCGATCTCCCAGCCGCCGACCAGCGGTCCGGCCATGTAGATATTGTCCTGCGGGTAGTCGCGCGGATAGGGGCAATCAATAACGTCCTGAACGATCCCCCAACGCCGGCAGAATTCCATGGTTCTGATGCCAACCAGATCCTGCCGCGGCTGATAGATTGATCCGTCCGTCTGTTCGACCACAATGCTGGGAATGCCCCGCCAACCCAGGTCGCCGGCCAGCGCCAGTCCAACCGGCCCTGCCCCGACAATGATCACCGGTGCATCGAAATCCCCTGCCATCTGCGCAGCCTCCCATGTTCTTTAACGCTCGTATTCGTTATCAGGATAGCGCCACTTGGCCAATATGATATTATTCAGGTCAAATCCAGGTGCGAACAATCGCCAAGCTGCCGGGGAGGTCATCGAATGGGTTCAGAACAAGTCACCGCCTCACCAGAACGCGATGCCTATTATAGCAAGGTCGGACGAACAGGCCACCTTTCGCCGCTGTGGACGACTACGCTGGTGCCGCCTCTTCCCGAGAACTACATCAAGGCGCAGCCGCATCTTTGGGACTTCGACAACGAACTCAAGCCGCTGCTGCTGGAAGCAGGCGGCCTGATCACAGCCAAGGAGGCCAATCGCCGGGTGCTGAACCTGATCAATCCGGGATTTGAGGGCACGCCGAAAATTCTTGAATCGCTTTATGCCGGCCTGCAAATGATCATGCCCGGTGAATGCGCCCCGGCGCATAAGCATACGCCCTCGGCGCTTCGCTTCATCATGGAGGGAGACGGCGCCTGGACAGCGGTATCCGGCGAAAAGAGCTTCATGGAGCCCGGCGATTTCATCATTACACCGTCCATGACCTGGCACGACCACGGCCACGATGGCGATGAACCGTTCTTCTGGATGGACGGCCTCGATATTCCTATCGTCGGTTGTTTCGGGCCAATGTTCTTTGAAGCCTATCCCCAGGACCGCGCGCCGCAAAACCGCGCCCCCGGCGACAGCAGCGCGCGTTGGGGCGCAAACATGGCGCCCGTCAACGAAAGCTGGAAAAAACCGGAATCACCAATATTCCACTATCCCTATTCGCGGTCCCGCGAAGCGCTCAACGTGTTGCAGAAAAACGGCGAGCTCGACCCCTACGACGGCGTCAAGCTCGAATATGTCGACCCGACCCGCGGTGGCGCTGCGATGCCGACCATATCCGCCTTTTTGCAATTGCTGCCGAAGGGGTTCCGGACCGAGACCTACCGGACGACCGAAAACATCGTCTTCTCGCCGGTCGAGGGCACCGGAAAGATAACCATCGGCGAGCCCGGCGCGGAAACCGAGCTACGCTGGAAGCCGCGCGACATATTCGCCGTTCCGTGCTGGATGCCATTCCGGCTTGAAGCCGATGGCGAAGCCTGTCTGTTCAGCTATTCCGACCGGGTTTCGCAGCAGAAACTCGGCCTGTGGCGTGAACAGCGCGGCAACACCTGAGGCTGGCCGACCAAAATTCGGGTTTGCGGGCGCGCGAACTGGCCGCATTGGCCAGCAGGTTCGATATTTGGTACAACAATACAAACGCAGGGACTGTACCGGAAGCATATGCCGACCGGGGATTATGCCCCCTGCATCGCAAACCGGAGAAACCTATGGCGCGGTCCTATCTAGTCGGCAAGAAGTCGGAATTCAGCGAAGGCGAACGCAAGGTGCTTTCGTGCGACGGGACCGAGATCGGTGTGTTCATGGTCGATGGCGAACTGGTCGCCTGGCACAACGAATGTCCGCACCGGTTTGGCCCGGTTTGCCAGGGCCGCATTTTCAAGCGTGTGCTGGAGCCCGTTGATGGCGATGGCAAGGTGCGTACGCTCGCGTACGACCAGGAAGTCACCAATATCGTCTGCACCTGGCACGGCTACGAGTTCAACCTGAAGACCGGACGGAACCAGGGATCGGACAAGATCAAGCTCAAGCGGGCCAAACTCGAGGAAAAAGACGGCGATGTCTATATCGTCCTCTGATAGCGCTGCGGCAGCGCCGGAAGATATTGCGCCTGACTTGCGCAATGATCCCTACGGCTGGGTCGACCAGTTCGCCGACGATTTGCACAAGGCGGCGAAGGAGCTGGCACCGAATGGTGAAGCAAACCGGATCTCCGACGAAGCACTTGCAAAGATAATCACAGCTGCCGTGCGCCTCTATTACGCCAAAGCCGAGGGAGACGGTCGCACACCGCCTACCGTGATGAATGAGGACAGCGACACGCTGTCACCAACCGAGATGCTGACCACAGTGTCGGAAATGCTGCGCGCGCTGCGTCTCGGCCCGATGGAATTGGGATTGTGGTTTCGCCGCAGCCCGGAGGATTGAACGCATAATCGGCCCGCAAACCGCGGGCCAAACAATCCGGACCGGCGAACCGCCGGAAATGAGGAGCCAAGAAGATGAACCAGCCAGTTACCGGCATTCCGCAAATGCTGCCCTCGCAAGTCATCGATACATCGACAGATACCCGTGAAATCCTCGCCCACGCCGCGCGCGTTGCCAAGCAGCGCGGTCTCCAGGACTGGTTCGTCGTCGACATCGACGCCCACCACGTTGAAACCGTGCACTGGGGCGAAGTCGTCAAATACATCGACGATCCGGTCATCCGCGACACGGCCATGCAGTTCCATCAGGACCGCCACGGCGCTCCCCCCTATGGGCTGAACGGCGACCTCGGCCTGCGCTACCAGGGTGTAGGTGGGCGAATACCCCACCAGGAAGGCGTACGCGAAGCGGTCGACGACAAATCCGTCCATCGCGACGTAACCCTCACCCGCCGCGCGATGGATTCGCTTGGCGTCGACGTCATGGTTGTATTTCCAACGCCGATGCTGTTCCTCGGCCTGCATCCGCAGCCGGAAATGGAAGTCTGGCTGTGCCGCGCCTACAACCGGTGGATGGCCGACAACCTGTTGTCAGCCGACAAGCGCATCAAGTTCCTCGCCGTTCTGCCCTACAACACGCCGGCCGAAGCGGAGCGCGAAGTAGAGGAAATGTCGAAGATCGACGGCGTGATCGGCTTCAGCGTTCCCTCAACGCGGCACAAGCCGGTACACCACAACGATTACATGCGCCTGTACCGGATGATCGAAGAGCGCAATATGCCGCTGTCCTTCCACGCCGGCTACCATTGGGACGATCCGTCCCTGAAAACGATCAACCGCTTCCTGGGTATGCACGCACTTGGCTTCGCCTGGCCGAATATCGTCCACACCACCAATTGGGTGTTGAATGGTATGCCGGTGCGCTTCCCGAACCTGAAAGTCATCTGGATCGAATCCGGCCTCGCCTGGGTGCCGTTCCTGATGCAGCGCCTCGACGACCAGTACCTGATGCGCCCGTCGGAAGCCCCACATCTGAAGCGGCTGCCATCGGAATACATGCAGGACCATTGCTGGTACACAACCCAGCCGATGGAAACGACCAATCTGAAGGCGCTGGAATGTACGCTTGAAATGATCAACGCCAAGACGCAATTGCTCTATGCGTCAGACTGGCCGCATTTCGACTTCGACCTGCCATCGGAAATCACCGACCTGCCGTTCCTCGACGAACAGGCCAAGCGCAATATCCTCGGCCTTAACGCCGCCAACATTTTCAACTTGGATACGACGATCCTGAAGAAACTGTAGGACAGCAAAAGACGATCCTGGAAGAAACAAACAGCCGCTCCTGCATAATGCCGGAGCGGCTTTTTTGATGGCTGACGATCGCCTCAATCCCCTTTGAGGAATTCCATCACCTTCCGCTTCGCTTCTGGCAGCGAATGCAGGAAGTAATGGCCATCATCGAACAACGACAGCTCCGCTCCGGGGATTTGCCTGGCCATGTTCTGCGCACAGTCAGGTGGCGCGATCCCGTCGTAACGTCCGGCGCAAACAAGCACCGGCATTTGGAGTTGCGGCAAACGGTTGAATGTATCGTGCCTGGCCCGCGCCTCCAGCTGACGGCGCGCGCCGGTCTCGCGGCCGGGCTCCCCCGCCCCGAACTGGACCGCCGCAAGCGCATGCTCGCGCAGGACTTCATACTCACCCGGATTGGCCTCCTGCCACGCCTTGTCGCGGCGCACATCGGACGTCGCAATCCGCAGCGAGAGCATTGCCTCCTGCTCCATGCCGGCAAAACGTTCCATCGGAAACGAGGAACCGCCTGCCCCACCGGAGCTAGCCCCCGCGATAACGAGCCGGTCAACGCGGCCTGGATGCCGCAGCGCGAATTCCTGCACCACCATGCCGCCAAACGAATAGCCAACCACGTGACAGCGGTCCCAACCCAACGCATCGAGCAAGTGTACCGCATCATCTGCGTATTGCGCCATCGAATAGGGAATATCCGGCTTGTCTGTCCGGCCCATGCCGCGCTGGTCATAGCCCAGCACCTCGAACTGCTCGTGATAGCCGGTGGTGAATGCGTTCGGCGCACGGCGTAAATCTCCGCCGGTGCCGCCGACGTAAAGCAAACGCGGACCTGCCCCGCGCGTTTCGTAATAGATGTTTATCTCATTGCACTGGACAAATGGCATAGGACAACTCCATTCACCGCAAGTAAACTCACCTTGACAATAATCTATTCTCAATAGACTTCTGCACGAATTGCTTCAAACTAGTGACGCGAAAATTCCTTGACGTACTGTTGTACAGAATCTTGCAATTCCTTGAAACAACACGCGTTCCAACGTCTCGCAACTACCGACTGAGTTATACTCTTTTGATGCTCAGGTAGCTTGTGTTTAGGCACAATATAAAACTGCCACTGATCTGGGTTTCTATGATCCGCGATTGAATGATTTACTACTGGATGCCAGGCAAATATGTAAATATCAGCATGTCTTCCAAAGCTTTCCTGCCAAATCGCTCCATCTTCCCAATATCCAGTCCGAGGTGCGATATCGAACGACCGCTTATGTACGTTCGCAGGATTTTTTTGATAAAGGTGCCATGACTGCAGCGCAGCTGATTGCTTAACCTCGATCCTGAAACCGCCAGTGTGCTGAATATCTCATGCAGCCCAATCAACCTTCAATTCAAACTCCTCACCAAGCCCTATTTGAACGAGGTGCTCGGCAAAATGAGATCTGAATACATTGTTCATTACCCGAACATCATAAAGATTATTTTGGATACTATTCAAGACCGATTCAACAACCAAAGTATCCATCTCATCAATCCGCGGCTGGGTATTTTCTACAACAGATGTTTCACCTGATCGTGGGTGTAAAACCGGGAGCGGTAGACAGTGTTGTCAACCGCGCCGTTCGAGTCAGCAAAGTGTGGATTGATATATTCCCATACGACTTCACCGTCGCGCGTAACCTGAAACAGCCGGCCGGTCTGGCCCTCCGTCACCAGCACATTGCCGTTGGGACAGGGATCAACGCCGGAAATATAGCAACTGTAAAAATTGATCCGCGGCGTATCCGTATACTGCCAGACAATCTTGCCGCTGCCGCGTTCGAACTCGATTACCCGCGACCACGAGTGTCCGACTGGCCGCAGCCAGCCATTGTCGAACAGCAGAATGTTTCCATTCGGCAACAGGCGCGGATCATGCTGACCCCAAAAATCATCCGGCGTCTTGCCCGGTCCATAGCGCTCTTCGACGGCGCCTGTGCGGCGATTGATCACCATTATCGAATGCTGGTGCCGGGCGCTGACGGTAAACGTCCCGTCGCCGCCAAGTTCGATGGCATTCAGATGCAACCACATTCCAGGACCACGCCGGAAGGCGTTGCGCGGGTCTTCAACGTCGAGATGCTCCCAGCTTTTCCAGCGCCAGATCTCGGTGCCGTCCGGTTCGGATGAGATGACAATGTCCGCATAGACCGGCCCATCCCAATCAGGGGCAAGTTTCCTTGCCACGTCCGCGGGCATTTGCTCGGCGGAAATATGCATCAGGCCATATTCGCGCCGCCGCTTGGAATCGTGGTGGCCGGAAGCATCATTGTGCTCCCACACGATATTGCCGTCGCGGTCGAGTTCCTGGATTGCCCCGCCACGGAATTCGCTGAACACCGGGCCGAGATGATCAACTTTCGCCGCAACCCGCGCGCAATAGTGAATATTTCCGTTCGGCAGCAGGTAGGTATAGCCGCCGCGCATGCCCTCATGGGTCCAGCGGCGCACCTCCTGCCCGCTTGCGTCAATCAGCACGGTAAAGTTGGAAGAATTGTGCGGCGTGAAAAGCACGTAGCCTTCCGCCGCCTTCCGCTCATCGCGTAATATTAGCCCGGTGCGGGCGATCCGCTGCCAAGTGGTTTGCATATACTTTCCAATTGCCGATGTGTTTGCCTGGACGAACAGGACTGCCCGAACGCTAGTCGAATGCCGCTAAGCCGATTTACCCGGTTCCACGGCATATTGTTCATCGGATACATGCTCCATCCAGGTCACATGCTCGCCGTCAACAGCCTCCTGCATGGCCAGATGCACCATGTAGTGGCCGGGCGCGGCGCCATGCCAGTGCTTTTCATTCGGTTCGAAATAGCAGGTGTCGCCGGGATTCAGTTCAACAACCGGCCCGTCCCAAGTCTGCACCCGCGCAACGCCGGATTCAACGTGGATCGTTTGACCAAGCGGATGCGTATGCCAGGCCGTGCGCGCCTTAGGGGCGAAGTATACACGCAAGGCGCGCAGATTTGCCGGCGGATCCAGCTCGCAAATCGGCTCCTGCCACACTTCGCCGGTAAATCGCTCCGCCGGACCCTTGCGGGACGCCTGGTCAATCGTGCGCGATATTTTCATTTGGTACGTACTCCATCATGTCAAAGCGGCTGACTTCACAGCAGCACTGGCGTGCGAATGTCGCACATTTCAATTCTTCGGGACATCACCCTGGCCCAAATGCGTGCCGTGCCCCCACGTATTGTCATAGTCGCGTTGGGCATCGGCCGGCATGAATTTCTCTTCGAGTTCGCGTACCTTCGCAGCTCCCGTTATATCGGCGAAATTCATCGCACCATAGGGTGATGCCTCAACCTGCGCGCGCCAGTCTTTCAGCGCCTGTGTCCCGCGCGTCTTAAAGTCGTTGAGGACATGCCAAGACGCCTGCAATCCGGCAGAGGCTGCAAGCACGGGATAAAGAGCAATCTTCAAGCCGGTCTTTTCGAGCGCGTCGAAATCGGGGCCCGGCGGCTCGCCGCCCCAAATCATCAGCACCGGCACGGGGCAATCAGCGCAAAGTTTTTCCAACTGTTCCAGTGTTTGTGCCGAATTAAGCCAGACAACATCGGCCTTACCGTCTTTGGCATAGGCAAGGCAACGCTCGTAAGCCGCTTCAAACGATCCGCCTTCGGCGCCAAGCAGATCACAGCGCGCGACAATGGTGAAAGCCGGGTCGATTTCGTCGCGTGCGGCCGCGGCGGCCTGCAATTTGCCGACCATCTCGTCGGCCGAAATACAGCGCCGCCCGGCGCTGGTGCCGGACTTTTTCGGCGCCTCCTGATCCTCAAACGACATCGCTGCAACGCCAGCGTTCACGATCTCCTGGACCGTGTAATAGACGTTTACGGCGTTGCCGAAGCCGGTATCGCCATCGAGCAATACGGGAATATCGCACCGGCTCGCCATGTGGCGGGCATGATCGGCCATATCACGCAGGCCGATGATACCTGTGTCAGGCACGCCGAGCAGGTAGGCTGACATTTGCGATCCGGCGCTGAAGAAGCACTCGTAACCCGCCATTTGCGCCGCCCGCGCATACATCGGCGAAAAGCCGCCCGGCATTACGGTGAGCCCTGGCCGCTCCAGAAGCGCCCTGAACTTCATGCGCTTGGCCCGCGCCGGGCCGACAAAGTCATCGCTCATGCGTTACGCTACCACTTCGCCTCAAGCTCGGGCAGGAATTGCTCACGCCAATCTGTTCCCGCCTCCACGTAATTGTCATGCGGGCGCACGCGGCCGTGGCTCGCCGGATCGATGCCGGGCGGATCTTCGCCATTTGCCACGGCTTCCACCGACCGCAACATAAGCCGGCGCATCGCGACGATCGCCCGGTCGGACGTCCCGAGGTTCTCCTGGCTGCGATCGACGATAGCCCCCATCCCCTCCTGCAGCGCATAGTCCTGGGTATTGACGCCATCAATGCCGGTAAAGGTTTTCGTCCTCTGCATCTCGCGATCGATAAAATAATCGTTGGACGCATTGGCTTTCAGTTTGAAGGTTCCGGGTACATGGTGGTCAGGCCCACGGCCGGCGCGCGTTTCCCAGTGCATGATGACATCGCGCGGCAACGGAACATTCTCGTCGTAGCTGTAGGCCGTGTTGAAGACGAAACAGCTCTCATCGTCTATCGGCACCCACAAATGGCCGTCAAAACGGGGATATTTCGCCATGCCGCCCTCTATGGCCACAACACTGCCACGGATCTGCTGCGCCGGCATGATATATTGGTAGACGCGGATGTAATTCTTGCCGCTGCCGCCCGTGCGTTCGGAAATGTACCGGTACCCGTAATCGGTCAATTCAACTTCCAGCCGCGGCGCGGTATCACGATTGCGCGGCATGTTCCGGTTCGAAAGGTCGTTGTTATGGGCAAACGACGAGTGGGCGGTATCCAGCCCGCCCTCCAGCGCCTGCAAATAATTGCAGGCCTCGAAGGTTTTTGAGACATAGCGATGGGTTTCCGGCGCGCGCATCCATTCGTAATCCGGCGGTGGCGATTTTTTCTCCGGCGGGCCCATGTAGGCGAAAATGACCCCGGCTTTTTCGTAAACAGGATAAGACTTGATCTTCACCCGCGCCTTGAGCGGCGTGTCATCGGGCTCCGAGGGCATGTCAACGCAATCGCCGTGGCGATCGAATTTCCAGCCGTGATAGACGCAACGCAGACCGCAATCCTCGTTCCGGCCAAAGAACATAGGCGCCCGCCTGTGCGGGCAATAGGCGTCCAGAAGCCCGGCCTCGCCATCCGTGTCGCGAAACGCGATCAGGTCCTCACCCAGAAGCCGAACCCTGACCGGCGCACAATCGGGCACAGGCAATTCCCACGACAGAAGCACTGGCTGCCAATAGCGGCGCAGAAACTCACCGCCCGCTGTGCCTGGCCCGACGCGCGTCAATTTCTCGTTGTCTTCCCTGCGAAGCATTCCCGCCTCCCTGTCCGGTACTTCTGGCGGACATGCTACGCCAATGGCAATCATATGCAAGAGCAGCGGCAAGCCGATTGTCACCGGGGATGTCGCGTCCTATTGTATTGCCGATAAGCGGCCACACGATCGCAAGGCAACCGGGCCAGCCCCGGCATCACAAGGGAGAAACACCATGGCGGCAGTCGATACGTCTTTCGACTACGAAACGATTAAAGTTGAGCGCGAGGGTAATGGAATAACCTGGCTTGTTCTCAATCGGCCCGACAAGCGCAACGCCATGAGCCCGCAGATGCATGCTGACTGCAACGATGCGCTTTTTCGGCTGGCGACGGATCCCGAAACACGGGTCCTGATCCTCACCGGCGCGGGCGAAGCCTATTGTGCCGGCCAGGATCTGCGCCTGTTTTTCCGCGCCACGGACAACGCCCCCCGCGAGCGGTTCGTATCAGGAGAAAATTCGCACGCCTGGCGTTGGACGCGGCTGTCCAAATTCCCCAAGGCAACCATCGCGATGGTCAACGGATTCTGCTTTGGCGGCGCCTTTACCCATCTCATAGGTTGCGATCTGGCTATCGCTGCCGACGATGCGGTCTTCGGCCTGTCGGAAGTCAACTGGGGCATCATTCCCGGCGGAATTGTCAGCTGGAATGTTACGCAAGTCATGAACCATCGCGACGGGTTGTATTACGCCATGACCGGCGATCCGTTCGACGGCAAGGAGGCCGCCCGGATTGGGCTCATCAACAAGTCAGTTCCGAAAGACAAGCTGCGCGAGGAGACCCTCGCGTTGGCAAGCAAGCTGGCGGACAAGAACCCGGCGACCGTTCGCTTCACCAAAGAAGGCATTCGCCAGGTGCGCGGTATGACTGAAACCCAGGCCGCCGATTACCTCGCGGCCAAGGGCGACGCGCTGCGCTTCCGGGATGCTGAGGGCGGACGCGAGGAAGCGATGAAACAATTCCTCGACGAAAAGGTATTCCGCCCGGGCCTGGAAAACTATGTCAGGGAGGGCCAGCCGAAGCCTCCGCCGCGGAAATGATAGCCCGGCCGCTGGCCTTGCCATCCCTGCTGTTTCGCCGCTTTGCGGCGAACCGGTATTGAGCCATGGCCATGCCGCATTCACGCATTTCCGTGGTAGCGTTTTCCAACATTCCCGCCGCCAAACACGCACGCCGGATGGCTTCAAGACAATCATCGGGAACCCGGAAACAGAGTTTCGGGTTCGTCACCCGTAGCGTTTTCTGGAAAGCGCTAACGCTGATTGCCTGCCTCGCCCTGTTCAATTGCGTCGATGCACCTGCCCCTCTGGCGCGCGACAACCCGGCACCCTACATGCCGATCCCGCCAGCGCGTCCGAAAGCCGGCACGGCCGACGTCCCACCTCGTCCGAGGCCAATCAAACCTGTTGATGCTCCGGCCGCCAAACCGGGCAAAACCGGCAGAGCGCCACACGCGCGCCATCCGCTGGAGGAACCGGGCACCTTGCAGCGCCGCCGGCCTGCGATCCACCATTGCTACCGGCGCTGGCTGGCCATGAAATCGCGCAACGAAACCGCAGGACTAATATGGCGTGATTTTTCCCGCACATGCATCACCGAATTTCTGTCGCAGAACAATTGAAGCGCCTGAGACGGCCAACAAGTCGCACCGCCCTAAGGCGGCGATATCTCAGGCTTCCGATCGCACGCAAAACAAAATCCCGGAACAATACTGTTCCGGGATTTCGCAATTTACCGTCCGCCGCCGGAAGCAGCGGCGAATGTGTGGATGCCTAGCGACGCCCACGCTTCTTGGCAGGCTTGCGAGCCGCTTTCCGGGCAGGCTTACGAGCCGATTTCTTGGCCGCCTTGCGAGCGCCCTTCTTGGCTGCCTTGCGAGCGCCTTTCTTGGCTGCCTTGCGGGCGCCCTTCTTGGCTGCCTTGCGGGCGCCCTTCTTGGCTGCCTTGCGGGCGCCCTTCTTGG
>CAZTMN010000059.1:0-10862 GCA_964615275.1 uncultured Beijerinckia sp. | reverse complement strand
CTGCTTTCTTGGCGCCCTTCTTGGCCGCCTTGCGTGCGCCCTTCTTGGCCGGCTTGCGGGCTACTTTCTTGGCGGCCTTGCGGACGCCCTTCTTGGCCGCCTTGCGGGCGCCCTTCTTAGCTGCTTTACGCGCTACTTTTTTTACCGCAGATTTTTTTGCCGGCGTCTTGGCTGCTTTCTTGCCAGCCGCACGCTTCTTGGCTGCCTTTACCATGCGATGTCCCCTTTTAGCGTTTAGGTCCGACGAATTGAAATTCGTCAACAACAGACGTCCGTAAGGTAGCTTGGTTAAGCAATCGTGCAAGTACTTGATCGAAAGCGCATCTCGACTCCGGTGTAGTGGAGGCCTCCATCAGGCTCCCGCGCCAGCGCCGAAACATCTGTCTCCACGGCAACATCGAGCGATGGAAACGTCGAATTTTGCAGACCGGAAGATCGCTTCGCGTCGACGGCTGGAGCGGAGATGACCTGTCTGCAGGCCAGATAGATGCAACGAAAAAAACGCACGACAACCGACAGCCAAAATCAGCGCCGGTCACAAAAACTACTGAAAACAAATCAATATCTGAAAAGTCGGCATCAGCCGCACCTAACCGGATCGGTTACACGCGGCAATTGCGCGGCGTCGCATAAGAGTTCCATCGCTGCTTCCTGCGACGTTGTCACTCGTTCAAAAACCTGCATGAAAAAGGAGCAATTCAAACCCGTTGCGGTTCCCTATACCGTTCCGAATTGCGCCCGAACACCAGCGCGCGGAATATGCAAAAAAAAATTACATCCATGCAGAAAATTTTCGCGTAAATGCATTGCGATTCACAAAAATCGCGCACAAAGGCAAATTTCGAGCGAACTGATTCGCCGCGGCTAGATACCCAATTTCGATTTCAACAGCGTATTGACCGCTTGCGGATTGGCCTTGCCGCCGGTTTGTTTCATTACCTGTCCGACAAACCAGCCGACAAGATTTGGCTTGTCTTTGACCTGCTCAACCTTGTCGGGATTCGCCGCAATGATTTCGTCGACAACCGCTTCAATTGCCCCAGTATCCGTCACCTGCTTCATGCCCCGTTCTTCAACAATGGCAGCAGGGTCTCCACCCTCGGTCCAGACAATTTCAAACAAGTCCTTTGCAATCTTGCCGGAAATCGTTCCTTCGCCGATCAGCTGAACAATCGCCCCGAGTTGATCGGCCGACATGGGCGACTGCGTCACACTCAAACCTTCCTTGTTCAGCCGTCCAAAAAATTCGTTGTTGACCCAATTGGCGGCCATCTTCGCATCCCGGCCTCGCGCGACAGCTTCAAAAAAATCCGCGGATTCACGCTCGGCAACCAGGACACCCGCATCGTACGGCGTCAAACCATATTCCTCGACGAACCGTGTCCGCTTGGCGTCAGGTAACTCGGGCAACGCTGCAGCAATCTCATCTACATAAGCCTGGTCAAATTCGAGTGGAAGCAAATCGGGATCGGGAAAATACCGGTAGTCATGCGCCTCCTCCTTGGAACGCATTGAGCGGGTTTCGCCCTTGCCTGGATCGAACAGGCGCGTTTCCTGATCGATCGAACCACCATCTTCGAGGATCCCGATCTGCCGGCGCGCCTCCGTTTCGATCGCCTGACCGACAAAGCGGATGGAGTTGACGTTCTTGATCTCGCAACGCGTACCCAGAGCGTCACCCGGTTTGCGAACCGACACGTTCACGTCCGCCCGCAGGTTGCCCTTCTCCATGTCGCCGTCGCACGTGCCCAGATAGCGCAGAATCGTGCGCAGCTTGGTAACATAGGCGCGAGCCTCTTCAGCCGAGCGCAAATCCGGCCGCGACACGATTTCCATCAAGGCAACACCGGAACGATTCAGGTCG
This sequence comes from uncultured Beijerinckia sp., assembly GCA_964615275.1. Lineage (GTDB taxonomy): Bacteria > Pseudomonadota > Alphaproteobacteria > Rhizobiales > Beijerinckiaceae > Terripilifer. The sequence continues at coordinate 8,998 of CAZTMN010000059.1, read as the reverse complement.
ACAAAACTTTTATCCGGCGCCTGATCGTGGATCGATTTTCCGGCATCCTGTTCCAGATGCAGTCTTTCGATCCCGACCTTGATTTGCTCTTCGGGCGTAACGTCGACCAGAACTTCACCTTCGCCAACGATCGGGTCCTTGTACTGGCTGATCTGGTAACCTTGCGGCAGATCGGGATAAAAATAGTTCTTCCGGTCAAAAACCGAACGATTGTTGATCTGCGCCTTCAAACCAAGCCCGGTGCGGATCGCCTGCCGGACACATTCTTCATTGATGACAGGCAGCATCCCCGGCATTGCGGCGTCGACCAGGGACACATGGGAATTCTCGTCACCGCCAAATTCCGTCGAGGCGCCGGAAAACAGTTTCGCCTTCGAGTTTACCTGCGCATGTATTTCAAGGCCGATGACAACCTCCCAGTCGCCGGTCGCGCCTTTCAACAGCTTCGATTTTGCGGATTTGCCATCGTGTACCGCGACGTTCATCTGATTTACCCTGCCTGTCAAACCATCAAGTGCCGTGCGCCAGCCTCACGGCAGTTTGCATAGTGCGCCGCCGCGGGTATGTCCAAATTCTTTCCGGACCCGATTGCTAATACGCCGGCAATTGGCAATCAAGTGCCAATCAAACACGCTACCGCGCAACGATGGGCCCGGCGGGTCAAACCCGGTAGACCAGCTCGTGAACGCTGAACAGGTTGTCCCGGTCAGTCCAGACTTCCTGCGCCTGCCAGCCGGCTTTCGCGGCTAGCGCCTGGAATCCGTCGATCGTGTACTTGTGGGAGTTTTCCGTATGGATGCTTTCCCCATCGGCGAATGAAAATTCACATTCGCCCAATCTGACAGTCTGGGCGCCTCGGCTGACCAGATGCATTTCAACCCGGCCCTTGTCTTCATTCCAGCGCGCTTCGTGGTCGAACTGACGGGTATCGAAATCTGCGCCCAGTTCCCGGTTTATGCGGTTCAGGATATTCTTGTTGAAAGCCGCCGTTACGCCGCTTGCATCATCATAGGCAGGTAACAGCCGCCCAAGGTCCTTTTTCAAATCGACACCGGCAACGAACCGCGAACCCGGCCCCAGCGTTTCGCCAAAATGGCGCAACAGCTTCTCCGCTTCCGCACGCGTCAGGTTGCCAATTGTCGACCCCGGGAAAAATCCGAGCACACCCCCGGCCGGCGCGGTATCAAGGCCCGGGATCTGCATCGGCTCGGCAAAGTCCGCTACAAGCGTTTCAACGCTCAATCCAGAGAAACGTTCTTCGATTCTGTCCCTTGCTTCGTCCAGCGCGCTGCGCGAAACGTCGATCGCCACGTACACCGCAAGCCTGTCGAGGGCGGACAAAAGGATCTCGGTCTTGACACTCGACCCCGAGCCAAATTCCACCAGCATCGCCCCGGCGGGCGTCCTGGCTGCTATGGTGCCGGAGCACTCACGCAAGATGCCAGCTTCGGTCCGTGTCGGGTAGTATTCCTCCAGGGCAGTGATATCTTCAAACAACTGGCTCCCGTGCGCATCGTACAGGAACCTGCACGGCAGTTCCTTTTGGTTGCGGGACAAGCCATCTTCCACCGCGCGCGCGAAATCGTCGAGCGCAATGCCGCGATCGGCTACCAAGGTATCATTCATAACAATCCGCCATCAGCTGTCGTCCGCCAGCCGCAGACCCATGAACTGCCAGCGCTGATGCGGATAGAAAAAATTTCGGTATGAAGTGCGGGAATGGCCATCCACCGTCACACAGGATGCGCCACGCAATACGTGCTGGTTGATCATGAACTTTCCGTTGTATTCACCCACTGCGCCCGGTGCGGCACGAAATCCCGGATATGGCACGTAGGCGCTGGCAGTCCATTCCCAAACATCGCCATGCAATTGCTGTGGTCCGGGACCACCCGCCGGATCGGCCGCCAGCGGCCGCATTGCCCCCGTCGCCAATGTGTTTGCGCCTGAGCGCGACGAAGAAGCAGCCAAATGCTCCCATTCAAACTCGGTCGGCAACCGTTTGCCCGCCCAACGCGCAAAGGCATCCGCCTCATAATAGCTGACATGGCAAACCGGAGCCTCCGGATCGGGCTCAACCAGCCCATGCAAACTCATTTGCAGCCAGCGCCCATCCTTTTGTTCGTAATAAAGCGGTGCACACCAACCCTCTGCCTGTACCAGCGACCAGCCATCGGACAACCACAAACCCGCCTCGGTATAGCCGCCATCGGCCATGAATTCCTGCCACTCGCGATTGGTGACCAGCCGGTTCGCCAGCCGGTAGGGCCGCAGCAACACTTCGTGCCGCGGCGTTTCATTGTCAAAGCAAAATGTTTCCCCGGCCGCGCCAGCCTGGACGATCCCGCCATCACAGGCGCTCCATTGAGCGGAAGGTTTTTCGTTCCCGCTCCGGATATCCTGCACGGTGCTGTAGGCCGGACGTAGCGGATTGGCGGCAAACAGCGCCAATATATCCGTCAGCAACAATTCCTGGTGTTGCTGCTCGTGATGGACACCCAATTCCACAAGTCTCGCAACCGCGTCCTGGTTCATCGCGCCGCGATCAATCAGCTTTTCAAGCGCCGCATCGACATGTTCACGATAGGCAAGCACTTGCGCAAGCGTCGGTCTGGTCAGCAGGCCACGGCGCGGGCGCGGATGGCGCGGACCCTCGGCCTCGTAGTACGAGTTGAAACAATAGTGAAAATCCTCGTCAAATAACGCGTATCCATCGGCAAACCGGGTAAGGACGAAGGTTTCGAAGAACCACGTGGTATGAGCCAGGTGCCATTTCGTCGGACTTGCGTCATCCATTGCCTGGACCGTCTGATCTTCGGAAGAAAGGGGCGCGGCCAATTCCAGCGAGCGCGCCCGCGTTGCGAACAACTCGCGCACGATACTTGCGTGTTCCGTTTCATCCACCTGGTGAGGCAGCGTCGTTTCTGCCGAAGACATTTCCTGTTTCAATGCTGCCGTCATGAAAATTTCTGCTTTGCCATTTGGCCCGCCAGGGCGGTGCGATTGGGAAATCTGCATTTGCCCCGTTGAACTGGAGGCGCAATGCTGCTGGACACGATCTGTCGGCCGACTCCGTTGTTACCCATATTGGGCTGCATCCGCGGAATGTCTATAGACAAATTGCTGCCACCTCCGGTCAGCAGGTCATCAATTGTCGGCAATTTTCTTGCCGATGAAATGGCTGACAAATCCAGCGGCGGCGAATCCGGCCATGACCAGGAGATTTGCCAGTGGCCTTGCAGTCACATCGCCGCGCACATATTGCACCACTACGAGAACCACAAGCAGGCTTGACGTAAGCCAGAAAATCCATTTCAGTGCTTGAGCGCATCCATAGGCTACCGCGCGGGCAATCGGCCCCATCGCAACTACTCCGGAATCGCAAAATATCAGGATCGAGACCGCCCGCTATTCCACTACTTTCGGCACCGAGAAGAAATTCTCTTCATGTTCCGGCGCATTGGCGACAATCGTCTCTGCCCCTGCGTGTCCGGACACCACATCATCGCGCATCTTCATCTTCATCGGGGTTACCGATGTCATCGGTTCCACCCCCTCGACATCAACCTCGTTCAGCGCTTCCACAAACGACAGGATTGCATTCAACTCTTCCTGCAAATGCGGAACTTCTTCATCCGAAACCGCAATACGCGACAGGCGCGCAATACCCTTCACCGTGGCCTGATCAACCGACATACCCGTTCCAGCCTGACTTACTTGATTGAATTATAGCGCGAAACAGCGCCATTGCTCTGCCGGCAACGTATATCACCACAAAACAGTCCGTGGCAACGCACGCTGTGCCGATGACAGGCATCGTCCGGCATGATACATCGCGCGCGTGTCTGACAATCTCCTGACGATCGAAGCTCTTCAAGACCGGCTGGCCCAAAACGCGAGGCTCGCGGGTCTTGACCTTGGCACAAAAACCATTGGCATTTCTGTCAGTGACCCTGCCAGGCGCGTCGCTACACCTTCCAGAACGATCCGGCGAAAGAAATTCAGCCTCGACGCCGCAGAGCTAATCAAGTTTGCGGACCAACACTTGATCCGCGCATTCATCATCGGCATGCCGTACAACATGGACGGCAGCGAAGGGCCGCGCGCGCAAGCAACCCGCGCATTCGTGCGCAACATGGCCGCGCTGTATAGACGCCCATTCGTGTTGTGGGATGAGCGGCTGTCCACTGCCGCGGTTACCCGCACGCTCATCCAGCAGGATGCATCCCGTGAGCGGCGCGCCGCTGTCGTCGACGAGCATGCCGCTGCCTTCATTCTTCAAGGCGCCCTTGACAGACTGCGGGTGCTGGAAAGCTCTGCCGAACGCAACTCCGGCAATGCTATTTCTGCCAAGGAATAGCCCCGCCCGGCTAGTGTGCCGGCGGGGCCTTCAGCTCGATCACGATCAGACTTATGCCAACGCGGAATTACCGTCTGCGGCCGAAAATCCTTCGCATTCTCCGAGCCGACCGGAAACCGCGGTGCGGGCGGAACGCACGGCCTGGCCGATAGATACGCCCCCCGACAACCATCCCGGGGGCGGCAACAGCGCCGGGATGGTAAACGGTCCGGGGAGCCGCCCGGTAAGGAACGAATACCTTTTTGCGGCGACCGAAAATGCGCCCTAATCCGCGGCGTTTCCGCTTGACGTAATACCCGCCAACAACTGGAGCATGATATACATGCGGACGGTGATGGACTCGCGCCGGATAATAGGCGCGGGGGCGATAATAACCAGGCGCATACCCATAGCTCGGGTAGTACGGCGCATAGCCGTAGGCGTACGGGGCGTAGCGGTCGCGGCGTGCGTCGGCGGCGATCGCCGCAGCAACGATGGTACCGAATGCCCCGATCATTGCCGCAGCTGCGGCATTACGGCGGCGACCCCGGCGGATATACCCGCGCCGGCCATACCGGCGTGGGCGCACAATCCGGCGGCTCCGGGCCCGGCGGGCGCTGCGAACCCGGCGCGAGGATCGATTGCGCGCCCTGTATCTGGCTTGAACAATGGGCGATTCCGCGCTGACTGCCTTGTTCGACAGAAGCGTAAACGGGGCAGCCGCGGCCGACTGCACGCCGCCCCCCGCCAAAGCGATCACAGAAGCACCAAGTATTCCTGTCGCCAGTGCTGAAACAGCAAGATTCCTCATTAAGACCTCCTCAATTGACACGCTTTTTCGTCGATACCCGGCCATGGATAAAACGCGTGCTAGACGAAGGGGGCTTTATCCGAGCTTTCGGCCGGATTGCCCTTGATTGGCGCCGGATGGCAGAGCCTGGAACGCTCTGATAAAGTGCGATTTGCTGGTTACACTCAGCCATCGGCGCTGGCCGGTCCAAACCCTGAAAAAATGGTTAACCGGGAACCCGTGAACCTGATCTGAATACGCCATACAGGGTTATGTTAATACACGCATATCGTGTAATTCCAAAAAGAGTGAAAATTTCGCTTTACAGTTTATTTCTTTATAACAATAGACTATAAAATAAAAAACAACTCCGGAAATCTCCACAGGGCGCGAAGAAGTAATTTTTTTAGAAAAATACAACCGTGACGTTTTCCGGCGACAAGGCTAATTTATGGCCATGTTTTCTTGATTTCAATTGACGCGGCTGAGGTTTCCATGTCCGAAGATTCCCGAAAATTCATTGCACCGCCATCACCCAGGGCACACAAGCGAACCGGCAAGAATATCGGCGCCGCTCCCGCCCTGTCCGCGCTCGAATGCCCGGCAATGACCATCGAGTATATCGCCGAGCTGACCGAACAACTCGCCCAGCTTGCATCCTCTATCAATGAGGACTCAATCGCCTATTTCCTCTCGATGGCGCGCGCCGAAGCCGAACTTGTTGCACTGAGCAAGACCCCGAAAGCATTCAGGACCTGATCGCTTCGCACAGCGATGGCCGTCCACAAGGCAAAATACGCTACCGGTTTCCAGCCGCCTTCAGAGAGACCAGACCGCCACCGTGGCGCTCCAGCCGGCCTTCCAGTTCTAGATCCAGTAAACCGGTTTTCACCTGCGCCACGCTGAGCCCCGAAAGGCGCACAAGTTCATCCACGCTTACCGGCGCGGCGCAAAGCAAATCGCCCAGGCCGCGCATATCCGGGGCCGCTTCACCGCCGTTCCCGTCAAATGCGATGGCTTTCGAGCCGGACCGTGCTGCGTCGTCAAATTCCATACCGGCCATTGTTGTCGGCGTCTCCGGCGCTCCGAACAAATCTGTTTCGTCCCACAGGTCCTCTTCCTTCGGCTCACCGGCGTCTGAATCATCGAAGTTCAGACCACGCCCCGGCGCCCCTTCCGCGCGCATCGGACTGAGGACTTCCGCCACCTGCCCACCGGAGAGACAGATCGTGGCGCCCTGACTCAACAATTGATTGGGTCCCTCCGCGCGCGGGTCCAGCGGCGATCCGGGAACTGCAAAGACCTCCCTGCCCTGCTCGTTGGCAAACCGGGCCGTGATCAGGGAACCGGATCGTCTGGCCGCCTCAACCACGATCGTCGCGTAGGACAGGCCCGATACAATGCGGTTCCGGCGCGGGAAATCGCGCCCGCGCGCCTGCCAGCCAACCGGCATCTCGCTCAACAGGGCGCCGTGGCGGCAAATTTCCTCAGCCAGCCCGGCGTGCTCGGGAGGATATATTTGATCAAGCCCGCCAGCGAGAACTGCCACCGTCCCGGTCAATAGCGATGCCATATGCGCTTGACGGTCCACGCCGCGCGCAAGCCCGGATACGATCCCGTATTCCGCCAGGGCCAATTCACCGACGAGCCGTTCGGTCATCGACAATCCGGCCGCGGACGCATTGCGTGATCCAACGATCGCGACCAGCGGTCGCTTCAACACGTCCACTTTGCCAAGCACGCTGACAAGCGGTGGCGCTGTAGAGATTTCCCGCAACAGGGCGGGGTAGGACGCCTCCCCCAGCGCGATCAGCCGTCCTCCCATGCGTTGCAACGCGCGATATTCGCGCTCACAGTCCCGCTCATCGGCAATGCGGATTTTGCGGCTGCCGCCGGCCTTTGCGATCAACCCGGGCAACGCAGCCAACGCGGCGCCCGCACCGCCAAACTTGTTGACCAGCTTTCGAAACGTGCTCGGGCCAACATTGTCTGAGCGGATCAGGCGCAGCCAGTCGAGCCGTTGCTGCTCGCTCAGCTCGGTACCGCCCCGCCCGTCTGGATCGTGATTGCCTTCATTCACGCCTTCTCGCCTATCTTGCTCTCTGTCCCGTCCATCAGCTTCTGGATATTCGGCCAATGACGGAACCAAAGCAATATGGTCAAGGCTACAAAAAGCTCGCCCGCCTGCGAGCGTCCGACGAGAAACAGGCCCGCAGCCGTCGCAACCGACGCAACCAGCGCCGCCAGCGACGAGTACCGGGTGATAAAGGCGGTCCCGAGCCACACCACGGCAAATATCAGGGCGCCGGGCCACGCCAGCCCAAGCAAACAGCCCAGGTAGGTCGCCACGCCTTTGCCGCCCTTGCCCTTGAGCCAAACCGGATAAAGATGGCCGAGAAATGCTCCCAGCCCCGCCAGGATCGCGGCATATTGCGACAGGTAAGATGCCACGATGACCGCGGCAGTACCCTTGAGCGCATCAGCCAGCAATGTCGCCGCCGCCAGCCCCTTATGCCCCGTGCGCAGCACATTTGTGGCGCCGATATTGCCCGAACCAATTGACCGCAGATCCTGGGTTCCCGCGATGCGGGTGAAAATCAAGCCGAACGGAATCGAACCGAGCAGATAACCGAACACCAGGGCAATCACATTCGTCTGGAAATCTGGTTGCAGCATCTCACCCTGCTCCAAGGCGGAGAAACGGACCGAATACGGCTTTACCGCGCACTTTGGCGCCAACCGTCTTCAATTAGCCCCATTCAGCATGGCCTCAACGCCCTCGTCAAACTCCATCGCCAACGCATCATCGAACGGGCTTGTGTCTGCGTCGTCGTCGCTGGCGCGCCAATATGGGTCTGCACCGCGCGAAACCAGCAGCTTGATCGCCGCCACGTCGCGCGCATTGACAGCCAGATGGAGCGGCACCCAATCGTTGTATCCTTGCTGTTCATGATTTGCGCCATGATCGAGTAGCAAGGCTAGAATTTCAGCCCGGTCATCACGCTCCGACAGGATTGCCGAAAACAGTGGCGGGATACGTTCCGCAGATTCATACTTTAAATCAGCACCGGCTTCGATCAATTGGCGGATGAAACCGGGTGAGCTGAAGAAAATCGCGTGATGTAAAATGCGTTCGCCGATATCAAGCAGGGGCGGTAGCGGCGAATTGGGAAATCCCGCCGGCGAACCGAGCGCAGTGCGCAATGCTTCGATATCATCGCCACGAAACGCCGCATCGACCTTTCGAAACAACTCAAACACCTGTTCCTGGGATATTTCGTCGGCGCCTTCCGGCTCTCCCCTGGCCTCGCTATCGCTCATGCGCCGGCGCCCGCCTGCGAAATTGCCCCGTCACGAAAAACTATTGTTCCACCAACCATCGTCAGGAACACCTGCCCCTCAAGGCGGGCGCCATCAAACGGCGTATTCTTCGAGCGTGAACGGAGAAATGCGGGATCAACGACATACGGCGCATCTGCATCGAAAACAATGATGTCGGCCGGCGCACCCGCGCGCATCCGGCCCTGGGTCAGATGCAATATTTCCGCCGGCCGCAGTGTCATGGCGGCGATCAGTTTTGACATGCTGATCTGCCCGCCTTTCACCAGCCGCAGCCCCGCAGCCAGCATGGTTTCAAGTCCGATAGCGCCGTATTCAGCTTCAGCAAACGGAACGCGCTTGGTTTCGACGTCCTGCGGATTGTGGTCGGATACGACAACATCAATCACACCGCTTTCCAGCGCTGCAACCAGTTCCTGACGCTCATCTTCGGGGCGCAGCGGTGGGGAAACCTTCATGAAGGTTCGATAATCGCCGATGTCGCTCTCATTGAATGTCAGGTGATTGATCGAAACACCACATGTAACCCG
>CAZTMN010000058.1:0-25700 GCA_964615275.1 uncultured Beijerinckia sp. | reverse complement strand
AGTTTCGCCACGTCCGCTGCAGATGGATCAATACCGGAGGCCAGTCCCGGTTACAAGCCGGGTTGCAAGCCCGGTCACAAGACGGAGATACGATCACCGCACCGGCGTTGTATATTTCTCGCTCGCAAACCACTCGTCGGGGATGACCCGGTTCGTCCCCTCTTCCTGCATTTTCCGGTAGAGTATTGCGCCGCATGCGGCAAACTGGATTGCAAGGCCGGTATTGTTCTTGTAATAGACGATATTGTCGCGGGTCTGCCGGACCTCAACCTTGCCATTCACCACATCGCCAAGTTCGTGCACCCGTTCACGTTGCACCAATCCCTTGGTTATAGGCTCCAGCAATTCGACCTGGCCATTGGCCTCGACGCTCTCCCAGGTATTGACGACGATGTCGCTGGCGCGGGCGAAACAGGTCTCGTCCACCTCCGACTTCTTGTCGATGACATCCGAATTGACGATCGACACAACCATCTGACCGGGTACGAGCCAACTACCGTCGAACACCGGCTTTTTCGAATTGGTTGCGCACAGAACGATATCGGCGCCTTCCACAACGGCGCGCGGATTCGCCGCCGGAACCACCTCGACGTCATCGTCCTTCATGCGTTCGGCAAACTTGCGCACGTTATCGGGATTGGTCGAATAGACCTGCACCCGCTTGATGGGCCGCACTGCGCATATGGCGCGGCAATTCGGCAATGCCTGGTTGCCCGTACCGAACAGGCCGAGCACCTGCGAATCCTCGCGCGCCATGTACTTGACGCCAAGACCGCTGGTTGCGCCAACCCGAAAGCCGCTCAGAAATGTCTCGTGCAAAAACGCCAGCGGCGCGCCGTTCTTTAACGAGTACAGGACGATAACGGACCAGTTGACGGGATCGGGATTGTCGAGCGTGCGCCGGTCTTCGAACCTGTCGCTCATTAGAAAAAAGTGCGACCCGGCGCGGACGCAGGCCGTCTCATAGCTCTCGACAGCACCAGCGTGAATATTGGCGAAATACCGCCGCTCCGGATCGTCTGTCCCGGTCGAATACCGCATGCGTGGCGGATTGGCCGCCTTGCCATTGGCCAGATCGGAAAACGCGACGCGCATCGCCTCGATGGCCTCGGGAACGGACAGCAGGCGTTGCGCATCGGCATCGGTTATGACTATCGGCATGTGGCGGCCTCCACGCTTCGGCGGCATTCACCAGTGGCCGCAAGCATGCCTAAACTCCGGCCTTGTTGATAGGCGGGCTGAAAGCAAGCGCCGTGTCCCACGGAAAATAGATCCAGGTATCCTGTGAAACTTCGGTGATGAACGAATCGACTTGCGGACGCCCTTTGGGCTTGGCGTAAACCGTCGCAAAATGCGCGTTCGGCAACATGTCGCGTACCAGTTTGGCCGTGGCGCCTGTGTCGACCAGATCATCGACGATCAGGACCCCGCCGCCGCCATCGGTCCCCGCGACCGTCGGGGCAATCTCCTTCAGCACCTGGAGAACACCCTGGCGATTGTCGGCATCGTAACTGGCGATACAGACCGTCTCGATGACCCGGATCCCCAGTTCGCGCGCAACAATAGCAGCCGGCACCAGACCGCCCCTCGTAATCGATACGACCGCGCGAAAAGGAGCTGCTTCATTCAGCCGCCAGGCCAAAGCCTTGGCGTCCCGATGAAATTGATCCCATGAAACGGGAAAGACTTTTTCCGGCTGCGCCATAATTCATGTCCCTGCTGTTGATGCTATTCCTGCGCTCGTTTCAAGTCGGCCAGCATGGCCTCAACGTCTGCCCGCGCGGAGGCCAGGGCCTGCGGGTCCTTGCTGCGCAGTACGATTTGATTCTTGAACCCGCCACCGGTCGTGTTGAAATGCGGATAGGAGCCGATCGACACCTCGGGATATTTTGCGTCCGTCTCTTCCAGCCCCTTGGCATAGGCCCCCTCGGGCAGGCCTGCCTCGACCGATTCCGACAACATTTTCGCGCCGGTCTCCAGCGTTTCCACCACCGAGGCCAGCATGGCCTGCATGATGCGCGGAACGCCCGCCATGACCATGACGTTGCCGATTCTGAAGCCCGGCGCCGCCGATATCGGATTGAGGATCAGCCCGGCCCCGAACGGTATCCGGCACATGCGCAGGCGGGCCTCGTTCATGTCCTCGCGCTTCAACCGGGTCAGCAGCAGGTCGACGGCCCGTTCATCGACATCGATGCCCACGCCCATTGCTTTCGCAACGGAATCGGCCGTTATGTCGTCATGTGTCGGACCGATCCCGCCTGTCGTGAACAGATAGGTGTAGCGGTCGCGCAACGCATTTACCGCCGCCACGATCTCCTCCTCGACATCGGCGACGATGCGCACCTCCTTGAGGTCTATGCCCACCGCCGTCAGATAATCGGCAATGAAACCGATATTCTGGTCCTTGGTCCGCCCGGACAGGATTTCATCCCCGATAACCAGAATTGCAGCGGTGATTGTCTTTGGCGCTTGGCTCATGGGCACCTCCCTCGATCCGGTTTTGCAAGGCTTGCACCGCTTTGGCAAGACCGCCGCGCACAAGCACCATGTGAAGCCGGGGATAATTCCCCCCTGGACAGGCCGCGGGTCTTGACCGGCGTTCGTAAAGACGTCCCTTGTGACCCATGAGATTTGCAACACCGCTCACAGCCGGAACGCTGATCAAGCGTTACAAGCGCTTCCTTGCCGATATCCGGCTCGAGTCCGGCGAGGAAATCACCGCCCATTGCGCCAATCCCGGGGCGATGACCGGGCTGGCCACGCCCGGCAACCGGGTTTTTCTTTCAAAATCCGACAACCCGAAGCGTAAGCTTGCATGGTCCTGGGAGATCGTCGAGGCCGATTTTGGCCGCGGTCCGGAGTTTGCCGGCGTCAATACCGCCCACCCCAACCGGATCGTCGCAGAAGCGATCGGGAACGGATTTTTCAACGAATTCGCCGCCTACCCGTCCATGCGACGGGAGGTGAAATACGGCGACAGCAGCCGGATCGACATATTGCTGAGCGGCGGCGGATTGCCCGATTGCTACGTCGAAATCAAGAACGTTCACTTGATGCGCCAGCCCGGACTTGCCGAATTTCCCGACAGCGTCACCGCGCGCGGCGCCAAGCACTTGCGCGAGCTCGCGCTGATGGTGAAAGAAGGCAAACGCGCGGTAATGGTCTACTTGATCCAGATGCAGGCCGACCGGTTCGCCTTGGCGGCCGACATCGACAAGAAATACGCATCAGCATTTGCCGATGCGCGGGAAGCCGGCGTCGAGGCGATCGCTGTTTGCTGCGCTGTCAGCCCGGAAGAAATCCAGATTGACCGGCGCGTCGCCCTGGCGTGACAAACCAGACAGGGTTCCGCGCCATCACAACTCCCGGACAAAGCCCAGGTAAAATCCCAAGCTGGTCTTCCTAAGCTGGTCTCCCCAAGCAGGTCTTCCCAAGCAGATCTTCCCAAGCAACTCCCGGGTAAGATTCGCAGGCCGGAAACCGGGCATTGGCGTTACTTGGCCCAATCGCGCGGAACCGGGTCCCCTTCCGCGTAGCAAACCTTCGTTGTCGATGTTCGAAACTCGCCGGAAAAAAACGGCGCAAGGCGCGCATTGATTTTGTTCTTGAGAATATCGCTCTGCTCGTATGCCTTCATCGCGCTTTCCGTTGACCATAGACTGACCGTCGTCCCGGCGTCTGGATCGTCTGTGTCGCGCGTCAGCCAACGGCCCATAAGGCCGTCTATTGCTCCCGCTTCCGCCACGGCTTCTCGATACGCCTGCTCATATTGCTCCCACGTACCAGGCTTCAACTTTCCGCTGATAATGCGTAAAAACACGACGCCCTCCTTTGGCTCGGGGCCACCGGATTGCTCCGGACCATGCCCGGCTGTTGCACTATATTATACGCGAACTGAGCTCACACGATACGCAAACTAAATCCTGCTAACCGGCGGCCGGACGCACGGATTAGAATTTCGCTACCATGTAGCGCGCGCGGCTTGCTATGGTCTCGAAGTCCTTGCGCGCGATCTCCTCACGCGGCGCAAGCCAGGCGCCACCGACCGCGATAACATTCGCCATTCCCAGCCAGTCGTCGAATTCCGCTTCGCTCGTGCCGCCGGTTGGAATGAACTTCAAATGCGGGAACGGTGCTTCGAACGCCCTGAGGGCAGCGGCGCCGCCAAACGGAACCGCCGGGAAAAACTTCACCAGGTGAAAGCCGCTGCGCACCGCGCCCAGCAATTCCGTTGGCGTTGCAATCCCCGGAATGAACGGAAAGCTCTCCTTTGCCGCCTTGTCCAGCACTTCCGGCGGCGACGCCGGACTGCTGGCAAACTTTGCGCCTGCCTGCTGCGCCCGCGACAGGTCCGACGCGCTCATGATGTTGCCGGCAATAGGGATGGCGCCCGGCACTTTTTCCAGGATCAGGGATATGGCCCGCGCCGCCGCCTAGGTGCGCAGCCCGACTTCCATGACCGGCAGCCCGCAATCCACCAGCGTTTGCGCAAGCGGAACAGCATTGTCGAGGTCCTCGATATGCAACAGCGGCACAAGTTTCCCCGGCTGCACGAGTGCGATGGTTTGTTCGCTTGTAGATTGCATGTCGTAACCACTCCGCCAACGTTTCAAAACAGCTTTATCAGTCTTGCGCCTGCGCTACTGCCGGCAAGTGTCGCGCAACATCTGTCACAATGCAACACCGTCAACCAATGTACGAGAAAACAAATGCACAGTGCGGCATCTAGCGCCTAACACGGCAGACAAGCGCAGCAGAGGTAACACGCACAACGGAAATAACATGCACAATGGAGATAATATGTATGCGCTTTATTTGTGCTCTAACGAAGTTGAAATTGCGCCAGGGCACGCGACGATTGCGGGATACGCTTGCGCGCGCTGTCAATGCGCACATTCAGCCCGGCAATGTGCTTGCGTTGAATCAGCCACGTTCCCAGGCAGCGTTGTTTTTCGTCCGCTGCACTTCGCGATAGCCTTTCTCGGCCAGCAGCTTCGGCAAATCGATCACCCAGCGCTGGTGCAGATGTTCCATCATGATCAGCCTGGGCCACAGGGCTTCAGGAGCGTTGCGGAAGAACGGCTCCAGGATCAGATCCTCTGCACCTTCCACATCCAGCTTCACTGCGTCGATGTGATCGTAGCCTTCTTCGGTTGCGATCGTGAACAGGGTCTTGGCCGGTACCGTGAGCGTACTGCCCGGCCCGCCCGGCCCGACGATGCGCATGGACGTTTCACCGCGATTTTCGTGGTCGAGAAACAAGGTGATCTCGCCATCCTTGTCGGCGACCGCACAGTCGATGGCTTTCAGATTGGCGAATTCGTTTTGCCGGATGTTGTAAATCAGGCGCTCGAAAATATCCGGCTGCGGTTCTATCGCCAGAATGCGTGCGCCGGACTTGCCTTGCGCAGCTGCAAACAGGCAGTAACCACCGACATTCGCGCCGATATCGATGAAGACAAAGTCGTCGCTCATCCGGCTCGCAAGCAGTTTCCGCTCCGGTTCATCGAAATATTGCGGTGTGAACAGGATCCGTTTTTCGCTAACGTTGTTGTACGGATAAAGGCGCATGCGCGCGCCGAATATTTCGCTGTCCACCGGCTTGCCGCGCAGCATCCACAACATGATCTTGCGCAGGGCAAAGGCCTTGCGATGGCCGAACCAGCCCTGCCCGGCCGACCTTGCAGCCGCCAGCAATCGCACAAACGCGCCCTGGGGCGCGTAGGCCCCGAAGGGGCTGGAATCCTGAGGTGAGGCCATCCGCCTGCCAGTTTGCGGCAGCCGCAGGCGTCAAGCCCGCACCGGCCGCCAAAAAGATTTGGCGCGATCAGACCGCCGCGGCGCCGGCCTCGGCAACCTGTCCGTCCTCGAAGCTCTGTACGCCGGATACGCCGATCGCCCCGATGATCGCACCGTCCTTCACGATCGGCACCCCGCCCTCCGCACAGGAGATATCGAACGTCAGCACCCGGATGCCAAGACCGCCGCCGGCGACCGCGCCTTCGAAGATCTTGGTCGAGCGGCGAAATTCAATCGCCGTACGGGCTTTTTGTTCGGCAATGCGCATCCCGCCAAGCTGGGTATTGTCGAGACGCTGGGACATGACCAGATTGCCGCCGGAATCGACGATGGCGATACCAACGCCCCAATTGTTCTTTGTCGCTTCCGCTTCCGCGGCCGCCATGACCGCCTTTGCCTGGGCCAGGGAAATCGGCGCGCCATAGGGCGTGGCCGGTGGTGCTACCTGCTTGTTATCCGACATTGTTACCTCACGAAACTGGCGGGCAAACGCCCGGGACGATTTGGCGCTTTGCGCCTTTACATGGACCGGAAGCTGTCATGCAGCTGCCTATTTCTTGGCTTTGGCCTTTGCCTTTGCTTTTGCTTTCTTGCCGCCTCCCGAACCGATCCGATGGCCGAGAACGGTGTTCTTGAGCACTTCTTTCAGGCCCTTTTTCTCATCATCGGTGAGCGGCTGATAGGGCGGATAGGGAACGCCAGACGGAATGCCGATAATGTCCATCGCCGCCTTCATGGCCGGCGCCAGGCCACGATGCATCCAGCGCGACGGGAAGAGCGCATAATCGAGCTGCACTTTCGCAGCCCTCTCGTAGTCCTTGGCGACAAACGCATCGATGATATGACGCGCGATCTCGCAGCCCGGCGGCGGCATGGTGACGCCCGAACCGCCCAGCATCAGCGTGGCGAACAGCATCTGCATCGTCGTGTTGTACTTGGCGTGTCCCGGAATATCGATCTCGGCCACCAGCCGCGAAACACGCGCCAGATCGCGCGAGCTTTCCTTGATCAATTCAATACACGGCAGTTTCGCCAGCGCGATCGTGTCGGGGATCGACACATCCGCCCCCGGACCCGGGTTCAGGTAAAGGGTAATCGGCAGATCGATTTCCTTGCCGATGGCCTGGTAATAATTGACCAGATCAACCTGCGTCGGCGGCCCGGCGAAGGGACGCAAAGGCGCCAGGCACTGAACCGCGGTCGCGCCGTTGTCCTTGGCGAAATTCGCCAATTCAATCGACGTCTTGTAGGAGGGATGCGAAATGCCGACCATGACACCGCAGCGCCCGTCCACCGCTTCAATGGTCGACAGGATCAGGTTCTTGCGCTCGTCGAAGCTCAGATAGGTGTATTCCTGCGTTTCGACACCTGCTGCCACCACGGTGGTCGCCTTGCAATCGTCAACGATATAGTCGATTTGCTTGCGCAACGCCTTGGTATCCACCTTCAGCGAACTGGTGAAAGGCGTCAGCGCTGCAACGATGAGTGCGGGTTCTGTCATGTCGTCCTTCCCTGTCTGGGCTTTGAGCCCCTATATCCGCTTTGGCCGGAATCAGGATCGAATTTCCTGACCGGCGTCATAGGGGGGCGATTTCCGCGCCCTACATACAGGCAGTGCGGCGGTTTAGGCAACCGCAGCCGCACGACCGGCGCACGTGGTGGAAGAAACCGGTTTACAGTCTAGCTGATTTGGCCCCCCACCCTTGTATTGCCAGCGCTTTCGAATACATTGATGCGACGATCACGGACCAGAAAATGACCTTTGTAGACGCCAAGGAAGCCCCGCCGCGCAAGACCGGCCAGATCAGGCTGCACGGCCCGCAGGCCTTTGAAGGCATGCACAGGGCCGGCAAGCTCGCCGCCGAGGCGCTCGACCTGATGGCCGATCTCGTGGAGCCGGGCGTCACCACTGGCAAGCTCGATGCGCTGGCCTATGAATTTGCGATGGATCATAACGCCTATCCGGCCCCGCTCGGCTATCGCGGCTACCCGAAATCCATCTGCACCTCGATCAACCACGTCGTCTGCCACGGCATCCCCGACGACAAGCCGCTGCGCAACGGCGACATTATCAACATCGACGTGACGTTGATCGTCGATGGCTGGCACGGCGATTCAAGCCGCATGTATATCGCCGGGGAAGCGCCGCGCCGCGCCCAAAGGCTGATCGACGTTACCTATGAAGCCATGTGGCGCGGCATCGATGCGGTCAAACCCGGCGGCACGACAGGCGATATCGGCGCCGCCATCCAGGAATATGCCGAGGGCGAGCGCTGCTCGGTGGTGCGCGATTTCTGCGGCCACGGGCTTGGCCAGCTGTTCCACGACGAGCCGAACATCCTGCATTACGGCCGCCGCGGCAAGGGCGTCGAGCTGAAACCGGGCATGTTCTTCACCATCGAGCCGATGATCAATCTTGGCCGCCCGCACGTAAAAGTCCTCGGCGATGGCTGGACGGCGGTAACCCGCGACCGCTCGCTGACGGCGCAGTTTGAACATTCGATCGGCGTCACCGAGACCGGCTACGAGATTTTCACCCTCTCGCCAAAGGGCATGCACCGCCCGCCCTATACGCCGGACCAGCCGCTGCGATGAGCGGCGAAGGCGCATACGACCTTCCGCCCAACGGGCTCGAAGACGCCGCTCGCGCCAAACCCACACGCAAAACGGGAAAACGCAGCGCCGCGAAACCGCATTATTCCGGCCACCGTGAGCGCCTGCGCGAACGCTTTGCCACCGACAACGGCGAAAGCCTGCCCGATAACGAATTGCTCGAACTGGTGCTGATGCGCTCGATCCCGCAGCGCGACGTCAAGCCGCTGGCCGAGGGCCTGATCGAGCGTTTCGGCTCGTTTGCCGAGGTGCTCGGCGCCCGCGAGACCCGGCTGATGGAGATCGACGGCATCGGCGAAAGCACCGCCCGCGACCTGAAGATCATCGCCGCCGCCGGGGCGCGGCTGTCGCGCGGCGCGGTTGCAAAGCGGCGCATGCTGCTGTCGTGGAAGGACGTGATCGATTATATCCGCAGCGCCATGGCCTTCGGCGACCGCGAGGAATTCCGCATCCTGTTTCTCGACAAGCGCAACCGGCTGATCGCCGACGAGGTGCAGGGCAGAGGCACGGTCGATCACGTGCCGGTCTATGTGCGCGAAGTGGTCAAGCGGGCGCTGGAATTGTCGGCCACCGCAATCATCCTCGTCCACAACCACCCCTCGGGCGACCCGACGCCATCGACCGCCGACATCGCCATGACCCAGCAGATCGCCGACAGCGCAAAACCGCCGGGCATAACCCTGCACGATCACATCATCATCGGCCGCGAAGGCCATGCGAGTTTCAGAGGGTTGAAGCTGATCGAGGGGTGAGGGGGCGAGGTTGCCAATTTTTCGAGTCAATCTCTTACGACCGCTGCAGCATTGGAATAGACGATGGATCAATTTCGAAAAACTATCCGCATGATATGGAGAAAAATTATCTGCGTAATATGGACTCGAAAAATTATCAGCATAATACGGAAATATCCAACGACATCATGGTTGCTACTACTGGCAATCATGTGCATATTTGCCAAAATATACCCGCCAATGTCTATTGAATATAAGGCCCTACTATTACCTATTAGTATACTATTGGCCCTCCTGTCTATTTATTTAATGAATGCGACTTGGCAAGCTACCTCGCGCTGGAAAGATAACAAACACGTCCCAACGAAACTTGAAAGTCGATTGTACCTCACCAAATCAAACGCCATTTTAAAAGCTATCGGATCGCACTCAATATCTTGATATGGGCGCTGATCGCATATTATTTGCAAAAAAATAGTAGCATACCAGCCTACCAAATAGCCCTCTTATTTCTATGCCTATTTGTGTCTTGTTATATCCTGATTCTTGTAGGTCAACTGATAGCTTATTGGATATTGGCAAACGACAGATTTAAGCCAGATATCAAACCACGGCTAGCTCGTCTTCCAATTAGTTTTTACAGATTCTTCCTGTTTTTTGTAACAACTATAATAGAAGTTGCAATCTGCACACCTTATCCAATGCTATATGCAGCCATTATTATAAACTCGCCAAAAATTCCGCTCCGAACAGCGGTTTACAATAAAAGCGAGAATAAATATTGTAATATTAATTACAAAACTGAATTACTTAATTTATTAAACAAACAAACTTCGAAATCCGATGCAAAAAATAGCAAAATGTCACAAGGGGTCGATGATTGCACGACAATGTATGTCAATGCGAAGAACTCAGGTGCGGTAGCCGATTTCCATATTTCAGTGATACAATTTGGTGAAAATGGCCTCAGACGCGACGAAAACTTTGACGAAAAAGAGATAAAGAATGCTGGCAAACTGAAAAACAACTTTCAAATTGATCAGCTAAAGAAAATTCTAACAGAAAACAGGAAGAATCTTGTCGTTGTATACATTCATGGATGGCGGCATGATGACCGGGCGGGAGATTCCAACTTCGCAAACCTTGCACACCTTGCACACTATAGCGCCGCATTTATCAAGGGGCGAGACAAAGACCAGGGCAATGGATACGAGAAAAGAAAGCTTGTTGTTGTTTACTTTGCCTGGCGCGGCAATCAACTGCAAAATGACGACGGCAAATGGCTATCTACGTTAAAGGCATCTATTACATTTCCACTACGAAAACGCGTCGCTGAAAGAACTTCCGGGAAAGTTTTCGAAACGCTCAAGTCCATAAAAGACAAACTCACGGAATTGGACAATAATAATAAATTAAGCGGGCTAGAGAAGAACCGGATGCTCGTGGTCGTCCACAGTCTGGGAGGAAATCTTCTCTTGTCCGGCATTCAACCTATGCTCAAGGAGAAGATCGAAGCCCGTATAACGAAAGCATTTTCGTCACTCATCTTGGCCGCAAACAAAAAGAACGAGAATAAGAATAATAATGGCAAAAAGAACACTAATGGCAAAGAGGGCACTAAACTCAAGGATTTGATATGCGACAAGAAAACAGCGGGAGAAATGACCGATCCGATGAAGCTTCCAATCGCGGATATGATTGCGCTTATCAACCCCGCCACAGAGGCAAGTCGCTGGATCGAGCATCAGCGCATAATGTACAGGAAATTCCATGAGGGACTTAGGAAACTTAAATTTACTGACGAGGAGAGCAGAAAATATCACAGTCGTATATTTGATTGCGTCTTTCAGAACAATCAGAATCCTCTTGTAATTTCGTTTACATCAGGAAGCACTGATATTTCTCTCAGGGAACGCAACAAGAAATTAAGGGACAAAGATAAATGGATAAATCAAGTTTCCTTCAATCATTTGATTCCAACTTTAGTTTTGGACAAATTTTTGGTCGAAGATGATTGGGTTACAAAGTACGTATTCCCCGCTAGCCAAATTTTGTTCGAAGGACATTGGTTCAGTCCTGAAAAAGCGTACGCCATGGGGCATTATCGCAGCCCGTATTCAACGTACGGAAATTTGATACCCCCAGGAAGTAAGTTGGGAATTTCTCATCTGGCTGAAAGTAACGGTAGCAGAGGAAAGCGCACAACGTTTATGAACGCCCAAAATCTCATCGCAACCCAGAAAAAAATTACTGTCAAGAGGAATAAGACAAAGCGCAGATGGAGGGATAAGAAGCGAATAGCATGCATAGTCGATCCTAGTTGGTTGTGGTACGTGAGGGCCAAGAAGGGGCGCATACTTGACAATGATAAGTTGAAAAATACTCTTAAGAAACTTGCGAAAGTTCCAGGTCACCGGATGATTTCTGGCTGGGATGCCGACTATCCGGGCGGGAAAGTAGATACGCGAATGTTTTCGGTTATCGACGAAGGCGTAGGGTTAGGTAGAACATACAATGTTCAATACATTCACAAGATTTACCGAAGCGGGACCAAATCTCCGATGCCAGCGGCCTTTCCATTCTGGAACGTACGAACATTGGACACATTGATTGCTGCTCACAATGGCTAGATAAGCTATCCCCTTTGGTGTTCGCTGCATCAATTCGTGCTGGACAGGCCAGCCCGCAGACCTTTCCAGCCTGCGAAAAGCACGCCCGATTGACACGCAGGTCAGCGGCTTAACAAAGCCCCTCTCCCGCAAGCGGGAGAAGGGAGACGTTCCCCAACGCAGGTTGGACAGCCAAAACCGCCGCCTTTAAGGTGAGCGCAATCCGAAACGCCCGGCCCTCGCACAGCACCAGCTCCCTTGTCCCAATCCACTCCCTCCCCCGATACGCCATCGACCTGGGCCGACATCTTCACTGGCCAGTACGCGCTGTACACGTTCATGCTGAACGGCGGCATGTTGCTGTTCGCCATCAATCAGTTCGTCGTGGCGACGATCATGCCTTCGGTGGTGGCCGATCTTGGCGGCGTTTCCTTCCTCACCTGGGCGTTTTCGCTGTTCGCCGTCGGCTCGATCATCGGCGCGGCCGGGGCCAGCCCGGCGCGCGAGCGCTGGGGGGCCAGGCAGGCCTATGCCGGTGCGGCGCTGATGCTCGGCATCGGCCTGCTCGGCGCGGCCTTTTCCCCCAACATGGAAACCCTCGTCGGCTGGCGGCTGGTGCAGGGCATCGGCGGCGGCGCGGTCGCGGCGCAATCCTACGGACTGGTCGCGGCGATGTTCCCGGTGCACCTGCGCGGCCGGGTTTTGTCGACCATTTCCACCACCTGGGGCATCGCCACCCTCGGCGGGCCGGCCTATGGCGCGCTGTTCTCGCAGGAGAGCTTGTGGCGCGCCGCATTCTGGTCGCTGGCGCCCCTGTGCCTGGTCTTCGTTGCACTCGCCTGGCGCTACGTGAAGGGCGAGGCCAGCGCCTCCGCCTCGCGCCTGCCCTGGTGGCGGCTGGTGCTGCTGGCGCTTGCCGTCTTGCTGCTCAGCGCCACCTCGCTCACCACCGACACGTTGCACCAGGGCCTGCTCGCCATCGCCGCGATTGTCATGACCGCCTATGCCTTCGTGCGCGATGCAAAGGCCGAGCGCAGCATCTTTCCGCGCGGCGTTACCATCGTCACCCGGGAGCTTGGTGCGCTGTACTGGATTTTCTTCCTCGTCTCGATGATGATTTCCTTCGTCAACACCTACACCACCTTCTACCTGCAGGTGCTGCACGGCATTGCGCCGCTGTCGGCCGGCTATCTGTACGCCATCCAGTCGTTCCTGTGGACGACGGCGGCGCTTGCCGTCGCCAGCCAGCCGGCATCGCGCACAACGGCGCTGGTCATTGTCGGCATCGCCCTGCTGGTGGTCTCCTCGGCCGGCATTGCCTGGACCGTCGCCAGCGGCCCGGTCCTGGCGATTGCGATCGCCATCGCCGTCAATGGCACCGGCATCGGCTTTCTCAACAATCCGGCAATCCAGAAAATCATAGTCGCGGCGCCCGACGACCAGAAACAGCTTGCCGGATCCTCGGTCCAGACCATCCGCAACATGGGCATGTCGTTCGGCGCGGCGGTCGCGGGAACCGTCGCCGTATCGGCCGGCCTGACGGACGGCGCGCCAAAACCGGTTGTCGCCAAGGCCATGCACTGGGTCTACGGCGTCAACACGCTGATCGGTGTCGCCGCCATCGCCATCGCCCTGCTGGTGCTGATCAGGACCGACCGCGCCAAAACGGACCAATAGCCGCTGCCGCGCGGGCTTTTCTCCAGCGCCTGTTCAATGCTAGTTTGCCCGAAAATCAACCCAGCAAGCCTCAACCTCACAAGCCCTGGAAACCGCCATGGATGACGCAGCCCCGATCAGCGCCGCGCCGCGCGCCGACCAACCCCTCATCAGCGGACCCTATGTCCGCAATCACTGGTATGTCGCGGCCTGGGCCAACGAATTGCAGGACAATTCCTTCGTTGCCCGCACGATCATGGATGTGCCTGTCGCGCTCTACCGCAAACAGGACGGCGGCGTCGCCGCGCTGGTCGACCGTTGCGCCCACCGCTTTGCGCCACTGAGCATGGGAAAGATCCTGCCTGGCGACCGGGTCATGTGCCCCTATCACGGGCTTGAATACGACCCGACCGGCAAATGCGTGCACAACCCGCACGGCAACAAGAATATTCCCGAGACGGCACGCGTCGGCGCGTTTCCGGTTATCGAAAAACACAAGGCGCTGTGGATATGGATGGGCGACAAGCCCGCCAACCCGGCATTGATTCCGGACTTTTCCGTCCTCGACGATCCGCCGGAAATCGCCACCACCAAGCACGACAGCATGATGATGATGTCGAACTACCAGCTGATGATCGACAACCTGCTCGACCTGTCACATACCTGCTACCTGCATGATGGCCTGCTCGGCAATTCCGACGTGGTCGAATCCGATATCCAGGTCGAGCAGGATGGCGATGATGTCGTCGTCAGCCGCTATGCGCCCGATTCCATTCCGCCGGGCATGTTCGCGCAATTCTGGCCGGGCCATCCCGAGCGCGTTGAAAAGCAGACCCATATTCGCTGGATGGCGCCCTCGACATTGCGCCTGATAACCGGAATTTGCGAGAACGGCAAGGCGCTTGAAACCGGAACCGGCTATCACGCCATTCACCTGCTGACGCCGGAGACCAGCCACACAACGCACTACTTCTTCACGGCCGTCCGCTTCGGCCTGCGCACGGACGATGAAGCATTCAACCGCGACATGCAGGAAAAGATCGCGAAGATGCGCCGCTTTGCCTTTGAGGAGCAGGACGCGCCTGTTGTCGCCGCCCAGCAGGTCCGTATCGCCGGTGCGCTGGAAACGCTAAAGCCGGTCGTGCTGCCGATCGACGTCGGCCCGGTTCGCTACAAGCATGTGTTGCAAAAAATGATCGATGCGGAAAGCGCGTAACCCTAGCAGCGCTTACGCGTCTTTCAACGCATCCGGCGTATCAATATCGAGCGCCGCCGCGGCGCTTGCTTCCACTTCGATGATCCGCAGCGCCGGATCGCGCAGCAGCCGCCGCGCGCCTTCATCGCCCTTCAACTGGGCAGCGCGCGCAAACAGCGAACGCCCCAGCAACACAGGGTTGCCGCGCTGGCCGTCATGGACGGGAACCACCGCATCGGCCTGCGCGTCCGCGTCGAATGCCTTGGCCAGCGATTGCAGCAGCGCAGCGTCGACCAGCGGCATGTCGCCCAGCATGATGAAGGCGGCGCGGATATCGTTCGGCACAGCCGCGATACCGGCAATCAACGAGGAAGCGATACCGCTTTCATAAAGTTCATTGTGCGCAAACGAGACCGTCAAACCATCGAGCGCCACGCCCACCGCATCCGGCTCGCAGCCGGTGACGACGACGACCGGCGAGGCTCCCGCGGCGAGGGCTGCAAGCGCCGCGCGCCTGACCATCGGCTCGCCGCGGTACAGGGCCACAACCTTCGTGGCCGCCCCGAGGTCGGCAGCGCGAAACCGGCTCGCCTTGCCAGCCGCCAGAATGATCGCGGCGATTTTATCCATCGCCGCCATCGCGCAATTGGCCGCGATTGACGATTTCCATCAGCAGCCCGCCGACGCCCATTTTCTTGATGTCGCCGGCAGTGACCGGAAGGTCCGCCAGCAGGCGATAGAGCACCCAGTCGAATCCGTTTTCTTTCGGGCTGCGCGCGCAACCCGGAGCGCCAAGCACGTGGATATTGCGGCTATCCTTGGTGATCCGCCCCGTCAGCAGCAGGTTTCCCGGATCCACCGGCATGCCGAAATGTTCAACCTCACCGCCTGCCAATTCCAATGCCGTGGGGATGACATCACGCCGGTCGGTAATCGCCGAGGCGCCGAACACGATGACAATGTCACTCTTGCCCGCGATTTCCGCGATCGCCTGTGACAGCGCGCCGGCCTCGTGGGCAACGCGTGTCTCCTCGACTATCGATGAACCGGTCGGCTCAAGCCGCCCGCCGAGAACCCGCAACGTCTTGGCGATCGTTGCCGGTTTCAGGCCCGGCAACAGCGTCGATACGACACCGATCCACCGCTGGCGGAACGCCGCAACCGACAGCGGCTTTGGCGCAGCAGCGGTTTCCGCCGCACCCACAATTGCACCTGAGGTGGCAAAAGGAATGATCTTTACCGTGCCGATCATTTCACCGGCAACGACGCGGCGCCAGCGTTCAAGCGTCGCCACCGTGACCGAGGCATCCACCTCGTTGATGGCGTCGATGACACCGGAATCGATGCACAATACGCCATCGGTTTCGGCGAACAGGTTTGAGCGCCCGGTAAAGGGCTTTTGCACGCGCACATTGTCCCCGGCAACGGCGCGCGCCAGGCGATGCGCAGCCTCGTCTTCGGCAACATCGTCTTCGTCGAGCCGCGCCAGCGTTATCTCCCGCACCCCCGCCTTTTGCAAGGCGGCGATATCGCCCTCGGCTATACGATGGCCTTTTTTCAGCACCAGCCCATCCTGCCGCACAGCGTGTACGACAATCCCGTCCAGCGCATCCTCAACAGCGGTCAGGCCAAATTTCACGCAGCCGCTCCGGCTGCAACCGGCCCTGCAGTTTCTGCACGCAGCGGCTTCTTGCGCAGGGCGAGGATCACCTCGCCGAGCACCGCAACGGCGATTTCCGCCGGCGTCACCGAACCGATGTCTAGCCCGATCGGCGCCTTGATCGTTGCGATCTGTGCATCGGTGAAACCTGCTTCTTTCAACCGCTCGACGCGGCGCGCATGGGTTTTCCGCGATCCGAGGGCCCCGAGATAGAAGCACTCCGCCCCGAGCGCAGCCTCAATCGCCGGATCGTCGATCTTCGGATCGTGGGTAAAGCAGGCCATGCCCGTATAACGGTCGAGCTTCATGCTTGGCAGAACGTTCTGCGGCCAGTCGGCAATGAGATTCACGTCGGGGAAACGTTCCGGCGTGGCGAAGGCGGTGCGCGGATCGATGATCGTCAGGTCAATACCGGCTGTCCTGGCCATCGGCGCCAGCGCCTGGGAAATATGAACCGCGCCAATCACGACAAGCCGTACCGGCGGCGTTTGAACTGTCAGAAAATAGCCCTTGCCGTCATGTTCAATCGTGCCGGATTTGCCGGACCGCAGCGCCTTGTCGAGCACTTCGGCCATCGGGTCGGCGTCGATATCGGCGTGCCTGACCAGCCGCTGGTCGCCGCTGGCAAGTTCAGTGACAAGAATGGCGGCCCGGCGCGCCGCGCGCTCGACGTTAAGCGCCGAAAGCAATTCCAGTTTCATCAGTCCACCTTCTCGACATAAACCTTGATCTTGCCGCCACAGGACAGGCCGACCCGCCAGGCGGTTTCATCGGCAACGCCATATTCGAGCGTGCGCGCCTTGCCGTCTTCGATCACGTCCATCGCCTCGGTCACGACATCGCCTTCGACACAGCCGCCGGAAACCGAACCCAGGAAATTACCGTCGTCATCGATAACCAGATTGGAGCCTGTCGGCCGCGGCGCCGAGCCCCAGGTTTCAATCACCGTGGCGATGGCAACCCCCTTGCCGCTTTTGCGCCATTCCTCGGCGCGGGCCAGAATATCTTCATCGGATGCGAGCATGGCTTTCTCCTTGCGCGCTTCTCGAAGCGCACCGTTATATACAGCTCAATATAGCGCTTGTATGCATGCAACTTCAACGGGGGAGCCAAATTACTTACAAGGCCCTGTTTGAAAACGAAATCGGGCTTCATCCGCCGAGCGGCAGGTCCCATTTGTACGGCTTCTTCCGCATCCATTCCGGCGGCAGCAACGCCGCATCCGCAAGCCCTTTCGCCCAGGGTGCCAGGCGATGCACCTGCAGGTAAAGCTCGTCTGTCATGGCCCGGCGATCGGAATAATCTTCCAGCTTGCCGAAGGGAACGACCGGCCCGGCCTGGACCTTCGTCCGCGATTTCGGGAAACGCCGGAATTCGGCAATCAGCAGCGATATGCGCGCCGAGGCGCTGATGTGACTGGCGGCGTGAAACAGAAACGAATTCTGCCCTTCGAAGAACACCGGCAGCACATCGGCTCGCGCCTTCTGGATCAACCCGGCGGTAAAGGTTTTCCACGGCACCTCCTGCGCCCGGCCGAACACGCGCGGCGCCGTCGCCACCGTGCCCGCGGGAAACGACAGCAGCATTACACCGTTGCGCAAGTCCTCCAACGCCTGCTTTCGCGTCGCCAGATTTGTCGCCAGTGCTTCGCGCGTGTTGGAAAAATCGATCGGCAGGCATTGCTCGCTGAATTCGGGGATTCGCAAAAACTCGGTGTTGATCAGCACCTTGTAGGGCCGGTCCAATTGCTCAGCCATGGCGGCCAGCGCAATGCCGTCGCCAATGCCGAACGGGTGGTTGGCGATCATCACCAGCGGCGTACCGCCCGGTATCGGAGGGGGCCAGACAGGTGCATCAATGACCAGTTCGGCCTGCAGCATGCGCAGTAATTCGTTCATCATCTGCGGATGCTTGCCGGCCACCCCGGTACGCCAGCGCTCGTAGACATCCATGTACCTTGCAACGCCCGACAAGCGTTCGAGCCGGCGCAGCACAAACGACCGCAAGCCTCCCTTGCGTGCGCTGGAGCCTTTTGTCAGGTCATCGGCCTGCATGGCTCAGGCCGCCGCTCTCAGCCAGGCCCGCGGATCGGTTGAGGAGGATGGCGCTTCTCCGGACAGGGCCTCGATCAACGCTTCCATACTCGACAAATTGTGCACCGGGCGGAATTCATCGACATGCGGCAGCATGGCCCGGATACCCTGCGCACGCGCCTCAAACCCGTCGTAACGAAGCAGCGGATTCAGCCAGATCAACCGGCGGCAGGATTTGTGCAGGCGCTCCATTTCGCGCGCCAGTTCGTCAGTGCCTTCGCGTTCCAGCCCGTCGGTGAACATCAGCACAATAGCGCCCTGCCCCAGAACCCGGCGCGACCAGCTCCGGTTGAACAGGTGCAGGCACGATCCAATGCGCGTTCCACCGGACCAGTCGTCGGCCTCCGCCGTGCACAATTCCAGCGCCTCGTCCGGATCCTTGTGGCGCAGGGCCCGCGTGACGTTGGTCAGCCGCGTGCCGAACAGGAAGGTATGCACGCGGCGGCGGCGCTCGGTCAGCGCATGCAGGAAGTGCAGGAATACTCGGGTGTAGTCGCTCATCGACCCGGATATATCGCAAATTGCCACGACAGGCGGATGACGCATCACCTGCGAGCGCATGGCAAGATCGATGCTAGATCCACCGGCCCGCATCGATTTGCGGAACGTGCGCCGCGGATCAATGCGCCTGCCGCGCAGATCAGCACGAAACCGGCGTGTGCGCACTTCATCGTTGGATAGCCTCAACCGGGCAATGGCCAGTTTTGCCTCGGCGATTTCCTCCGCCGTCATCTGGGCGAAATCCTTTTTTTGCAGGACTTCCGCCGCCGACACGGTGAACCGCTGATCGACCTCGATTTCCGCTTCCTGCACTTCCGGCTCGGCCTTCGGCATCATCGCCTGGGCGAGCCGCGCCGCGCCAGCCTTGGGCTTGCTCTGCGGCTGGTTCTCCTGGTTCGGCTCGGTGATCGGCGACAACATCGCGATCAGCTTTTCCATGAAGCCGCGGCGTTTCCAGAAAATGTCAAACGCCTGGTCAAACAGCAACAGGTGCTCGCGGCGCGTAACGAACACCGCCTGCAAAGCGGCGCGAAAATCACCACGATTTGTAACGCCGGAAACTTTCACCGCCTCGGCGGCATCAATGATCGTTCCGGGCCCTACCGGCAAACCCGCTGCGCGCAGGGCGCGGCCGAAATGCATGATGTTTTGCACCAGCGCGCCAGCCGCCGGATCGCCCATTCCGGGATCGATCCTTCCCGGTTCGCCCGCGGTTTCGGGCGCATCGGCCACTAGACCCGCGCCTCGCTGCGCATGTCCGCCAGCATCTGCTCGACTTTGGCGCCGCCGATCTTTTCAATATCATCCTGATACTTCAGGATCACACCCAGCGTATCTGTCACCAGAGCCGGGTCGAGCGCAACGGCGTTGAGTTCGTGCAGTGCTCCGGCCCAATCCAGCGTCTCTGCGACTCCGGGAAGTTTGAACAGGTCTTCGCGCCTCAGCTTCTGCACGAACGCAACGATGTCGGCGGTCAGTTTGGCTGGCGCATCAGGAACTTTCGCAGACACAATTTCGATTTCACGTTCCGCGTCCGGGTAGCCGACCCAGTGATACAGGCAGCGCCGCTTGAGCGCATCGTGAATTTCGCGCGTTCTGTTCGAGGTGATGATCACGATTGGCGGTTGTTCAGCGCGGAACGTGCCGAGCTCTGGAACCGTCACCTGATAGTCCGACAGGATTTCCAGCAGGAAGGCCTCGAACGCCTCATCGGTCCGATCCAGTTCGTCGATCAGCAAGACCGGCGGGCCATCGACCGACGGTTGCAACGCCTGCAACAGCGGCCGCTTGACGAGATACCGCTCGGAGAACACATCGCCCTCCAATTGCTGCCGGTCCGTCTCACCGCTTGCCTCGGCCAGCCGGATTGCCATCATCTGGGCAGCGTAATTCCATTCATACACCGCCGACGATACATCCAGCCCTTCGTAGCATTGCAAACGGATCAGCCTGCGGCCAAGCGTCGACGACAATACTTTCGCAATCTCGGTTTTGCCGACACCCGCCTCGCCCTCGAGAAACAGCGGCCGCCCCATGCGCAACGACAGATACAGCACGGTTGCCAGCGGGCGGTCGCAGATATAGTCGGCCCCGCCCAGCAGATCGAGCGTCGCATCAATCGATGACGGAAGCGTAGAGACAGAATTATTCATCACGCGCCTATTGCGATCCCCGGAGTAGCGAAAACCGGATTTCCATCCGGAAACGCGTCAACTCAAAAAACAATCCCGGAGCGCCACAATCGGGCGTCCGGGACATAAACCACGGCGGGCAGGTATTACTTGCCGTTTGCCTTGTTGACCGCGCGCCGCGCCATCACGCCGATCAGATGCGCCCGGTACTCGGCATCGGCATGAATATCCGTATTCAGACCATCGGCGGACGCGCTGACGCCTTCAAGCGATTTGACGTGGAACTTGGCCGTCAGTGCAGCCTCGAAATTCTCGGCCCGGAAAACGCCGTTTTCGCCGGCTCCGGTCACGGCGACGCGAACTTCCCGGCCCTTCTTGGCGACGAACACGCCGACCAGCGCGTAACGCGATGCAGGGTTTGGAAACTTCATGTAGGCGGCCTTCGCCGGGAACGGAAACGACACCTTGGTGATCAGCTCGCCCTCTTCAAGCGCCGTTTCAAACAGGCCGGTGAAGAATTCATCGGCTGGAATCTTGCGCTTGTTGGTAATGATCGTCGCGTTCAGGGCAAGGCAGGCAGCCGGGTAATCGGCAGCCGGATCGTTATTGGCTATCGAGCCGCCGATCGTGCCCTTGTTGCGCACGGCCGGATCACCGATCATGCCGGCAAGATCGGCCAGCGCCGGAATTTTTTCGCGGATTTCCGCGCTTGTCTGCACGTCGACGTGGCGGGTCAGCGCTCCGATGATGACGTTGCGCGCCTTCATTTCAATCCCGCGCATGGCATCGATACGGCCCAGGTCGACCAGCGTCGACGGAGAAGCCAGCCGCTGCTTCATTGTCGGCAACAGGGTTTGCCCACCGGCGAGATACTTGCCGTCTTCGGCCTTATCCATCGCATTGGCTGCCTTGCGCGGCGAATCCGGTTTCTGATAGGTGAATGCGTACATTACTTGTCTCCCTGTCGATATCTCTTACGCCACCAGCCGCACATATCAAGGTAAAACCGCATGGCGTAGCAAAACTTTATTCCGCAGCCTGGAGCACTGCCGCCTTCTGCGCTGCACGCCACACAGCCTGTGGCGTTGCCGGCATCGGCACGTCCTCATGGCCAACGGCGTTGGTAATCGCGGTGATGAATCGCAGGTCTTCCTTGCGCGCGACGGCTGCGCCAATACCAGTTTCACTCATGGTCGACTCCCGCTTTTCCGCAAACCCGGGGACCCGGCATCCCGGCAGCGGAAATATCCGCCGCCGCATGGTGACGGATTATTTCATCGCCTGAGCGCCAGCAGCCACTGCCTTGACGATGTTATGATATCCGGTGCAGCGGCAGATATTGCCTTCCAGCTCATGACGGATCGTCTGCTCATCAAGGTCATTGCCCTTGCGATTGACGATATCGACTGCCGACATGATCATGCCTGGCGTGCAGAAACCGCACTGCAGGCCGTGATTTTCGCGAAACGCCTCCTGCATCGGGTGCAGCTTGCCATCCTTGGCGAGCCCCTCGATCGTGGTCACGTCGGCGCCTTCGCAGGACAGCGCCAGCGTCGTGCATGACTTGATGGAAGTTCCGTTGACGTGAACCACGCAACAGCCGCACTGGCTGGTATCGCACCCGACATGCGTACCGGTCAGACGCAAATGTTCACGCAGGAACTGCACCAGCAGCGTGCGCGCATCCACGTTCCCCGAGACGGCCTGACCGTTCACGGTCATACTAACTTTAGGCATGTACTTCCTCCTCGAAAAATGCCCGGTACAGGATTGGCGGTCCTATACTGCAATTATGTATTTATCGCCAGCAGCTTGCAGCACCCAATCCACCGCCGCAGCAGTGCTACAGGCAACAGGTACCCGCTTGCGCGGCAGTTTGTTACGGCGCGGCGTAGCGGTCAAGCAGCGAGTAGGGCCAAATGCCCGCAACCACGCCGCGAAACCGGCTCCGCCAAGCTAACCGGCGGCTTTTTCGCTAACGACTTCTACAAACTTCTTGAAAAACGAGTCCGCGTTCTTCTTTGCGACACCGTCGATCAATCGCCCGCCCAGTTGGGCCAGCTTGCCGCCAACATTGGCTTCCACGTCGTAGTGCAGCACGGTGCCGCCGTTCTCGCCATCTTCCAATTTCACCACGGCGCCGCCCTTGGCGAAACCGGCAACGCCGCCCTCGCCCTGGCCGCTAATCTTGTAACCGTTCGGCGGATCGAGATCGGATAGCTCGACATTCCCCTTGAACGTGGCGCTAACCGGTCCGACGCGAATCTTGGCTGTCGCACTGAAAGCGTTATCGGCGGTCTTTTCAAGCGCTTGGCAGCCCGGGATGCAAAGCTTCAACACTTCCGGATCGTTCAGCGCATCCCAGACAGTCTGCCGTCCGGCGGGAAGCTGCACTTCCCCATGCATGGTCATGGCCATTTTGTGCTCCAAGGTTTTCGTTTGCGCCCTTATCACGCGGACCCGGCGCGTCTGTCCAGCCCCTCGTGACGGCTGGAACCGGAATTTATGCCGCAGTCCCGGGAATCCTCCTCCGGCGGAGCGAATTCAAGGGATTGTCGCGCTCATTTCGCTATTGCAGCTTGCACATCCGGGCGGCTGAGGCTATGCGCAATGTGGCTGAGATGCCCAACATCGCATTGCCGGAATCAAAGGGAAATTCGAGCGGTCTTACCCGCCGGAGCAAGGGGGGCGAATATGGCTGAGATGAAGATTGGCGCGGAAATCTTCAATGTTGTCGTCGAGGGTCCTGACGACGCACCGGCGCTGATGATGTCGAATTCCCTCGGTACTACCCTGCACATGTGGGACGGCCAGATGGACGCCCTGACCAAATCATTCCGAGTAATACGGTATGATTCCCGCGGCCACGGCGGCAGCGTCGCTGAGGACGGCCCCTATTCGATCGATCAACTCGGCCAGGACGCCGTCAATATTCTCGACGCGCTGGGGGTTGAAAAGGCGAACTGGATCGGTCTGTCGATGGGCGGCATGGTCGGCATGTGGCTAATGACCCACCACGGCGACAGGATCAACCGCGCGGTCCTGGCCAATACCGGCGCCCAGCTCGGCGGCCCCGAACTCTGGAACATGCGCATTCGAACCTCCCGCAACGAGGGAATGCTGCCGCTGGTAACAAGCACGGTGGAACGCTGGTTCACCCGCGATTTTCTCGACCGCAATACTGCGGCGCCGGAAAAGATCGCGCAGATGCTGAAAACAACCCCGCCGCTGGGCTATGCATCCTGCTGCGCCGCAATTCGCGACATGGATCAGCGCGAGGCGATTCGCTCGATTTCAAACCCCGTGCTGGTGATAGTCGGCAAGCATGACCCGGCCACGCCTCCGACCATGGGCGGGCTGATCGCAAACTCGATTCCCGGCGCGCGCCTGATCGATCTGGATGCGGCGCACTTGTCAAATATCGAGGCTGAATCAGCCTTTACACGTGCGGTGGTCGGCTTCCTGACTTCTGCCGAGCGCTCCGACGCCAAACCGGCAAGTGCAGCGGCAAAGAGATCCAAAAGCAAAGCCGCAAAAAAACCGGCCAAGAAAGCCGCAAAGAAAGCGGCCAAGAAAGCCGCAAAGAAAGCGGCAAAGAAAGCCGCAAAGAAACCAGCAGAGAAGGCTGCCAAAAAGGCTGCAAAAAAAGTCGCAAAAAAGGCGGCCAAAAAGACCGCTACAAGGAAAGCCGTGAAGAAGGCTGCAAAGAAAGTCGCGAAAAAAACAGCGAGAAAATCAACGAGAAAGTCAGCAGCTAGAAAGTCAGCGGCCAGAAAACCGGCCCCGCGCAAGGCGGCCAAGAAAACAGCCAAGAGTAAAGCGGGTGGCCGCAAGGCAGCCACGAAAAACAAGGCGGCAACCAAGAAGACTGCCAGGAAAGCGGTGAAGAATGCGGTCAAGAAAGCAGCTAAAAAGGTTGCCAGAAAACCCGCCCGGAAACCGGTGAAAAAGGCTGCGAAAAAAACCGCCCGCAAGCCGGCCGGGAAATCGCGTCGCTAGCGGCAGTTTGAGCACAGGCTCTCCGACTACGGGGAGCCTGAATTGTTTGCGCCTGACGCAGGTGGAACGCAAAAACCGGCAGGGCAGCGCCAGCCGGATCATCCAGCGGAAAGCTCCATGGAAAATTTTCTCCAGCAGCTGATCAACGGCGTCACCCTGGGGTCTATCTACGGACTGATAGCCATTGGTTACACGATGGTGTTCGGCATTATCGGCATGATCAATTTTGCCCATGGCGATGTGTTCATGGTCTCCGCTTTCATTGCCATGCTGCTGTTTCTCGCGATAACCGCGTTCCTGGGCATATCCTCTTTGTTCCTGGCGTTTTTCATCGTTCTTCTTGCCGGCATGGTGCTGACGTCCCTGTGGAGCTGGACGATCGAACGGATCGCTTACCGGCCACTGCGCGGCTCCTTCCGGCTTGCGCCGCTGATCTCCGCCATCGGCATGTCGATCTTCCTGGCGAATTTCGTGCAGGTCGTACAGGGTCCACGCAACAAGCCGCTACCGCCGATGTTCAACGACGTCATCAAGCTGACCAGCGGCGGCGACTTCGATGTAACTCTCGCGTACAAGCAGATTGTCATCGTTGCCGTAACCGCGTTGCTGCTGGCGATTTTCTGGTTTGTCGTTCAAAAAACATCGCTCGGCCGCGCCCAGCGCGCTTGCGAGCAGGATCGCAAAATGGCGGCGCTGCTCGGCATCAACGTCGACCGAACCATTTCCATCACTTTTGTTATTGGCGCGGCGCTCGCCTCGGTTGCCGGCGTTTTGTACCTGGTCAATTACGGCGTCGTCAGCTTCGCCGATGGTTTTATCCCCGGCGTCAAGGCTTTTACCGCAGCCGTGCTCGGTGGCATCGGTTCGATTCCCGGCGCCGTGCTCGGCGGGCTGCTTATCGGCCTGGTCGAAGTGCTTTGGTCTGCTTACGTATCGTCAGATTACAAGAACGTGGCCGCTTTCTCGATCCTGATCGTTGCCCTGATTTTCATGCCCTCGGGCCTGCTCGGCAAACCGGAAATCGAAAAGGTCTGAAACATGGCTGGCGGCTCCGGCGACAGCACAACGCCTTTTGATTCCGGACGGCTGACCTACGCCGTCAAACAGGCCGGTTTTGCCGGATTGCTGACTGCCGGCCTTGGATTTCCGATCATCGCATTCCGGGCAGAACCCGATATCCGCAACCAGCTGGCGCTGCAGACCCGATGGT
>CAZTMN010000057.1:0-25712 GCA_964615275.1 uncultured Beijerinckia sp. | reverse complement strand
GCCTCCAGCGCCCGTAATTGTTCCAGCTTTTCACGCTTTTCAAGCGGTGAGGGCGGCAGGGATACAAAACGCTCCAGTGCAGCCCGCCGGTAGGCGTATAGTCCGATATGATGGAAGAGTGGCCCATCCCCGTGCGGGGCGGTCGCGCGGGTAAAATACAGGGCCCGCTGCCGTCCCGGCGCGATCTGTGTGCCGACAACTTTCACCACATTGGGATTTGTTCGCTCGGGATCCCGGCGGATCTCCGCCGCCAGCGTTGCGATATCCACAGAACTATCGTTCAGCGGCTTCAGCGATGCCTGGATTGCGCCTGACTCAAGGGTCGGCAGGTCGCCCTGTACATTGATGACAACATCGTGCTTGCCTTGCGGATCCGTGATGCCCAGAGCCTCAAATATCCGGTCGGAGCCGGATTCATGGTCGGGCCGCGTCAAAACCGCTGTTCCGCCTGCTTTTTGCACGCAATCGCGGATTTCAGCGCTGTCGGCAGCGACCACGACGGGTCCCACTTGAGCCTCTGTCGCCCGCCGCCAGACGTGAACGATCATCGGCTCGCCCAGAATGTCGGCAAGCGGTTTGCCAGGCAACCGGGTTGAAGCCATTCTGGCAGGTATCAGGACGATGGCGTTTGGCATTTTCCGGTCTCGATTGCGCTGCTGGCGGCAAAAGGTAGCAAGGCCGGGACGTTTATACGTGTTGCATTGGTGCGGGCAAAGCGGGTAATCAACCGGCACGTACGGCAATTGTGCGGCGTCGTGGCGCCGCGGTCGCGGGGGAAGCCGGCGGGCGGCCGGATTCCCAGCTGGATCGCGATTCCGGAACAGGTGGCCAGGATACGGGGCAAAGAATGATCGATTCTTTTGAATTCAACAAAATGGCCGGCGCCGTTCTGGCCATCCTGCTTTTCCTCATGGGAATCGGGATTTTGACCAATACAATCTATGTGACCCATGCACCGGAAAAGTCCGCCTATGCGCTGCCGGAAGCTGCCTCGGAGGGCGGCGCAGCCACGGCTAGCAAGAAGAAGGAAGTTCCGATCGAGGCATTGCTGGCGAAGGCGGATGCGGCCAAGGGCGCTTCGGCCGTCAAGTCGGCATGTTCGGCTTGCCACACCGTCAACAAGGGCGGGGCCGTCAAACAGGGTCCGAACCTGTACGGCATTCTGGGCCGCTCGATCGCCGGCGCAGGCGGTTTCTCATATTCAAATGGATTGAAGGCTGCTGCAGAAAAGCACAAGACCTGGTCGTACAAGACCCTGGCCGATTTCCTCAACAATCCGCGGAAATTCGCTTCCGGTACGAAGATGGCTTACGGCGGCATGAAAAATCGCACCCGTCTGGCCGATATGGTCGTTTACCTGCGCTCGCTGTCGGACAAGCCGCAGCCGTTGCCTGCCGCACCGCCGGCCGAAGCCGCCACGCCGGATGCAAAGAAGTAAGTCAAGGTACAATGGAAACGAAAAAAGGGCGGGAATTTCCCGCCCTTTTATTTGTCCGGACGCTACGCGACTGTCTTGTCCAGCAACACGCCAAATCCAGAAACTGTTGCCGGGAACCCATTCAGAACCCATTCAAATGAGAGTGAACGGCGCTGGCATCGCGTGAAACTGGGACACGGGGCTGTCACCGGTGCAAAAAATCGACATAATCAGGGCGAATCAGAACAGCTGACGATTTTACCGTGGCCGCGATATTCGGCCGGAGCACGCCGTGAAACGAGCCCTTTCCCCTTCCGTTGAATCAATCTGGCCACCGCAATCTGCAATGACCCGGCGCCAGCTCGTGACCTCGGGCTTGGCAGGCGCACTTGCGGCCCCGCTGCTTCCGCCGGCCAGCGCCTTGGCCCAGCAGGGCTGGGTGGAAACCCACGGTCTTTCGACGTTTGGGGAACTGGCGCTGCCTGCGGACTTCAAGCATTTTGCATACGTCAATCCGGCTGCGCCGAAGGGCGGCAAGCTTTCCCATCAGGTCCGCACCGGCGGCGCCAATGTCGATCTCCAGACGTTCGATACGTTCAACACCTTCATCCTGCGCGGCAGTGGCGCGGCCGGCATGGGTGCAACGTTCGCTACCCTGATGTCCGGGAATGCCGACGAGCCAACCTCCATGTACGGGCTGGTAGCCGAAAAAGTCCGCTACAGCGCCGACAAACTGACCTACAGGTTTATTCTTCGGGATGCGGCACGTTTCCACGACGGCAGCAAGCTGACCGCACAGGACGCGGCGTTCAGTTTCAATCTCCTTAGAGACAAGGGGCATCCGGTCTTCAAGATCATCATGCGCGATTTTGCATCGGCGGAGGCGGCGGGGCCGCGTGAGCTGGTGGTGAAATTCAAACCGGGCCGAAGCCGGGATTCGCACCTGACGATCGCCGGCCTGCCGA
This sequence comes from uncultured Beijerinckia sp., assembly GCA_964615275.1. Lineage (GTDB taxonomy): Bacteria > Pseudomonadota > Alphaproteobacteria > Rhizobiales > Beijerinckiaceae > Terripilifer. Next base: position 23,330 of record CAZTMN010000057.1, on the reverse strand, counting down.
TTTTTTCAAAAGCCTATTGGTCCGGGCGGGACTTCACCAAGCCGGATCTGCAGGAGCCACTGGGATCGGGGCCGTACAAACTGGGAAAATATGAACAGGGCCGGTTCATCGAGTTCAACCGGGTCAAGGATTACTGGGCCAAGGATCTGCCGGTCAATGTCGGCATCAACAATTTCGACGTGGTCCGGTATGAATATTTCCGCGAGCGTCAGATCGCATTTGAAGCGTTCAAATCCGGGACGATGAACTACCGCGAGGAATTCACCTCCCGGACCTGGCATACCGGATATACATTCCCCGCCATCAACGATGGGCGCGTCAAACGCGAGGAAATTCGCGACGGCGCGGCGGTGCCGACGCAAGGATGGTACTTCAACACGCGGCGCAAGCAATTCAAGGATCCGCGTGTGCGCGAAGCGCTGGCTCTGGCCTTCGATTTCGAATGGACCAACCGCAACATCATGTACAACACCTACAAGCGCACCCAATCCTTTTTCGAAAACACGCCGATGAAGGCCATCGGCAAGCCGGGGCCTGAGGAGTTGAAGCTGCTCGAAAAGTGGCGCGGCAAAGTCTCCGACGAAGTTTTTGGCGAGCCCTGGCTTCCGCCAAAGTCCAACGGCTCCGGCTCCGACCGCAATCTGTTGCGCAAGGCCAATACCTTGCTGCTGCAGGCCGGCTGCAAACGGCGTGGCCGTCAGCTTTTGTTGCCGGACGGGACGCCGTTTGAAATGGAGTTTCTCGACTCCGGCGGTGCTTTGAAACCGCACACCGAGCCCTATCAGGCCAATCTGCGCAAGCTCGGTATCGCCTCGACCATTCGCATCGTCGACGCCGCGCAGTACAAGCGCCGGCTGGATGCATTTGACTTCGACGTCATGATCATGGCGCTCGGAGGTTCGCACACGCCGGGCGATAGCCTGCGCTACACCTATTCGTCTACCGCCGCCAAGACCAAGGGTTCACGCAACATGGCAGGCATTGCCGATCCGGCAATCGATGAAATGCTGGAGCGGGTGGCCAACGCCAGGACCCGCGAGGAACTGACCATTGCGGCGCGGGTTTTGGACCGGCTTCTGCGCGCCGGCCGCTATTGGGTGCCGATGTGGTACAAGTCCGGCGACTTCATTGCCTATTGGGATGTGTTCAGCCGTCCCGCGCGGCAACCGAAGCTTGGCACCGGGGCTCCCGGCACTTGGTGGTGGGATGAGGCAAAGGCCGCCAAAATCGGTCTCGGTGAAAAGCGGGCGGGGTAAGCGCGCATGGTTGCCTATATCGCGCGCCGTCTTGCCTTGATGATCCCAACGCTGATCGGGATATTGTTGATCTCGTTCATCATCGTGCAGTTTGCACCCGGCGGACCGGTTGAACGGATCATGGCGCAATTGCAGGGCCTTGATCAGGGCGCCACCGGCCGCTTTACCGGCGGCACCGGCGATCTCGGCGCAGCACAGCGGGCGCAAGGACTGGAGTCGAGATATCGCGGCCGCCAGGGCCTGGATCAGCAGTTGATCAAGGATCTTGAAAAACAGTTCGGCTTTGACAAGCCGGCCTACGAGCGCTTCTGGAAGATGCTCACCGACTATGCGAGCCTGAACTTCGGCCGCAGTTTTTTTCGCGGCAAAGACGTTGTCGAGCTGATCAAGGAAAAACTGCCGGTTTCGATTACACTTGGCCTGTGGATGACCTTGTTGTCCTATCTGATTTCAATACCGCTCGGTATTCGCAAGGCGGTACGCGACGGATCGGCCTTTGATATCTGGACTTCGGCGGTTGTTATTGTTGGCTACGCAATCCCCGGTTTTTTGTTCGCGATCCTTCTGGTTGTATTGTTTGCCGGGGGATCGTTCTGGCAGATATTTCCCTTGCGCGGATTGACGTCCGAAGATTGGAGTAATCTTTCGACGCTCGGCAAAATCGCCGACTATTTCTGGCACATTGCGCTGCCCGTTACGGCAATGGCGATTGGCGCATTCGCGACGACGACGTTCCTCACCAAGAACTCGTTCCTGGACGAGATTCGAAAGCAATATGTCCAGACCGCGCGCATGAAGGGGCTGACGGAAAACCAGGTGCTCTACGGCCATGTCTTCCGCAACGCCATGCTGATCGTCATTGCCGGTTTCCCCGCCTCGTTCATCCATGCATTCTTTACAGGATCGCTGTTGATCGAAACCATATTTTCACTCGACGGCCTGGGGCTGCTGTCGTTTGAATCCATCGTCAATCGTGACTACCCGGTCGTATTCGCCAACTTGTACATTTTTGCGCTCATAGGACTGATCGCCAACCTGATCTCTGACATTACCTACATGCTGATCGATCCGCGCATCGATTTTGAATCGCGGGAGGTGTGACATGAACACGTCCCACGAAGCGTCTGCTTCTTCACCGGGCATCCCGATAGCTCCACCCTTGCCGGGCAAAGGCTGGTTCAGCCGCTCGCCTATCAACCAGCGTCGCTGGCGCAACTTCCGCTCCAACAAGCGCGGTTACTGGTCGTTCTGGATATTCCTCGTCTTGTTCGTCCTGTCGCTGTGTGCCGAGTTTATCGCCAACGACAAACCGGTTCTGGTTTCCTACAAGGGCGAATGGCTCGTGCCGGTCATGAAGGATTATCCGGAGGAAAAGTTCGGCGGCTTCCTTGCGGTTACCGACTATCGCGATCCTGTGATCGCCAAGGGAATAAACAGCAAGGGCTGGATGGTCTGGCCGCCGATCCGTTTCTCCTACCGGACCCATAATTATGCCTTGCCGGTACCTGCGCCATCCCCGCCCACTTGGAGCTTGTCCGAAAAAACCTGCAAGGACGCAGCAAAAAAGATCCTGAAAAAGGACAATGGTTCGTGCGGCGATCTGGAGACCAACTGGCTTGGCACGGATGACCAGGGACGCGACGTACTCGCCCGCATTATATACGGGTTCCGGATCTCCGTGTTGTTTGGTTTGATACTTGCTGGTGTGTCGTCCCTGATCGGTATTACCGCAGGCGCCGTTCAGGGATATTTCGGCGGCTGGCTGGACCTTGTTTTCCAGCGTTTTATCGAAATCTGGTCGTCGCTGCCGCACTTGTATTTGTTGATCATTGTATCGTCGATTATCACGCCAAGTTTTTTTGTTTTGCTGTTTATTCTGCTGCTGTTTTCATGGGTGTCGCTGGTACAGGTCGTGCGCGCCGAGTTCCTGCGCGCTCGCAATTTCGAATATGTCAATGCAGCGCGGGCGCTGGGCTTGTCTAACGCAAAAATCATGACCCGCCACCTGTTGCCAAACGCCATGGTGGCGACGCTGACCTTTCTGCCCTTTATCGTCAACGCTTCGATCACGACGCTCACGTCCCTGGACTTTCTTGGTTTTGGCTTGCCGCCGGGTTCGCCATCACTGGGTGAACTGCTGTTGCAGGGCAAGACGCACCTTCAGGCTCCGTGGCTTGGGCTGACCGGTTTCATGGTCATTGCTGTCATGCTTTCGCTGTTGATCTTCATCGGTGAAGCGGTTCGAGACGCGTTCGACCCGCGCAAGACTTTCACGTGAGGCGGCCATGACCGGTAAGCCGCTTCTGGAAATCAGAAACCTGTCAGTCGCATTCCGGTCTCCGGGTGGCGACGCAGATGCCAGTGAATCCTACGCTGTGCGGGACGTATCGTTTTCGCTGCAGCCAGGGCGGACTCTGGCTTTGGTCGGCGAATCCGGTTCCGGAAAATCGGTAACCGCGCTTTCGATCGTCCGGCTGCTGGATTCGACATCGGCAACCTATCCGGCGGGGGAAATCCTGTTTCGGGGCGAAGACATGTTGCGGGCCGACGAGGCCGCGCTGCGAGCGGTTCGCGGCAACGCCATAACCATGGTGTTTCAGGAGCCGATGACGTCCCTCAATCCGTTGCACACGATTGAACGGCAGATCGGTGAAATTCTGTCGCTGCATGGCATGTCCGGTCGGGACGCCATCCGCACCCGGGTTATCGAATTGCTGACCGAGGTTGGCATTCCCGACCCTTCCGCGCGCCTCGGCGCCTATCCGCACCAATTGTCCGGCGGCCAGCGCCAGCGGGTAATGATCGCAATGGCGCTCGCCAATCGGCCCGACCTGTTCATAGCCGATGAGCCGACAACGGCCCTAGATGTGACTGTGCAGGCGCAAATTCTGGCGCTATTGAAAGACCTGCAGAACCGGCTGGGCATGGCGATGCTGTTCATTACCCATGATCTGGGGATTGTCCGCAAGATCGCTGACGACGTTTGTGTGATGCAGAACGGCGCGATAGTAGAGGCCGGGCCGGTCGACGAAATATTCGCCAATCCCCGGCACGCCTATACGCAAATGCTGTTGGCGGCTGAACCGAAAGGTGAACCGCCCGCGCCGAACCCGGCGGCAAAGGAGATTGTGCGTGGCGAAAACCTGAGGGTCTGGTTTCCGATCAAGAAAGGTTTCTTTCGCCGCACAATCGGCCATGTGAAAGCGGTCGACGGGATCGATGTGACAATCCGCGAAGGCCAGACGCTCGGCGTGGTTGGCGAGTCCGGGTCCGGCAAGACGACGCTTGGCATGGCGCTGTTGCGGCTGATCCGTTCCGAAGGGCCGATAGCCTATCTTGGTTCGCGCATCGATGGGCTCAATCGTGCTTCCATGCGGCCATTGCGGCGGGAAATGCAGGTCGTTTTCCAGGATCCCTACGGATCTTTGTCGCCGCGTATGCCGGTCGCGGAAATTGTCGCCGAGGGCCTGCGAATCCAGAAGCCGGAGATGCCGCTGGAAGAATTGCGAAATGCGGTCGCACGCGCCCTGGCGGATACCGGCCTCGATCCCGCTTCGATGGATCGTTACCCGCACGAGTTTTCCGGTGGCCAGCGCCAGCGTATCGCCATAGCCCGCGCCATGGTGCTCGAGCCGTACTTTGTCGTCCTCGACGAGCCGACTTCGGCGCTGGACATGTCCGTCCAGGCGCAAATTGTTGACCTGTTGCGTGATCTGCAAGAGCGCCGCAAACTCGCCTACATGTTTATCAGCCACGACCTGAAGGTGGTGCGCGCGCTGGCTTCCGATCTGATCGTCATGCGCAATGGACGGGTCGTCGAGGCCGGCCCCGCGAAGGACATCTTCGCCGATCCGCAAACGCCCTACACGCGGGCGCTGTTCGCCGCGGCTTTCGACATTGAAGCCGATACGAGCGGCGCGGTGAGTCAATGAACCGCCGCCGGGCGCTGATGATCGTTCTGGACTCTGCCGGCTGCGGCGGTGCTGACGATGCAGCGAAATACGGCGATGCCGGCGCCGACACGATCGGCCATATCGCGCAGGAATGCGCGGCGGGCAGGGCCGACGTGCCGGGCCTGCGATCCGGCCCGCTGCACCTTCCGGTCATGTCCGGTCTTGGCCTCGGTCTGGCGGCGCAGGCCTCGAGCGGGCGCATGCCGCCGGGGCTGGAATGCGCCGCTCCCAGTTGCCTTTGGGGCTATGCGGTCGAACAATCGGCCGGCAAGGATACGCCATCCGGCCATTGGGAGCTTGCCGGCACAAAAGTCCCGTTCTCTTTTGGATACTTTCCGCCGGAAGATCCGGCGTTTCCAGCGGAGCTAATCAACGAAATTGTTTCGGCAGCCGGCTTGCGCGGCGTCCTCGGCGACTGCCACGCATCGGGCGTTGCTATCATCGACGATCTCGGTGAGGAGCACCTGAAAACCGGCAAACCGATTTTTTATACCTCGACGGATTCGGTGCTGCAGATCGCCGCCCATGAGGAGGTGTTTGGCCTGCAACGGCTTTATGACCTGTGCGAACTGGTGCGGGAGAAGGTAAACCCGCTGCACATCGGGCGTGTCATCGCCCGCCCGTTCACCGGCACGGACGCCAGCAATTTCAAACGCACGCCGCGGCGCAAGGACTACGCCTTGGCTGCGCCCGCTGGCAATATTTTCGACAGGGCAGCTGTCGCGGGCCGGGACATTGTTTCCATCGGAAAAGTCGGTGACATCTTCGGTCACCGCAATACTGGCCGCGAAATCAAGGGCGCCGATGACATGGACTTGTTCGACAAGATACTGGTTGAGTGGGAGCGTCTGCAGGACGGCGGATTGATGTTCGCCAATTTCGTCGATCTCGACACCGACTACGGCCATCGCCGCAATGTCGCCGGCTACGCCGCCGGGCTCGAGCGCTTCGATGCGCGCATGGGCGAGTTGATGCGCCTGTTGCGCGCCGGCGACCTTGCCATACTCTCTGCCGATCACGGCAATGATCCGACCTGGCGTGGAACCGATCATACACGGGAGCACGTGCCGCTATTGGCGTTCGGCCCGGACGTACCCGCCGGTAGTGCCGGACGGCGAGACACCTTCGCTGATGCCGGTGCAAGCGTCGCGCACTGGCTGCGGCTGGAGCCAACAGCGGATGGAATACCATTCCTGTAGGGCAATGCCGGCGCTACTGTAAATTCGTTGTATCAAATGCGCTGCTTGCAAACAGCCGGCTTCGCCAAGCCGGGCAATGGTTCAATGCGCCTCGTCCCAGTTCTTCGCTGCCTTGGCGTCGACCTGCAGCGGTACTGACAATTGCAGCGCCGGATGCGGCGCGTCCTCCATGATCTTGCGCACGACGTCGATCGTCTTGCCGGCTTCCTTCTCCGGCGCTTCGAAAATCAATTCATCGTGCACCTGCAGCAGCATGCGTGCATTGAGTTTGGCTTTTGCCAGCGCCCCGTCCATGCGCACCATGGCGCGGCGGATGATGTCGGCGGCCGAGCCCTGAATCGGTGCGTTGATCGCGGCGCGTTCGTTGAAGGCGCGCTCGGACGGATTGGAAGCCTTGATGCGCGGGTAATGGCATTTGCGCCCGAAGATCGTCTCCACATAACCGTTGTCGCGGACAAAGCTCTTCGTGGCGTCCATGTAATCCTTGATGCCCGGAAAGCGCTCGAAATATTGCTTGATATAGGCCCCCGCCTCCGAGCGCTCGATGCCGAGCTGGTTGGCCAGGCCAAAGGCGCTGATACCGTAGATAATGCCGAAATTGATCGCCTTGGCGCGGCGGCGGATTTCCGGTGTCATCTCCGCCATCGGCACGTTGAACATCTCCGATGCGGTCATGGCGTGGATATCTAGGCCGTCTTCAAACGCCTGCTTGAGCTGCTGAATGTCGGCGATATGCGCGAGAATGCGCAATTCGATCTGTGAATAGTCGGCGGATATCAGGATATTGCCCTTTTCGGGAACGAAGGCAGTGCGGATTTTCCGGCCTGCTTCGTTGCGTACCGGGATGTTCTGCAAATTTGGTTCCGACGAAGACAGCCGCCCCGTTGTGGTTGCCGCCAGCGAGTACGATGTGTGAATGCGCTTGGTGGCAGGGTTGAGATAATCGGGCAGCGCGTCGGTGTAAGTCGATTTCAGTTTCTGCAATTGCCGCCATTCCAGCACGCGCGCGGCAAAGTCATTGCCTTCGGCGGCCAGATCGTCGAGCACGCTGGCGGCGGTGGACCAGGCGCCGGTGGCGGTCTTCTTGCCGCCGGGCAGGCCCATTTTGCCGAACAGGATATCACCCAATTGCTTCGGCGAGCCGACATTGAAATTTTCGCCGGCCATTTCATGAATTTCCGCTTCGAGCCGCGCCATCCCTTGCGCGAAATCGCCGGAAAGCCGCGACAGGATTTGCCGGTCGATGGCTATGCCGCGCTGCTCCATGCGCGCCAGTACGTCGACCATCGGCCGCTCGAGCGTTTCATAGACCGTTGTCATCCGCTCCGCCGCGAGGCGGGGTTTGAGAATTTCCCACAATCGTAACGTCACGTCCGCGTCTTCGGCGGAATAGGCAGTTGCCGTGTCGAGCGGCACGCGGGCGAACCCGATGAAGTTCTTGCCCTTTCCGGCGACTTCGCTGAACGGAATCGGTTCGTGGCCGAGATATTTGCGCGCCAGTTCGTCCATGCCGTGGCCGTTGGATCCGGCGTCGAGCACGTAGGACATCAGCATCGTGTCGTCGGACGGGGCTATCTCGATGCCAGCTTGTGCAAAGACCAGCCAATCGAATTTCATGTTTTGCGCAATCTTGAGAACGCTTTCATCTTCCAGCAGCGGTTTCAGCCGTTTGACGACTTCGCTTTCCGCCAGCTGACCGGCGACAAGCTCGTTACCGCCAAACAGGTCACCATCACCGTCGGCCTTGCGGTGACCGATTGGGATGTAGCAGGCCTTTCCAGGCGCGGTCGCCAGTGCGATGCCCACGAGGTCCGCCTGCATGGCGTCGAGGGATGACGTTTCGGTATCGACGCAAACCGCATGTGCCGCGCGCGCCTCTTCGATCCATGTATCGAGCGCATCAAGCGACGTGATGCACTCATAACTGGACGGGTCGATGTGCGATTTCATTCCCGCATCGGCGCGCGCTTTCGCCAGCGCCTGTGCCGTCAGCGAGCCATCTGCGGTGTTCGATTTGCTTGTCTTGCCGGCTTTGTCTGCGCTTTTCGCAGCAGTGCTGGCCGGCTCGTCCGCATCAGCATTTTCACTGCTGCCGCTGTTTTTCAAATTCGCCTTTACATCGGCCGATGGCTTGCCATCGCGACCGCGCCAGCCGCCATCGCCGGTGAACTGCGGATCGGGCTCGATCTCGCCAAACTCGACGCCGAAGGTCTCTGCCGCCCGCTTGGTGATTGTGGTGAATTCCATCGCCTTCAAAAATGCGACAAGCGTCTTGCCATCGACCTCCGCCAGCGCCAAATCCTCAAGCGGGACGTGGACGGCAACATCATCGACAAGCCGCACGAGTTTTTTTGACACCCTGACTTTGTCGATGACCTGCGGATCGGTGAGGGTTTCGCGCCGCTTGTTCTGCTTGATTTCGCCGGCGCGTTCGATCAGCGTGTCGAGATCGCCATACTCGTTGATCAGCAGCGCTGCCGTCTTTACGCCAATTCCCGGCGCACCCGGCACGTTGTCGGTGGAGTCGCCGGCAAGCGACTGGACATCGACCACCTTTTCCGGCGGCACGCCGAAATATTCGACAACTTCGTCATGACCGATGAAGCGCTCTTCACGGCGTCCGGCCTTGCCCGCTTCGCCGGAAGCCGGATCGTACATGTTCACGCCAGGCCGGACCAGCTGCATCAGGTCCTTGTCGGCGGAAATGATCGTCACATCGGCGCCGGCTTCCACCGCCTGCCGGGAATAGGTCGCGATCAGGTCGTCGGCTTCGTACTTGTCTTGCTCGACGGGAACAAGTCCGAATGCCCGCGCTGCGTCGCGCATCAGCGGGAACTGCGGAACAAGGTCCTCCGGCGGTTCCGACCGGTTGGCCTTGTAGTCCGGGTAGAGTTTTTTGCGGAACGAATCCTCGGACTTGTCGAAAATTATTGCCAGGTGCGTCGGCTTTATATTCATCGCGCCTTTTTCGATGAACTGGAACAGCTTCGTGGCAAACAACCGCACGGCGCCGGACGGTAATCCGTCGGAGCGGTAATTGTACTTTCTGTCCTGTCGCATCGATTGGAAAAACGCGCGAAAAATGAAATTTGATCCGTCTACCAGAAAGACGTGATCGCCCTTCTTGACGGGCCGGGATTGTGCGGGGGATTTCTTGGCCATTGATGCGCCGGTGCCTGCTGAATTGGGGCGCCAATCATAGAACACACCGCCGCCAATGGAAACGCGTGGGCAATGCCAGGCTACAATCTTTCGCGGGACAGTGTGTCCAGATCAATCGGTGTCCTTCAACCTCGCCCATTGCGGCCGCACGAACAGGTACTTGAACGGCGTTTCGGCAACCATCCAGGCCAGCAACAGCGGGCCTGCCAGCGCCACCGCCATCACGGTAAACCCAGCACTGCCAATATCCGGAAGTATATTCGCCTTGATCAGCAGGATGCGGGTCGGAGCCATGAAAAGAACGAACGCGAGAAAGACGATGATTGAGCGCGATCCCACCTGGCGGATGAAGCTCATGGCGCTGTTTTGCGCAAGCAGCGCTGCGACCGCCACCAGCGCCAACGCTCCGGCAAACCCGAGCAGGACGCTGACCCCGGGTAGCTGCGCAAGTGGCTTTCCATCCGCGCTGAATACGAATACTGCCAGCCCGTTCACCAACGCCCACAATGCAAGACCGGCCGAGCTTGCTCCCGGCCGCAAGGCAACGTTCCGCGCAAATTGAAAGATCAGCGGGGCGAAGTAATACCCGGCATAGAAATAGACAAAGCGCCGCATGAATTCTTCAAGCACGGTGCCGTAGCTGCCAATCGGGAAAGATTCCATACCGATGCCAAGCAACACTACGATCTGCCAGGGGAGGTTTCTTAACAACCTGGTTGCAACAAAACAGATCGGCAGGATATAGATGAACCACAGCGGCGTGATCGGTTCGATCATCCGCCAGGCAAAGGCGTTCAACAGCCCCGTGAGCGACGGGTCGGGTAATGTCGTGATTTTCACGGTCAGGTGGATGGCGGTCCACAACACAAAGAAGTAGGCAAAGTGCAAAACCTTGCGATCCAGGTAACGCCGCCAGGGCGCATCAATCGTTCGGGCAAGGAAAAGCCCGGCAATCAGGAAAAAGTCCGGCATCCGGAATGGCCGCGAAAAATCGACGGGATAGTGCATCCAGCCCCGGCCGCCCATGGCGTCGCCGACGCCGAGTACCGAGTGCATCATGACAACAAGAATGATGCACAGGCCTTTTCCGTAATCGACGAATTCCACGCGCGATTCACTCAGCGGTCGAATACCGGAGCTGCTTTGGCCTGGAAATAAATTGGCTGCAAATAATGTCATCTTCGATCAATACGTGATGCGTTCAGGCGAGCGCCCTGAAGCGGTACTATTCTGGCTCCTGTCAGTTTAAGGAGATGTAAAAAAACCGTGCCGCCGCCGCCGGCTCTCGAAGATGTGATGACTGTGCCTGCAATTCGGCCAGAATAGCGGGTTCGCGGAGATATCCTGGCCCGGAAGGCGGTCCCCTCAGGCTTTTTCTAGGTTGCTGCCTGCTGCAACCTGGCAACGGGTCTTGCGGTGCGCGGCTTACTGCGCCGGAGCCTGCTGCAAGCTACAATTACTATTACCAACGCCAGAGGAATTGCTGCCAGCCATGTGCCAATCACAGCCATCACCATCGCGACGGCCCACAAGAGTGAAAGCAAATGCTCAATCATTCCAATGATCTTGGATTGCGAATGACGCCGCAGCACCATTACGCGGCGGGCGGGCATCGGATGCCACAGGTTCAGGAAAGCGGTCGATAGGGCGGCGCCAATAGCGAAGATTAACGCGAATACCGCTCCCTTGATAGAGAACCACGCCAGTCCCGCGAGCGGCAGCGCCAGAAAGCAGGCGAGCGGCAGGGCGATGGCTTCCAGCTTCCGCCGCTGAACCTGAGCCTTGGTCACAGGCGCGCTGGCCAGAAGTTCCGGTGCATCCTCGCTGGAAATTGTGAGCCACGCCAGCGAGGCGGAAATCTGTGATGCAATTACGACGATGGCCGGTGCGACCGAAAGGGCGATTGAACCGTTCGGGCCCTGCGATCGCCAGATGACGATACTGATTGGAAGCGCGTAAACCACCTGTAGCAGAATTTGGCTGATTAACCAGGGGTCGCGGCGCAGCAGCCGCCATTCCTTCAATCGCAGGGCATGGCCAACTCCGCTGCGGAACTTCATCTTCATGGCCCTGGCTGCTGCTCCGGCTTTCAAAGCCCTGGCGGATGTGGAAGGTGCGTTTGCGGAGTCTATCGCGTTCGAGGCGAAGACCTTGCCCAGGAATACCGCTGTGCCGGTAAACAACAACGCGCTGATTGAACACCACAGGACAAGGTCAGGTAAGTGCCCGGCAGCAGCCCGCACCGGAAGCCAGATCAGCCCGTTTCGGTCGAACAGCCAGCCGCTGTCGGGGCTTTCAATGGCCGACACGATGGATTCGCGTATTTGAACCGGCAGAATGTGAATGGCTTGCAGCATGACTACAAATGCAGCGCCGATTATCGTCGCCAGGATTTGTGAAAATATCCGCGTGCGCCTCGGTCCCGCCAGCTTGAACAAGCCGAGCGTCATCATGATGCCGATGGAAGTGGCGAACAGCCCCGAACCAAGCAGGGCCGGATACACGCTCAGCCAGCTCAAGCCGTTCAGCAGGATGTTCATGTTGGCGATTGGCAACAGGAATATGGCAACCGAGGAAACCGACTCCACCGCCACCGCCAGCGCCCGTGCTGCCAAAATCCTTTGTGGCGGCAACGGCGAGGCAAACAACAGATCCAGGTCACCCCGGGTATACAGCGCCCGCGTCATGCTGGTCAGCGACTGGGACAGGATCCACGGCAAAATGAACAACATGGCCGATGCCAGCGCCGGGTAGAACAAGCGGGACTGGGCGCCGGTTTCCGGCATTTTGGCAAACCATTGTGCTACCGGCCATGCAATCATGTGAAATGACAACAAGGCTCCGGCGACAATCAAAAGCACAAACCGCGTTTGCAACGCGCCAAACATGCCGCGCACCCGGCGCAGGCTCATCTTCAGATCGTAGGATACCAGCCACAAGAACGAACCCGGCGTCAGCCCGTTTCGGGAAACGCCGGATCCAGGGCTCAGGCTCAACGCCGAACTCAAGCCGCCTGCTCCACAGAACCGGTGATCTCAAGGAACACGTCTTCAAGCGACGCCGAGCCGGGCGCCTGGCCGGCCGCAAGCCTGGAGCGGGTTCGCAATTCCGCAAGGGTGCCTTCGGCAATCAGGCGGCCGTTCTGAATTATGCCGATCCGGTTGGCGAGGCGTTCCGCCACCTCCAGAATGTGGGTCGTAAGAATGATTGTCGCGCCTGCCCGGACGCGCGCCGTGAGCAGGTCCTTCACCTGCCGCGACACGGCTGCGTCAAGGCCGGTGAGCGGTTCGTCGAGCATCAGCAGTTTAGGCTCGTGCACCAGAGCTCCCGCCAGGGCCACCTTCTGTTTCATGCCGCGCGAAAAACCTTCGCAGCGCTCGTGCCTGTGTTACCACAGGCCAAGGATCGTCAGCAGGTTGGTGGCGCGATCCTGGGCCAGTTCCGGAGGCACGTCCCAGAGACCGGCGACGAATTCCAGATATTCGACCGGGTCCAGCTTGTCATAGAGCATCGGCTCGTCCGGCAGCCAGGCGGTTATGCGCTTGGCTTCGACAACGTCCCGGCGGGCATTTGTTCCAAACACGTGGATTTCGCCTGCATCGGCTGGCAGCAAGCCAGCGACCATGCGTAAGGTCGTTGTCTTGCCCGCACCGTTGGGGCCGAGCAGTGCGTAAAATTCACCTGGCGCAATCGTCAGGTTGAGATCCTGAACCGCTGGCTTGTCGAAACTCTTGCACAGTCCGGAAATATGCAGGGCGGCCGTTTCAACGGGCGGGTGCATCGGACTTCCGGGAAACACGTCCATAGTCATCGCGTATGGTCCACTGCATGCCTGGATCAGCGTGTGCTCGAATGGACCCGCCAAACCCGCAAGTTCTGATCATCACCCAAGTGTAGAGCATTGCGTGAAAACCTGTGCCAGACTTCACGCAAGATGCTCTTGCCGGTCCAGGCAGACGCCAGATAGGGCGATGCGGTGGAGTTGCGGCGCGAACTGATCGCAGACGCTAAGGCCGACAACTTGCTTGATCGTTAGCATCGTCCAAGATCAGCCGGACCGGGGAATTCTTGGTGAATCATCCGTTAACGTGCGTACCAATTGCGGGCAGGTATCGTGTTACGGTCAGGTATCGTGCAACCGGCAGGCCGGATGACAAACCGGCAAATGCCGTTGTTCCGCCGTTGTTGATTGCGCGGCAGGACAACCGGTTCGCCGTGCGGCGTACGAAGGTAGGCTTGCGCCCAGGCGTTTTTCAGGGATCGCAGGTCCTCGGCGCTGGCCAGCCCGCGATCCTGCAGCAATTCCTCGAACGTCGCGAGCCATACATCATAGTAGCGTGAGGCATCCTTCGGTGCGCCGGCCGCCGATGTACTGGCCAGATTTGTGGCAAACCGGTCCGTCCATTCCGGCCAAGTGAAATGACCCGCTTGCGCCATCTTTGTGGTCAGGGAAAACACGAGGCCGTGCCACGGCTCTGCAAACGGCGGACCGCCCTCAGGTTCGCGAGGTATTTCAGGTTGGTTCAATATAGCTTTCCCACATTTCAAGATGCACAAAATCTTTGTCTGACGCCGTATTGCCCCAAAGCTCGCGGCCGGAAAACCGGACCGTGTAAAGGTGCTGCGGGTTCTCGCCATTGAAATGGGCAATGCTGTCTGGAAAGACATGACCGCCATGATGGGTGGTGACCTTGCCGGTTCTGCCGCGAGCGTAGCGTGGCAACCGCGTATGACCGGCTGGAGCGTTGACATTTGTCCGCACCCGGTCGCCGATCGAAAATCGCGGTTGGCTTTCAAGGGGCCGCGCAGATGGCCGTCCGGCAGCGAGCAGTTTGCGCACACCATCCGGATCGATGGGAGGGATGTTTTTCCTTGTTCCGGGAGCCGGGGCTCCGTTGCGGATTTCGTCCAGATCGACAAGTCCGGCGTTGACTGCCAGATCGGCCAGGCTAGTGATCCAGCGCTCATAGTAAGACAGGTTGAGATATTGCTGTGGCGACAGGCTTTCGTTGGCGTGCCGGCCGGCATCCAGGCTCCACTTGCCCCATGCGCCCATCAGCAGGCGCAGCGCCATCGCCTTGGCTTCCCAGTCCGCATGAAAGACTGGCTCGTTCTCTTCAATCGGTATCGGGCCAAAGCCATGCATACCGCCCATGTCATGTATGGAGTTCATGACGTGGCCTCCGGCGCGCGCGCGAGACCGGTCCCGACCATGCTGTCGCGGGTCACCAGAGCGGCCAATTGCTCCTCATTCAATTGCCCGGTCCCGGCTGGGCGCTGCGGAATCACGAGATATCGGATTTCCGCGGTTGAATCCCAAACGCGTATTTCCCTGTCGTCCGGCAGTTCCAAGCCAAATTCCCTCAGCACGCCGCGCGGATCAATCACAACGCGCGAGCGATAGGCTTCCGACTTGTACCAAACCGGAGGCACGCCCAGCACCGACCACGGATAGCAGGAACAAAGCGTGCAAACCACGATGTTATGGACGGAGTCATTGTTTTCGACGGCGACCATGTGTTCGCCCTGAAATCCCGCAAATCCCATGCTGGAAATCGCCGCAGTTGCATCTTCCATCAGCGCCTTGTGGAAAGCGCGATCGCTCCATGCCCGCGCCACGACCTGTGCGCCATTGCGCGGGCCGATGCGATTTTGATACGCGTCCATCATCTCGTCAACCGCGGCAGGATCGACCAGGCCTTTTTCGATCAGCAGCGTCTCGAGCGCTTTGACGCGTAAAGCGGGATCGGATGGCAGCAACGCATGGGTATGACTGCCATGGTGATGGTGGTCGTGACGGCTGTGTTCGTTATCGTCTGTCATGCGCCGATCCAAAATTTTCTAGCTTGGCAGCCCCGGGGTGATCGCGGCCAGGATAACCAATCGGGTCATAGCCGGATTTGCCTGTCAAGAATTGCTTGATCCGTTCTTGAACTTGTCCCTGATGCGAATCTGTGGCTGCATTGGCGCAGTAGGGCCGAACGTGCGCTCCCGCGCCGATAGGTAGAATTTGAACGAGGAGGATGCAAGCATGCAGCTGGGCCTTTTCTTGATGCCAGCCGCGCGTCCGGATAGACCTCTGGCCGAAACGATCGATTGGAACCTTGATCTGATCCGCACTGCGGACCGGCTTGGCTATGCCGAAGCCTGGGTTGGCCAGCATTTGACTTCGCCGTGGGAGCCGCTCAGTTCGCCACAGCAGATTATAGCCCGCGCCATCGGCGAGACCAATGCCATCCATCTGGGGACCGGCGTGGAAGTTCTCTACCAAAGCCATCCGGTCCGCCTGGCGGGGGAGCTTGCGCAACTCGATCACATGGCGCGCGGCCGGTTGATGTTCGGCTTCGGCAGCGGCGGAACGCCGACCGATTTTCAGGTCTACAACGTCGATGCCGTCAATGGACAGCACCAGGCAATGAGTCGCGAAGCGCTGGAAATCATTCTCAATTGCTGGCAGCCGGGCGGGCCAGAACCTTACCAGGGCCGGTTTTGGCAGGTCGGTGAAATTCGCGCCAGCGAGAATTACCGTTGGCATTTGTCGCCATTCGCCCCGGCCGAGCCGCGCATCGCTTTTGCCGGTTTCATGCCCAATTCCGGCTCGCTCACCATTGCTGGCGAGCGCGGTTACATCCCCATGAGCTTCAATGTCGCCCCTGAGCATGTCGATGTTCACTGGCCGGTAATCGAGAAAGCAGCGCAACGCGGCGGGCAAATCGCGCACCGCAACAAGTGGCGGCAAATCCGTGAAATCTACGTTGCCGATTCCGCGCGTGAAGCGCGCAACGCCGTTGTGCATGGCTTTGCCGGTGAATTCTGGAACCGCTATTTTGGTATCATTGCCCAGCGTCTGGGGATCGAGGATCTGTTCCGGCGCGCATCTGCACCGGCCAACGTCCCGGTGGATGTGGAATATCTGGTCGACCATGGGACATGGTTTGTCGGCGATGCCGGGCAGGTTGCCGATCAGATCGTCGAGCAATACCGGCTCACGGGCGGGTTTGGCACGCTGCTGCAGATCGGGTTCGACTATGCCGGGTCCGGCGAACGGGAAGGCTGGATGCGTTCGATGGAATTGTTGGCCACTGATGTCATGCCGCGGGTCCGGGCAAGGCTGGGCCTGTCTGCCGCCGATTTGCCTAACAGCGAATTGGCATAATAAAACGTATAGCTGACAACACTGCTTCTACAGAGCTTAATTGGATCGAATATTGGCGTTAACTCGGGTTCTTGGCGGCGCTGGGAGTGCGCTCGCGACACCGTTGTTCAGACTCTACTGGATTGGTCACACATTTGCGACCATCGGCCGCTGGATGAAGCGAACGGCTGTCGGCTGGCTGGCCTGGGAATTGACGGAATCGCCTGCCTGGCTGGGTCTCATGGCATTTGCCGATTTGTTGCCGACGGTTCTTCTGGCAATTATCGCCGGCGCGATATCCGACCGTTTCGGTTTCATGCGCATCATTCGCATGAGCCAGATAGCGGCCGCGTTTCTTGCGATCGTTTACGCCGCGCTGGTTCTTTCGGGCGTGATCACGATTTATATGGCGCTGGTTTTGACGTTCATATTCGGCGCCGTTGAATCCATGGGCCAGCCGGCCCGCATGTCAGCCGTCCATGCCTTGGTTGCCCAGCGAGACCTGTCATCTGCGATCGCGCTCGGTTCGGCGTCCTTCAACGCGTCGCGCATTGTCGGCCCGGGGATAGCCGGCGCCCTGATCGTATGGGCCGGCACAGGCGTGGTCATCGGGCTTTGTGCGCTCACCTTTGGGGCATTCTGGCTGATCCTGCGGGGAATGGACTTTGGCGATGGCAACAGGAAAGAGAGCAAATCGCCAGGTGCGCTTGTGCAGGACATCGGTGCGGGAATTTCCTATGCCTTCACGCATCCCGGTCTGCGGTTCGTATTTATTCTACTCGCCGCGACCAGTTTTCTTATTCGCCCTGTCATCGAATTGATGCCAGGTATTTCCGCCCGTGTTTTTGAGGCCGGGCCGACCGGCCTGTCGCTCCTTTTGTCTGCTATTGGCGCAGGTGCGCTTATCGCGAGCCTTTGGTTGGCCCGGCGGGGTCAAACCGAAGGCCTGACCAGGATGCTCATCATTTCGACAAGCGTAACCGGGATCGCGTTAATGCTCGCGATGCAGTTCAAGTCAATTTGGATTGCGGCCTTTTTCCTGATGATCATGGGAGCGGCGATGTTAACCGGCAATGTATCTGCGCAAACTCTGGTGCAAAACAGCGTGGAATCGCAAATGCGAGCCCGCGTGATGAGCCTTTTTATTGTCTTTGCCTATGGCCTGCCCGCCGTCGGCGCCATCATCATGGGGTGGGTAGCGAATTATACTGGGCTGCAGATTACGATCGGTTCCGGCGCCCTGTTCATGTTGTTGTTTTGGGCCTGGAGCCGCCCGCAGCAAAAATCCATGAGTGCGCGGCTTGAAGCGCAGGATGACCTGCCGCGATAGACGTATCCGTTCAAATCGCCGGTCCGGTTGAAGGCGGCGTATATATGATACCTTCGAGTTGATCCGGAGGCAGGCGCATTATCTCGTTTTCATCAAATATGTCGCTCATTTGCGAATGCACACCGGTTTCAGCAATGGCCTCAAGCCATTTGCGATGAATGCGTGGATCCTGGTCTTCGTACTCAACCTGGCGTCCGCCATTCTGGATTGAAGTCGCGCCGCCGCCTTCGGCGCTGCGCCGCCGCAGAGCAATGAACGGATAGCGGCGGCTTCCAAGTGAACAGGCAAGATAACGCGCCGGTTCATTGCACGTGTTGAAGTGCTGGTGGAACATCCAGAACGGCGGTGTGTACATGATACCGTGGCGCCAGGGAATTTCGTTGAATTCCGAATCGCCTTCGTACCAAAGCAGGGTATAGCCCTCGCCGGTGCAGGCGTGCACGTGGGTGCCGGCTGCGTGACGATGGGCTTTTTTGTATCGTCCGGTTGGAATCTGCGACATGTGCGAGTGCATCGTCCCATCGGCGAGAATGAACGATACATTGGTTGAACCTTTGCCGCGGGATTCAAGCGAATACAGTTTGAAAGTTTCCAGCTCCGGCACGAAGTTCGTTTCCCACAAGTTGACCGGATTGATATTGGATCCGCGGTTGATCGCGCGGTGTTCGCCTTCGCCGTTGAAATGATTCGGCTGACCGACACGTTCCGGAAATTGGTAGGGGTTGTTAAAGACAAAATCGGTGTTGTGATAAAGGTTGATTGTGAGCGGAGCATCGTTGGTACACGAAACCCGCAGGGGTTCGATCCCCGAGCCGTTGAATATCTGGTATTCGCAATTTAACGGGATTGCGAAAATTGCCTTTGGTCCCCATTCGAAGGTTTGCTTTTCCCCGCTCGGCAGCCAGATCGTCGTCGTGCCATGACCGCTCAAGGTATAGAAAAAAGATTCATACAGATGTTTCACCGGCGCTGTCTTGCCGCCTGCTGGCACTTCAATCACATAATTTGCCATGAAGTCGCCGCGTCCGTGCGTATGCGCGAAACATCCGCGCGCGCCGTAGCGGTCCCAGGGACCCGTCTCCAGTGTCAAGAGATCGTGGCCGAAGTCCAGGTGGATTGGAATGTTTTCGCCTCGGGCCCAATCCATATACGGGTCGACAAGAAACGTTCCCGTGACATCCTGACCATTGTCATCTCGTGTTCTGTCCAAGTGTTCATCTGCTTGCTTTTGCATTGGTCATGATCCCCGGTCATGTATACGCGCCATTCGGAGCAAGTTGTAATCGTCAGTCCGCATAGCCAAGCCATATACGGCAATTTCGGGGTTGACCAGTGGCGACAACGATCGAAAGCAAAAAGGTATATTGCCGTAGAAAGATTGTAACTAAGGTCAATTGTTTGAAGAACTCTGGCGTGGCATTTTTGTCGTTGCCGATCAACTCCAGGATTTGCGCGGCGCCTGATTCAAGTTTTTAACATTGCTTGACGGCAATTTCGTCGATTCCCTGTTTGCAGAAATACATGGATCATGTTTGTACGCATTTCAGTATCCGGACACTTATTACCGCGTGCCAAATATTGAAATATCTGAAGATGGCGACGCTGTCGAAGCAATAATCCGTCGAAACATTATACTTGTGTGAACATGCTGGTGGCAGCATGAATTGGATTGCTGTTGTGAATTGCAGGATTCTGATCACGGGATTTTCCAGTGTTCCATATGTGATACGTTCCTTTGCCGAACAAGGTCAGGAAAAACATATTTCCGGCTCGTCATTAGCATCGGATGTATTTTTTCATGTGTAGTGCGGGGCGGAATGGTAAATAGTGATCAACATCTCGCAATCTTGGTGCAAATCGGTAAGCGAAAATGACTATATTCAATGTATGTTATGGGTAGCCTCTGTACAGTACGCTGATTGCGATTGAATGCATCTTCAACTATTTCTTAAGTAGTTGTAATTTTATTTGCATGCATGTAAGTATTGCGCGTGAAGGAGAGATATATGACCTTGAGCAAAAGACAAATTCGTCAACTTGAAAATATTATCGCGTCCGCGCAGGCAGTTTTGGCCTCAGCTGGTTCGGCCACCGGTTCGAAAGGCCGTGTTGCTGCGCGCCCGAAACGTGTTCGCCGGAGCGGCAAAGAGCTGATCGCGTTTCGCAAGACATTGAGGGCTGAGCGCAGAAAGGGTATACCGGTCGCCGATATTGCTCGTAAGCACAACGTATCGCCCGCCTATATTTACCAATTGTAGCGCCTGCGGCTTCCCGTTTTAAAACGCAGCTAATGGAAACACCCGCCGTTTGGCGAGTGTTTTTATTGCTGTTGTAGCGCTCAAGATGCTGCTCGCATGGCACGTCCGGGCGGCGACCCGGATACTGCGTATTTCCTGGCCTGCCGATATCCTCTAAGGCGTTGTTTGGAAGCATGTTTATCTGATGCCGTTGACGATAAGCGTAAATCAATTTCCCGATCTTATTGTTTTTCGCGCATGTTCATTGCCCCGAACAATTGGCACACGTCCCGGCCTGATTGATGAACCCTTTATCTGATAGCCACGTTTCCCGTAAATCCCCTAAACTTTGCCAGCTATATCCCTGCTTCGAAATCCGGCTTTGTACTTGACCAAATTGTAACTTGCGCCCTGCGTTAAGCTCTGTCTTGATAAAATTGTGATGGTCCTGTTGCGGGGGAATTGCCCTGTTTCATTCAGCTTTCGTCCAACCGGAACAGACCCGCAAAGTGGGTTTTGAATCAGGCAGGGTCGTAAAGTTGCGTTGGCTTCGTATTATTTCTGCCTTAAGCATGGTGGTTGTGTTGGGCGGCTGCGCCCTGCAGCCGGATTCATTTGGCTCCCCGAAGCCGCAAATTCCTGCCAAGTGGGCCGCCTACCGTTCCGGTCTGGCTCCACCGGTTTCGCAAAACTGGCCGGAACTGTTCCGGTCGCGGGAATTGACGATCTTGTCCCGGCTGGCGCTCGAAGGAAATCTCGACCTCGACGCGGCCGCGGCCCGCATATTGCAGGCCGACGCTCAAGCAGTAATTGCCGGTTCTGCGCTTTATCCGCAGATCAATGCTGATGGAAACGCCTCGCGCTGGCGTTCGCCGGGGACATTGAGGTCGCTGTCGCCGCCGTTTCGGGCAACCCATGCAAACAATTTTCGATTTGGCCTGACGGTGAGTTATGCGCTGGATTTCTGGGGTCGCAATGCCCGCCTTGCCGAGGCAGGAAAACTGTCGGCTGCGGCAAGCCGGTTTGACTATGACACCGTTGCCTTGACCACGCTGGTATCGTTGTCGAATGCCTATTTCCAGATCCTGCTGGCGCAGGACCGGCTTCGGATCGCGCGCGGCAATATCCGAACAGCGGCTCAAACACTGGCTGCGATCCGTGCGCGCGTCGCCGTGGGCACCAATACCGCCCTTGATGTTGCGCAGCAGCAGAGCATTTTGGCCAATCAGCGGGCCAACGTCCCCGTGCTGGAGCAGCAATTGCAGCAAAATCGCAATACCGCCGCCGTTCTGCTTGGCCGCGCTCCCGCGTCGATGCGTATCCGCGGCGGCGGGCTGCGCTGCCTCTACTTGCCGCGCATCCGCCCGGGTCTGCCCTCGCAATTGTTGTTGCGGCGTCCTGATATTGCCGCTGCCGAAGCCAGGTTGAAAGCTGCCGGCGCAAACATCACTGCAGCCCGTTCGGCGCTTTATCCGGCCATCACATTGACTGGCGAAACCAATCTGGCCAGCCTGGCGCTTCGCAATCTGCTGCGGCCGGACGCCATTGGCGCAGCGATTGCCGGCAGCTTGGCCCAGTCAATATTCAGCGGCTACAATTTGCAGGGACAGGTGGAACTGGCCCGCTCCCGGCGCAGGGAATTATTGGCGACCTATCACAAGACGGTCATCAATGCGCTGGCCGAGGTGGAGAACGCGCTGGTTGCGGTCGGCAAGTCGGCGCGGCAGGAAGCGCTGCGGGCCCAGGCAGTCAGATCGGCCCGCATCGCATCGCAAATTACCGCGCAGCGGCTGCGCGAGGGTACAATCGACGTGGTTACGTTGCTCAGCACCCAGCAGACCCTATTTAACGCAGAAGATGCGCTTTCGTTGGCGCGGTTCCAACGCCTCCAGGCGATCGTCAGCCTGTTTCAGGCGCTTGGCGGCGGCTTCACGATGGACAAATCGCTGATGAAAGCTGAATCTGGCCAGACCGAAAACGCCGGCAAGATGCGGCCAGCGGGCATTTTGTTTTTCTTGCGCGGCAATGCCGGGACTGCCCGGCCGGCGTCCGCGGGTGATTGGCCATGAAAAAGCTGCTCACTTTCATAATTTTGCTGATTGGTCTGGCTGGATACGCCCATTACCGGCACTGGATCGATTTGCCGGTCGAGCAATTGCCGCGGGAAACCCTGGCGGAAGGCGCCAAACCCTGGCGAGTGCCTTACCTGGCGCAATGGCTGGACAAGAAAAAGACCGGGACGCGCCGCCGCCGGCCAAAACCCCCGGTTCCGGTGGTTGCTACGACCGTCCGCAAGCAGGATGTGCCGGTAACCTCGGAATCGGTAGCCACCGCTCGCGCGGTCAATTCGGTCATCGTGCGTCCGCAAGTGGATGGCCGCCTGATCGAGATCAGCTTCCGTGAAGGACAACATGTCAAGAAGGGCGACATCCTTGCCCGCATCGATCCTGACACCTACCAGGCGCAGTATGATCAGGCAGTCGCCAAACGCGAACAGGACAAGGCGGAATTGGCCAATGCCCGTAAGGACCTTGAGCGTTACAACAGGTTGGCGCGGACCAATTTCGGTTCACGGCAGCAAGCAGATACCCAGCGTGCAAAAGTTGCCCAGCTCGTTGCGCAGGTAAAGCTCGATGAAGCGCTCGTGGATAATGCTAGGGCGATTCTTCAGCGGACCATCATCCGTGCGCCAATATCCGGGCGCACAGGCCTGCGTAACGTCGACGCCGGCAATATCGTGCGCGCTTCTGACCAGGTCGGTCTGGTAACGATAGCCCAGTACAAGCCGATTTCGGTTGTATTCAATTTGCCGCAACAACAATTGCCAGCCATCAATGCGGCGCTTGCCAGGGGCAGGGTAAAAGTTGAAGCGCTGCAAGCCGACAATGCCACGATTATCGAAACCGGGTCCGTGGAGGTGGTCGACAACCTCGTCGACGTGACGACCGGGACGGTGCGGATCAAGGCCCGGTTTGCCAATCAGGCCTCCAGTTTGTGGCCCGGCCAGTTCATCAACGTGCGCGTATATGTCGGCCTGGTTGCAGGGGCGATCGTGGTG
>CAZTMN010000056.1:0-25801 GCA_964615275.1 uncultured Beijerinckia sp. | reverse complement strand
TCCTGTTGAATGCCGGCCACGAAACCACGGCGAATACGGTTGGCGCAGGTATCGACATGTTACTGGGCAATCCTGGCCAGAAACAACGGTTGCTCGACGATCCGTCGTTGATCAATCCACTGGTTGAGGAAACCTTGCGGTTTCAAAGCCCGCTGCAGATTGCCCATCGCAAGGCTCTGGCGGATGTGGAATTCGATGGCGTCAAGGTTCCGGCTGGCACCTTCGTGCATATGTGCGTTGCCGGGGCCAATCGCGACCCGGATGTGTTTGCGGACCCCGAAAACGTGGATATTGGGCGTGACCCCAATCCGCATCTGGCCTTTGGACTGGGCAAACACATTTGCATGGGCAATACGCTTGGCCGCATCGAAGGTACGGTTGCAATCGGCCGCTTCATGCAGAAGTTCCCCAACGTCGAGCGGGCCGGTGAGGCAAAGCTGCACGGCCGGGTGAAATTCCGCGGGATCAGGGAGTTTCCGGTGCGGGTGTGACAATGTCCTGTGCTGGTCACAGCTGGCGTGACCACCTTGTTACCGGAAGCAAGTAGCGCGCCGCGCCGGGTTCACAAATGAGCTGTTGCTGTTCATCAGCCTGTGAAGCGGTTGACCGGTTTGTGTTTGTTCCTGACAATTATGTCAATATCAACTCACTTTGTGTCACTCGATTACGCATACAAGTGACGTTTGCGTGGAATTGGTAACGCATAGCGCAAACTTTGATCTTTGATTATGACATAGATGTCGCGATACGGTGTGCAAGCGTTATTTGAAACATTCAGATCATTATTTGAAAATTATACTAGTGGGATAGAAATTGATAGGATGCCATGGTGGCTCCGCGTTCTCACCAAAAGGACTATTGAAATGAGCATTAAATATTATGTTTCGGGCATCGCTCTGGCTGGCGTTCTCGCTATGGCGTCTGCCCCGGCTGTTGCCCAGGGTAAAAAATTGACACGCGATGCAGCGTTGAAAAAATCCATCGCCGTCATGATTTAATACGTGAAGTTTGATGGCAAAGCAGAAGCTGACCAGGACCGTTACAATCCTGCTGGCAATTCGCAGCGTTACAACAATCTTTATGCGAATTGCATGGCGGATCACGGCCAAAAACCCTGATTGCCGTATCCTGTGCGCTGTGAAGCACGGGTGATACCGGATTGCACAGTACCATGACGGGCGCTAGGCTGGTCTGTGAAGGTCAGCCTGGCTGCCGGGCTTCATTGTCCAGGTCGGTGCGCGGTTGTGCGAAATCATTTAACCGCACGATCGTCGATGGATTTCAATAGGTGGAGCATCGTTGTTCGCGGACAAGCGGGTACGTATTTTCCTGCGCGAGCTCCCGGTTCGCTGCAGTCAGCCCTGGTGGCGTTGTAGCAGAAAAGGAACATATCTCATGTCAAGTGATAATCGGAACGTACTGAAGGCAATCGTGCTGGCATCGACCCTGCTGGCGCCGGCTTCTGCTGCGCTGGCGCAGGAAAAAACTGTCGTTTACAAGTCGGGAAAATTGACCGGCCTGAACGATCACAAAGTTACGGGAAAGGTAACAATATTGAAGACAGACAAGGGGTATGTCGCAGTGCTAAGCGATGACTTCCTCCTGGATTCCGCGCCGGACCCACAGCTTGCGTTCGGTAAAGCAACGGGCACCAGAAAACATGGTTATGATCGTTCGACGCGATTTGCCAAGCTCGAAAAGCTTCGTGGTAAGCAATCCTTCCCGATCCCGGCAAGTATCGATCCGTCAAAGTATGACGAAATATATGTCTGGTGTCCGAAGTTTTATGTCGGCCTCGGCAAGGCGACTGTAAAATAGCGCGAGCTGGTCAGCCGGTGCCGGCAAGCCTGATAAGTTTTTTGCCAAGGTTTTCGCCGCGATAGAGTTCGGCGATGGCTCCGGGCGCGTGCTCGATGCCGTCGCTGATGTCTTCGCGATAGCGCAGTCTACCTGCGCGAACCCAATCGGCTAGACGCGGGAGGGCTTCTGCAAATCGCGGCCGGTAGTCGAATACAAGAAAACCCGCCATACGGGCCCGCTTGACCAGCAAGTGTCTTTCCGGCCGTGGTCCGTGCGGCGGAGGTTCCCAGCTTGCAATCGAGGCGGTGCCACAAATCACGATGCGCGCGCCTATCGCCAATTGTGTAAGAACCGCATCGCTAATCGGGCCGGAGGTGTTGTCAAAATATACGTTTACGCCATCCGGGGGTGCAGCTCATCAGCGATATCTGTCGATGCCTTGTAGTCGATTACGCCATCGTAACCGAATTCATCCAGACACATCCGGCATTTAACATTCCCTCCTGCGATGCCAATTGTCCGGCAGCCCATGAGCTTGCCGATTGCCTTGCGGATACATGTCCAGCGCTCCAACGCAGAAAGCAGATTCCGGACGTTGATGTCCGTCACACCACCAGCGTATCCCAGCCACCGTCGTGGGCGATGACCTGTCCCGTGAGGTAGTGCGAGGCGTCGCTGGCGAGGTAGACAGCAAGTCCAATGAGATCGTCCGGAACGCCGCGGTGCCCCATGGGAATGCGGCTGTGGATCGCCTTTTCAAAGGCTTCCAGCTCTTCTTTGCTGGATATTGCGCGGCGTTCGGCGCCCAGAGCGGTACCGCCGTGCCAGCCGGGCGCAATGGCGTTGACGCGGATCTGGTCGCGGGCGTATTCGGCCGCCACCTGGCGAGTAAAGCCGACGACACCGGCCTTGGCGGTCGAATAATTTACCGCCAGGCCGGGCATGTCGGGATAGAATCCCTTCAGTCCGGCGATGGACGATATGTTGATGATCGAGCCACCGCCCTGTTTCAGCATCATCGCCAGGGCGTGCTGGGTGCACAGGAACACACCGCGCAGATTGACCGCCATCAGCCGGTCCCAGTCCGCGATGGAAAATTCGTGCGTACGTTTTGCGGGCGTCGCAATACCGGCGTTGTTGATGAGAATATCTGCGCGACCGAATTCGGCCTCGACCATGTCCCACATGGCGCTGACAGATGCCTCGTCCGCGACGTCTACTTCGACCGGCGCTGCCTTACCTTGCGATTGCTTGACCAATGAAGCCGTTTCGTCGGCGCCGGGTAGATTGCGGTCGGCGCAAAAGATTGTCGCGCCAAACGCCGCAAGTCCCAACGAGAACGAGCGGCCAATGCCGTTGCCTGCGCCGGTAACGACCGCGACCTTTCCGTCCATGCGAAACATGTCTGCGAGCATGGTTTGCTCCCTGCTGTCGCTGGCCGGCTATTCGGTTACAATCAAGGCATCAAGCGCCAGTGCACCGTCCGGGCCGGCGACCAGCGGGTTGACGTCAATCTCGACGATTTCCGGGCAATTTCGCATGAGTTGGCCGATAGCGGCTGCGACCTTGGCCACAGCGCCGACATCCGCAGGCGGTGCGCCGCGGAAGCCGTCCAACAGTTTTGCTGTTTTCAGCTTGCGGATCTCCGCCGCTATTGCGTCCTCGTTGAGATCGGGGGGCAGCAGGCGCACATCGCCGATGGCTTCCACAAGAATGCCTCCGGCACCTACCAGAATGACGGGACCCCAGCGCGGATCGCGTTTGGCGCCGACAACCAGCTCGACGCCCTTGCCGGACATTTTTTCGACCAGCACACCGTCCAGCTTTGTACCCGGGGCGTGGCGTTCGATGTTGTCGTGCAAGGTATTCCACGCTGCGCGAACGCCGGCCTCATCGGCAATGTTGAGCAGTACGCCGCCGGCCTCGGTCTTGTGCGCCAATTGAGCGGCCTGGGCCTTCATCGCGACGGGGTAGCCTGCCTTTGCCGCGGTGGCCACCGCCTCGTCCGTCGATTTGGCCAGCCCGCCCTCCGGCACCGGGATGCCCGCGGCGCGAAATACGTCCTTTCCGAGCCATTCCGGCTGTGGACCGGAACCAAGGCTCGGCAGGCCGTTGATAGCCTTCTGAGGGCTAGTCTTCTGGCCGCGTTCCAGGTTGCGTCCGTGGTGGGTCCAGTGGCGGATTGCGCGCAAAGTCCGGTCGGCCGAGCGGGTTGTAATCACACGCTTTTCTTTTGCACGGGCTTTGAAATCGTCGGCCCACGGCATTTCCGCCCCCAAGGTACCGAATATGAGCGGTTTGTCCGGGTGGCGCTCGGCCGCCGTCAATGTGTGATTGAGATATTTCAGCCCATTGGCCGGATTGCCCATGGAAATGCTGATTACGCAACTGCCGATATCCGGATCGCCGAGCAGGGCCTCGCAGCCGATATCCATCAGTTCCGGTTGCCAGACGGGCTGCGTGGTCAGGTCGAGCGGGTTGCGTGGCGTAGCGAAACTGGGGAGTGCGTCGCGCATGTGCTTTTCATTTTCAGGGCTCAAGGGCGGTACATCGATACCGATTTCGTCGCAGAAATCATGATAGATAGCGCATAGAGCACCGGAAAACGTAACGATACCCGGCCCGTGCGAGTTCGGCTTCGGATAGCGGGCGAGTATCTCCGCGGTATCGACCAACTCGTCGATGTTGTCGATGAACAGAACGCCGGCATGTTCAACCAGCGTGCGCATTACCGAGTGATCGCCAGCCAAAGCCCCGGTATGGGAGCTGACCGCCTCATGCGCGCTTGCTGTGCGGCCCGGGTGCATCATCACCACCGGCTTTCCGTTGGTAATTGCCTTTTTTGAAGCGGCAATAAAGCTCTGTGGCTCGTGGACTTGCTCGACGTAGACAATGATGATCGACGTCAGCGGGTCTTCAGCGAAATATTCTATGAAGTCGGACATGCCGATGCCGGCTTCGTTACCTGTCGAAATCGTGTAAGCGGCAGGGATGTCTCGCTGCTCGAGGCCCATGCGGATGTGCCCCATCAGTCCGCCGCTCGCGGAAATGATCGCAGTTTTGGGGTCGTCCGATTCCGGCGTCCGTGGCGCCTTGGCGGCGGCGACGAAGCCTGCGTGGACGCCGTTTGTGAGGTTGGTGTAGCCGAGGCAATTGGGGCCGAGCAGGGCGACGCCGCCGTCGCGAGCGATGGAGGCCAGTTCGTCCTGGGCGTCGCGCTTGCCGATCTCGGCGAAGCCGCTGGAAAAAATTACGACCGCTTTCACTTTTCGTGCTGCGCACCCGCGCATTGCATCAGTCGCCCCGGCCGCGGGCAAGGTGAAGATTGCCAGATCGACACCTTCCGGCAATTGATCGATTTCGGTCAACACCGTGCGTCCGTCGATTTCACCGCCGGAGCGGCCGACGAGATGAATTTCGCCGTCAAAATCGTTCAAAATGAAGTTTTTATAGGCGTTTTGGCCGGCCGACCCGGGCCGTGACGAAAAGCCGATGATCGCAACGGATCTGGGACGCAGAAACGGTTCCACCGCTGCAGCGCCACGCACTCCCCTGACGGCGTTTTCATTGGGCATGATTTCCCCCACTTTGCATTTTCAAACGGGCATAGCGCCGATAGTTTAGTCTGTCATTGCCTTTGTCGCAAAAAAATCGACGCAAAGCTATCCTGCGGCAATCGGCGAGTGATCTAATTGCCGATTGGTTCGCGTGGTGTATTGACAAGCAGGGTGCCTGCGGCGTCAGATTGGCGGGAGCACAATTGCGTTTAACCCGCCTGGGGGAGGAAACATGTCGGAAGTGGTCACCTACGAATTGGACGGCGATATTGCCATGATTGGTCTTAACCGGCCATCGAAGCGAAATTGCATGAACCAAGAGATGAATGAGGCCGTTTTCGAGGCCTTGTCCAGAGCCGATAAGGAAGCGAAATGCGGAGTGATATTCGGACATGGTGACCATTTCTGCGCAGGTCTTGACCTTGCGGAAGCCCTCAAATGGATCAATGCTCCCTCCGAGGAACGACTATTCAATCGTGGGCGCTGGCACCCGACGCTTGACCTCATGGCGCGCGGGCATATCCCCTGGGTCGCTGCGCTGAAAGGGGCCACAATTGGTGGCGGACTTGAGATTGCCTCAGCCGCGCATGTGCGCGTGGCTGACGAAACCACCTTCTTCGCTCTGCCGGAAGGGCAGCGCGGTATTTTCGTCGGCGGCGGCGGATCGGTGCGCATCCAACGGCTGATGGGATATGCCCGGATGGCCGATTTGATGCTTACAGGCCGCGTTCTGACCGCCGAGGAAGGCGAGCGCTTCAATCTCTGCCAATATCTGACGCCAAAGGGTGATTCCCTAGAGCGCGCCGTATCGCTGGCCAATCGTATCGCCAAGAATGCTCCGTTGACCAATTGGGCGGTGGCTTCATGCCTGAACCGCGTCAACGACCTGTCGCACAATGACGGGTTGTTCATGGAATCGCTGATTAGCCAGGCGGTCGGCAGCAAGCGAAGCGAGGAAGGGTTGAAAGCCTTTGTTGAACATCGCGCCGAACGGCTGGTCGATCCTGGCAAGTCCGGCGACGGTGGAAATACGGTCAAGAAGTAGGCTGGAAGCAAGTACCCGTCCCGGTCATGCCAGACATGTGCCGGGACAGTTTCGCCGCAATCAATACCGGGAATAGTCCGCGCCTGATATGACGCCGGGAATTTCCGGCAAAGCAAAAGTAAAAAGGGAGGCCGTAATGGCGATGCGTGATACCGCAATCGTCGCCTATGCCGAGACCAAAATCGTGGTCAAGGGCGACAAGGATGTCTGGGCATTGGGCGCGGAGGTTCTTGAGGATCTGCTCAACAAGACCGGAATGGAAAAAGGTGAGATAGACGGGCTGTTATTGTCGTCTGCTCAAACAGGCGCCGGCAATCCATTCTGGGCGCAGGCGACATCCGACCAACTCGCGCTGGAGGTCGATTTCTGCAACATCGTCGATATCGGCGGATCATCGCCGCTCGGCGCTCTGGCCAGGGCTGCGATCGCCATTGATGCAGGTCTGTGCACCACGGTGTTTTGCCTGTTTGCTGATACGCAGGGCCGCGAAAACAACACCCGCCCTCGCCACTACCAGGCTGAATGGACCGTGCCGTTGGGTCTTCTTGGGCCGCCAACGTCATTCGGCTTCATAACCAACCGTTACGAACACCAGTTCGGGCTCGATTATTCCATGCTTGGCAAGCTGGCTGTTGCCCAGCGCAACGGTGCGGTGTTGAACGACCTGGCCTGCGAGAAGTTGCGCGTGCCGATCGGTGTCGAAGATTATTTGAATTCGCGGATGATTGCCGATCCGATACGGCTGCTCGACAGCGTCATGGTCTGTGATGGAGCCAGCGGTGTTCTGATCACCTCGAAAAAGAATGCCGAGAAGAAAGGGTTCACAAAGGTCGTTACGCCGATCGGATACGGGGAAAAGACCAGCTACGAATTCTCCGAAAACATCGTCGATGTGACCAATACCGGCCACAAACCTGCCGGTGAACGGGCATTGAAACAGGCCGGACTAACGGCGCAGGATATTGGCTCATTCCATCCATACGACGACTTCATCATTGCGATGATGCTGCAGATGGAAATGATCGGTTTTTGCAAAAAGGGGCAGGGTTGCGATTTCATTCGCGAGCGAGATTTTAACTTCAATGGCGACCTTCCGCTCAATACCGGTGGCGGACAGATATCCGCGGGACAGGCGGGACTTGCCGGCGGCGGTACCAATCTCGTTGAGGCTGTGCGGCAGCTGATGGGTGAAGCTGGGGCGCGGCAGGTGAAAAACACCTCTAGCGCCATGGTTACGGGTATCGGCGGTATTCCCTATGCCCGGAACTGGAACACATCGACGGTAATGGTACTGACGCCAAACGGATAATTCGGCGACGTTGCAGACTTTTCGACCGACACTACCCGAATTGAATTGCTTGACGGCGTCAACGCAGAATTGAGGCTTCAAATGGAAACGATCAACGACACATTGCATATCGAGCGCAGTGCGCCGCAATCGCGCAGTTTCTCCGAACCGTTCTGGAATGCGACCAAGGACAAGAAGCTCGTTGTCCAATACGATACCGAAGTCGGCAAATATCAATGGCTACCGCGCGCAACCAGCCGTTTCACAGGCAAGGCCAGCAAGCTCGAATGGCGTGAAGTGGCTGGCGAGGGGGAAGTGTACTCCTTCACAATCGTGCGGCGCGCGCGCCCGCCGTTCCGCGGTGAGGAACCCTTCTTCATCGCCGTCGTCGAATTGCCGGAGGGCGTGCAGATCATGGGTAACACCAAGGGTATTACCAAGGATGAGATGAAGATCGGCCTGAAGGTAAAACCCTATTGGCATGAGTTGCCGGACGGTTACCACATGCTGATGTGGCAGAAGGCGTGAGGGGAATCCCACCGCATTTGCGCCAGGCGTGCATCGGTTGCCTCACTTGGATACCAAGAAAAATATTGTTCCTGGGTTGGAGGTCTTGAACAGGCCGCGGACTTGATGGCGGACCTGGCCGGAAAAGGGGAAGAATGCAATCCGCGACCGACTTCGATCCCGGTTCCTACCGCTTCATCCCGAGCGTGTTTCAATATTCGGCCGGCGCATGCGCCATGCCGGGCCACGCGATCGTGCGCGAAACGTTCGCGACTCCGAAACCGGTCAAACGGGGGTTTGCGCTGATTGCAGGCCGTCTCAGGTCGCAGGGCCTGCCATTGACGAATTTCTGCGCCTGTGAATTGCGCTCGCCTGGCCAGTTTGACGACGCCGGTTTTCGCGCATTCAACGAGACCTACATTCTCACCCTGAACGAATGGGGCATCATGGATGAGCGGCGCGTCAATCCGGTGGCGCGCAGCAATGTCTGCCCGGAATACAATGCGCCGCCGGAGCCGTCGTTCCATGCATTTAGTTATGTCGTGCCGGATGCGGGTAACACCTTGCCCAATTGCGTTATCTCCGGAAGCGCCGAGGCGAAAGATCCTGAATCCCCGGATCAGCTTTATCGGGACCGCATCGTGCGCTATGGGGAAATCTCACCCGACGCGTTGCAGGAAAAGGTAGCGTTTGTTGCTGGCGTGATGGCGCAGCGGCTTGCCGGCTTTGGTCTGGGATGGAAAGATACAAGTGCCGTGCAGGCCTATTGCGTGCATGACTTCCATCATGCCGCAGGTCACATGGCGAAGGCCTTTGCCGCTGCGCGCGGATTGACTTGGCACTATGCCCGCCCGCCGGTACAGGGGTTGGAGTATGAAATGGATTGCAGGGCTGTATCGAAAGAGCTCGTGCATCCTTGAGCTTCCGATGGCTGGTTGAGTCTCTGTAACAGGATTGAAAGATGCAGGTCGATCTGTCGCTCGATAAACTCAGTCCCAATTGGGTTGCGCCGAGTTTGGCGCAGCATGAAGGATCCGATTGCGTCCGCCTCGTTCTGACACCGGATGCCCAAACTCCGGACAATCCGACATTCGCGCGTGTCAACGGCATTGAGTTTCAGAACGGCACTATTGAGATCGAAGTCGCCGGACGGCCATTGCCCGATGCGCCGCCGGACGCACGCGGTTTCATCGGTCTTGCGTTTCGTATTCAGGACGATCTGTCGGCGTTTGAATGTTTTTACATTCGCCCGACAAATGGCCGCGCGCCAGTGCAATTGCGGCGCAACCGCGCCACGCAATATTTCTCCTATCCGGACTGGAAGTTCGATCGCATGCGCGAGGAAGTGCCGGGGCATTACGAGGCTTACGTCGATCTCGTGACCGGCGCATGGACCAGGTTGCGCATCGAGGTCCGCGGCGACCGCGCGGAGCTCTTTGTCCATGACAACGAACAGCCGACACTCATCGTCAACGACCTGAAACACGGGCCGGACCTGAAGGGCGGCATCGGCCTCTACATCGATAGCGGCACGGAAGGCTTTTTTCGCAACTTGCGGGTGACAGCGGCGGATTGAACTATTCGTCCTGAGACCTCGCTGCGCTTGCAAGAAGCTCCAGTGTTTTCGTCACGGAAAGCTCTTCGGCGATGCCTTTGCCGGCGATGTCGTAGGCACATCCGTGGCCGACGCTCGAAAATACCGCAGGAGTGCCGATGGCCAGCGCCGAGGCCTGGCGCGGTGAGATCAGTTTTACCGGCACGTGGCCCTGGTCGTGATACATGGCGACATAGGCATCGTGCTTGCGATTGGCGAGCAGTACATCCGCTCCGACCGGGCCATCGACTGCGATATCCTCAGACCGCGCCATGGCGGCCGCGGGCTTGGTAATGCGTTCGTCATCGTCGCCGAACAATCCGTCTTCGCCCGCATGCGGGTTGATACCGAAAACGCCGATCTTTGGTTGTGCATATCCGAGCTGTTTCATCGACAGGTGAACAGCGCGGATGGCATCAGCGACGAATTCCGGGGTCAGGCGGTGGATGGCCTGGCTCAACGGTTCGTGCAAGGTAACATGGCCGATACGCAGGTCAGCGCCGCACAGCATCATGAACGTCTTGTTCCGTGGGGTTCCGGTTAGGTCGGCGATCAATGATGGGTAGCCGGAAAACTCGATTCCGGCGGCGGCTATAGCGGTTTCCGATTGCGGGCAGCCAACGATGGCGTCCGCCGCTTGTTCGCGAACCAGTTCGACAGATCGTGTAACGTAGGCGATCGTCGCTTTGCCTGCGCCTGCCTTTATTGAGCCGGGTTCAAAGTTTTCATCCGATAGCGCATCGACATTGCACACGGCGATATCGGTGCCAGACGCGCTTTCAAATGGGACCAGCTGGCGTTCGATTTTCAGAAGCGTTGCGTAATAATCGAGCACTTTCCGGTCACCGACGATGATCGGCCGAATAGGGCTGTCCATGCCGTGCCGCGCGGCAGCCTTCAGTGCGATTTCCGGGCCGATGCCATTTGGATCGCCGATGGATATGGCTATGCGTGTTTGTCTTTCGCCCATGGTTTCTTCGCGGGGAATTTGCGTACTTTTGTTTCCGTCTCTAACTGAGGGCAATCCGTCGGATCGAGCCTCGAAGGCATTCAAGCGATGTTATCAAGTCACACCACCAGTTGTTCGACCGTGCCGCCGCCGGCCATTCCCTGGGCGCGATACTGACCGATCTTTTCCAGCAACGGCCGGTCGGTCATTGTGTACAGGACCGCGTTGCCCGGACCGGTGTTGACGTGACGCCGCCACAGGAAGTTCGGCACGACAAATATGTCGTTTTTCTCCCAATTAAAGGTGGTGCCGGCTACCTCGGATTGCCCACGTCCTTCAATACAGACGTAGACCGTTGATGCTGTCTCACGTTTGAATTCCGTTTCCTCGCCCTTGGCCAGCAATTGAGCGCCGTAGCCGAGCGTTGGGAAGAGCGGTTCGCCGTTGACCGGGTTGACGAAGTCGAGGGCTGTCCCTTCATGGGGGTCGCGTTCGCCGGCACCGTGCATTGCTTTCAGCGCTTCACGAATTTCGGCTCCCTTGTAATGAAAAAACGGGCTTATGCCGTTGCCAAAGCCACGGCGGTGGTTTGCCTTGCGGGGCGTCATGCCGCCCGAGCCGTAGAGCGAGTGTGAATAACCGGCAGGGAGTGTTACCCTTTGCGCGCGTTCGTTGCCGGCCAAGCCAGGAGCGTCCTCATCCAGCCAGATGCAATCGAGCACTTCCAGCACTGGCCAGTCGAGCGTGTCGATCCACATCACCGGAGTCGCGCCGTCGTTGCCGTGATCGTGCCACGTGCCGTTCGGTGTTAAAATGAGATCACCTCGATCGGCATAGCAGCGTTCACCTTCAATTGTTGTATAGCCACCGTTATCGGACAGGATGGTGCGGCTTGCATTTGGCGAATGCAGATGCGCCCGCGCTACGTCCCCGGGGTTGTAGATCGAAACTGCGCAGCGAATCGTTGCTGTAACCTGGAGTTTGCCTCCAAGGCCGGGATTCGTCAGCAGGAATTGCTGGCGGTCTGCGAATTCAGTCGGCGGGATGTCGGCGTTCTTCGCGACTTCTGAAATTTTGTGCAGATAGGGCGAAATCTTTTGCCAGGACCAGTGATGGGGCAGGGCCTTGGTCTGTCCGGCGGCGACGCGGCCCTGCGCGATTTGGCCGGTATCGTCGATGCCGGTGTGTTTAAACCAGGCCTTTTGCGCCGGTGCATTGGCCTGGGTTCGTAACCATATATTTAGCGGCGCGGCTTCGGCGTTCATAGCCTCCATGGCGGCGCGGGCATCGCGATTGAGCGTAGGGGCGGCCGCACCCGCCGTTTTAATGTCGTCAGTCATGGCCATTTTGCCTCGCTGGTAGCGGCTTAGGTTGCTTCGTCCGCGACAGTATTGCGTAAAATGCCAACGCCGGAAACTTCAATTTCAACGACGTCGCCGGGTTTCAACCATACGGGAGGTTTCAAGGCGCCGCCAACGCCGACCGGGGTTCCCGTGGCGATGACGTCGCCTGGCTCTACCGGCATGATGGTGGAGACGTAATTCAAAAGCTCCTCGTAGGGTCGCATCATATTGGCGGTCGTATCCTTTTGGCGCGTCTCACCGTTAATCCGGACCTCGAGCGTCATGTCGTGCGGGTCAGCAATCTCGTCAGCAGTGGCTATCCATGGTCCGATCGAGCCGGATTGATAGAAATTCTTTCCGGAGGTCACATTTGCGGTCGTGTGTTTCATCCAGTCGCGGACCGAGCCTTCGTTGAAGCAAGTGTAGCCGAAGATGTGCCCGATGCCGTTTTCCAGCGGTATTCGCCTTCCTGCTTTGCCAATGACAATCGCGATCTCGCCTTCATAGTCCAGCATGTCTGACTCCGGCGGGTTGAGGATCGGTTGCAGATGTGGAGCATGGGCGGATGATGTGCGCCAAAACAGGCTTGGATAATTCCAGTTGTATCCCGTGGATGGAAGCTCCCCGGGGCGCGACTTGTAGTTGACCCCGATGCATAGCACCGGCTTGTGAACCGGTGGCAAAAACGCAACTTCGGACATTGGAAAATCGGCACTGGCGTTTGCAGTCAATGACTGCGCCTGGCTGAGCAAATCCTGGTCGATGAACTCGACCATGTTGGCGGCTTTGTCCTTCAGCCGCGCCTTCAGGTCGAAAATGCCATCGCCGATTACCGCACCATAGCCGGTTGCGCCATTGCGCATGTAGCTCGCAAGTTTCATTTTACATCCCTATGGTTTCAATACGCGCCTTGGCGCACCGTCAAGCCAGGCTTCGATGTTCTCCAGCGCTTCCGCGAACGAGATCTTGTAGTTTTCTTCCATTACATAACCCAGGTGCGGAGACAGAAGCGTGTTAGGCGCCGTCATCAACGGGTGGTCGGCGGGCAACGGTTCAATGTCATAGACATCGAGCGCCGCGCCGCCTATGGCGCCGTCCTTCAATGCGTCGATCATCGCTTGCTGATCGACAACGACTGCGCGGGCCGTATTGATCAGCAATGCCGTGTTTTTCATTTTCGCGAATTCTTCGCGTCCAATCAATCCTCGTGACTGCGGGTTTACGCCAAGGTGGATCGAAATCACATCGGATTTGCGCACCAGCCTGTCCAGGCTGGCGGCGCTTACGCCATCCTCCGCCGCCGCTTCGTCGGTCAGCGAGCGTGAGTGCGCCAGAACGTTCATTCCAAGCGCGAGACCGACCCTGGCGACATCCTTGCCGATACGCCCGTATCCGACGATACCGAGCGTCTTGCCGCGTACGCCGCGCCCCACGCTGGTTTGCCAGCCGCCAGCTTTCAGGCTTGCGACCTGCACCGGCAAGTCACGAAACCACCCAAGCATCATGGCCACGGTCAATTCAGCAGTCGGATAGCCCAGGGTTGCTGTTCCACAGACCGGGATCCCTCGCGCCTGGGCGGCGGCCACGTCGATGGAATTGTTGCGCATTCCCGAGGTTACAACG
The DNA here is from genome assembly GCA_964615275.1 of uncultured Beijerinckia sp. Taxonomy (GTDB): domain Bacteria; phylum Pseudomonadota; class Alphaproteobacteria; order Rhizobiales; family Beijerinckiaceae; genus Terripilifer. Next base: position 12,095 of record CAZTMN010000056.1, on the reverse strand, counting down.
AGTTCCAGGTTCGGCAGAGCTTCAAGCAGTTCCGCGGTGACGGGTGTGCGTTCGCGGTTGCAGACGATGGCCGATACATCCGATAGTTCGCGCGCCAGTTCTTCGCGGTTGCCGATATACCGATTGAATACCTTTATGGCGACGCGACCGTCCAAACGCGACCAGTCAGCCATTTTCAACGCGACATCTTGATAATCGTCCAAAATTGCTATCGTTTTCATGTAATATTCCTCGCCGCAGGCCAAGACCGGCACGCCGATATCTGGCCTTTTTGTTCGGCGCAATTTTGCGTGATGTCAATATTGTAGGCGAACACAGTACCTGGCTAACGAGGCTGGAGCCTTCATCCTACTGCAGTTAGACAAGGCATTTTCATGCTGGTACATAAAGCAAAACAAGCGCAGGGCAGGAAATGAAATGGAATCAGAGAGCGCAATGACAAAGGGTGCTGCCGACGCAGGGACGGGATCCGTGGCCGGCCGGGCGCAGGCGGACCCGGCTTCGGCTTTGCCAAATGGGACGATGGCATGGCCCAGTGAGGGCGTCAGCCGGATTCCCTATTGGGTGTTTCAACGCGACGACGTGTTCCAGCGCGAGCAGGAGAACCTGTTTCAAGGCAGGATCTGGAACTACTTGTGTATGGAAAATGACGTACCAGATAGCGGTGATTACCGCGCGACCCATGCCGGTGCGACGCCCATCGTTGTTACCAGGGACGCAAACGGCGCCCTGCATGCGTTTGAAAACCGCTGCGCCCACCGCGGCGCCTTGATCGTACTCGATGAAGCGGGAAACAGGCCGCAAGGCTTTTCCTGTGTTTACCACGCGTGGACTTATGATCTGGAAGGGACGCTAAACGGTGTTGCCTTTATGCGAGGCATGAAAGGCAAGGGCGGAGGGATGCCGCAGGATTTCAAATTGGCCGATCACGGCCCGCGCAAACTACGCGTGGCCACGATGTTCGGGCTGGTTTTCGGAACCTTTGCGGCGGATGCGCCAAGTCTTGAGGAGTTTCTCGGTGAGACTATCATGGCGCGTATCGCCCGCGTTCTGGATGGGCGCAAGCCGGTGGTGCTGGGTCGCTGCACGCAAACACTGCCAAACAATTGGAAACTCTATATTGAGAACGTCAAGGATTCCTACCACGCATCCATCCTGCACCTGTTTTTCACGACCTTTGAGCTCAACCGGCTCAACTACACCGGCGGCGTTTTGGTCGAGGGAAGCGGCGGTCATCACGTCAGCTTCAATCAACTCGACACTTCCAAGGTGGATACTCAATACGCCGATCAGAAAATCCGCTCCGAAAGCGACTACAAACTGGCTGACCCCAGTTTGCTTCAGGGTTTTGACGAATTTCCCGACGGAATCACGTTGCAGATATTGACGGTGTTCCCAACATTCGTGCTGCAGCAGATCCAGAACAGTATTGCCTTGCGTCAGATCGTGCCGCGCAGCGCCGGGGAGACCGATTTGCACTGGACGGTCCTTGGGTTCGAAGAAGATACCCCGCAGCAGCGACAGATCCGGTTGAAGCAGGCCAATCTCGTAGGTCCTGCCGGATTTATTTCCATGGAGGATGGCTGCGTTGGCGGATTCGTTCAGCGGGGAGTTGCCGGCGCGTCCAAGTTCGCCGCGGTGGTTGAAATGGGTGGTCATGGCGTTGAGAGCAGCGAGAGCCGCGTAACTGAGGCGGGATTGCGTGGTTTCTGGAAGGAATATCGGGAAAACATGGAGTTCTAGACACCGCAGCCGCTCCGGAGATGAAACTTCGCGTGGTGGTCAAGTATCCATCATCGCGTCCGACCAATGTACAATCCCGGCATATTCCGCGGCCCGGATGGCAAAAGGAAATTCGCCCATATGGCGCAAGACATCTTCCTCACAATCGTTCAGGCACAAGCCTCATACGCCCGCGCAATCGATAGTGATGATCTCGAAAGTTGGCCGGGCTATTTCACGCCAGATTGTGTTTACAAGATCACGACTGCCGCGAATGAAGCGCGCGGATATGAACTGGGGGTGGTTTACGCCAATTCGCGCGGCATGTTGCAGGACCGGGTATCGGCATTGCGGGAAGCAAATATTTACGAAAAACATTCCTACCGGCATATCGTGGGGATGCCAGTCATAACGTCCGATAACGGGAAAGATGTGCGAGCCGAAACGCCGTTTGTCGTGGTGCGGATCATGCAGGATGGCGCCGCGGCCCTGTACGCGAGTGGCATTTACCGTGATTGTTTCCGCCGTGACCAGGATGGCGTGAAGATTGCCGAGCGTATAGTTGTCTGCGATTCCCAGCGCTTTGACACGCTGCTGGCTTTGCCGTTGTAGCGGCTGGGGCGCTTGCCGCTGGCGTCCGCTGCGGCTAATACTTCTTCCCAATAAATTGGGAGGATAGATTGGCCGACAAATCCTATGACAACATCAAGATCGAGCGCGAAGGCGCCATAACCTTCGTTATCTTGAACCGCCCGGACAAGCGCAATGCCATGAGCCCCGCGCTTCATTACGATATGGAAGATGCGCTGACATGGCTTGCCACCGACAAACAAACTAGGGTGTTGGTGCTGACCGGAGCTGGTGAAGCCTGGAGTGCCGGGCAGGACCTGAAGCTATATTTCCGGGAAACCGCGAATAATCCCGAAGAGCGCCGCCGCTCCAATTCCGCCAGCCACCATTGGCGCTGGGAACTGTTGTCGACATTTCCGAAAACCACGATCGCCATGGTCAACGGATATTGCTTCGGTGGTGCGTTTACGCAGCTTTGCGCCTGCGATTTTGCGGTTGCTGCGGAAGACGCGGTTTTCGGATTGTCGGAAGTCAACTGGGGCATTCTTCCGGGCGGGATCGTCAGCTGGAATTTGACCGACATGATGTTGCCGCGGCATGCCATGTACTACGCGGCAACAGGCGAACCCTTTGATGGCAAGCGCGCGGTGGAGCTGGGCCTTGTAAATTTTGCCCATCCGGCGGACAAATTGCGCATGGAAACCGTCAAGCTCGCAGAAAAACTCTTGAAACTTAATCCATCTGTCGTGCGGTTTACCAAGGAGGCGGTTCGGGCGGTGCGGCACATGTCGCCGGAAGTCGCGCGCGATTACCTTGGAGCCAAACAGGCCGCGCTGGCGAAAGCGGATAAAGAAATTAATGATAAAGTGGGTATGAAGAAGTTTCTCGACGACAAATCCTACCGTCCAGGCCTTGGGCCTTATCAACGCGAAGAATAGTCCGGGGGGGCGCAGTGAGCGGATATGGAGACATTGGTGCGCTGTTTGCCCCGCGCAACGTTGTGCTTGTCGGAGCTTCGGATCGCAATTGGGCGCCGCGCGTTTACGGTAACCTCAAGCGCTTCGGATATTCCGGTTCTGTCATGCTGGTTAATCCGAACCGGACAGAATTGTGGGGTGAGCGCTGCTTTGCATCCATTGCCGACTTACCGGAAGCGCCCGATCATCTGGCGCTGTTCGTGCCTGCCGATGCGTCCCTCGATATCCTGGAGGCGGGGGGGAAAGCCGGTGCGCGCAGCGCAAGCCTGTTCGCGGCCGGCTTTGGCGAAGGCGGAAACGAAAAAGGCATGGCGCGCGCTGCCCGATTGCGACAGGTTTTGTCCGACGAAAATATCGCAGCCATTGGACCCAATTGCATGGGCCTGGCGGTCGGCGCCACGAACTTTTCCACTGTCCCCGATGAACAGCACGCACGGCTAAGGCCCGGGCCTGTTGCAGCCATGACCCAGAGCGGCATGCTGGTGCAGACTGTTGGGCGTGGTTTGATGGATGCCGGAATCGAGCTCTCGCACCTGTTGTCCTGCGGTAATCAGATTGGTCTCAGTATTGCCGATTTCATCGACTACCTTGCGGACGATGAGACCTTGCGGGTCATGGTCTGTTACATAGAGGCGGTGCCGGATGCGCAAAAATTCCTCGCTGCCGCTCGCAAGGCCCGCGATAACGGTAAGTCGATTGTTGCGGTGAAAATCGGCGGTTCGGAAGAAGTGCGCAAGGCGGCGCTTGCGCATACCGGCTCGCTTGCCGGCTCGCTGGAAGCGTTTGATGCCTATGCTCGCGAGGCGGGTGTTGTGCGCGTCGACAGTCTCGAAGACGTCGTGGAAGCGGCGAAATTCCTATCCCGGATGCCAAAGCCCAAAGGCAAGCGTATTGCGGTCATGACCAATTCCGGTGCGCTAAAATCGCTCATGATACAGGCGGCTGAGGCCTGTGATGTTATTTTGCCAAATCTCGAGCCCGCTACCAGGGATCTCCTTGCTGAGGCGATGCCGGATGCGGAACCGTCCAATCCCTATGATTGCAAGCGCACAATTCCCGCGGATACCTACATGGCCTGCATCAAGGCTTTGCAGAGCGATCCACAAGCTGACGTTGTGTTTTCGGTCGAAGAATTGCCACGCGCCGACGGTATCGCGCGCAAGGTGGCGAATTTGCACGCTGTGGAAGAATGGTTGGCGCAAGGGGGCGCGGCTGGCAAACCGTTCGCCTACCTTTCGCCGCTGACATTGCATGACACGGAATACATGGAACAATTGCGCCGGGGGCTTACGCAAGCGCCCTGGATGCATGACGTGTTCAAGACCTTCCGCACCATCGCAAGGCTTGGCGTTCAACCTTTGGGAGTGGAGCGGGACGCATACGAGACGCCGCCGGATCGCTTGGCACTAGTCCAAAGATATCAAGCTCTTGCAGCAGGACTGGATCGCGCTGTTGCTCTTAGTGAAGTTGAATCGAAGCGGATTCTGTCGGCCTACGGCCTTGAGTTTCCGCGTGAAGAGGTGGCGCTTAGCGTCGAAGATGCGGTGGTGTCGGCGGAACAGATGGGATATCCCGTGGTCGCCAAGGCGATCGTGCCCGAAATCACCCACAAGAGCGACGCTGGTCTTGTGGCCGTCAAACTTGCCGGGCCGGAGGAAGTTCGGGATGCTGCGGGTAATATTGTCGCGCGTTGCGCAAACTTGAACGCCAATATGGATGGCTTGCTGATTGCCGAGCATGTAGGCGATGGGACGGAAATGGTGCTCGGCATCCATCGCGATCCGGAGATGGGTCCGGTAATCATGGCTGGCATGGGGGGCGTCTGGCTGGAGCTTTTTAAAGATGTCGCTTTTGCCGTGCCCGGGGTTGATCGCGCCGGCGCCGTACAAGCAATTGCCGAGACCCGGGCTTTCGAGCTTTTGCGTGGATATCGCGGAAAACCGCCGGCTGATGTTAAAGCTTACGCAGGCGCGATGAGAGCGCTGGGACAAATGGCGATCGATTTTGGCGACTGCCTAGAATCGGTGGATATCAATCCGGTTCTGGTTCGCGATGAGGGGCGGGGCGCAATAGCCCTTGATGGGCTTGTGATCTTGCGCCCGCCAGGCGGCGCAGACAGCGCGAGCACGGCAGTAGAAAATTGATCTTGCCGACCGTCTTGGACAGGGCCGGACAGATTTTAACCACAATACGCAGTCAGACAGAAAATTGGGCCGCGCGACCAATTTGGTCGGCGCGGCCCGGCGGGGAAACTGACGAAACGGGGGGACGGGGAAGTTTCGCCAGTAGGGAAAATATATGCCGGAGCATTTTAACAGATTGGCGATTGGAAAGCGTGGTGAGCGTTAATATCGGCGAACGGTAATGGTCCGTAATTCGATCGCGGGCGGAAGCGTTAAACGGTGTTAACCGTGCGACCGTCATAATTATAGTTAATTATCCATTAAAGTTCTGGTGTTATCTTTCCGTGGAATGCGTCGTAATCGTTGTTAGTGCAGGAATAACGCCATGCAACAGCACAGGATGCCCCCCGGTCCAAAGGCCGCCCCTCCAAGGTCTGCCGACTCGCAGGGGAAGGACAATCGAACGGCCAAGACAGAAAAATGGCCGCCACACATGCTCCGGGCAAACGAGTTTCGACCAAATCACATGCCCACGCCAGCGAACCGCTCGCGTCGTGGCATAAAACTGTTGGCTATTGTTGCTGTTGCGTCATTGGCTGGTATTGGGTCCCTGGCGGCTGTGAAAGGTCATTTACCGGTTCAGGCGGTACGCGCGGCTTTTGCCGGCTCGCCAGCTCAGGACGTCTCTGCTGCAACACATGAACAGCGCAAACTTGCCCGGACCGAAGCATCTACCCTCTCGCGTGTGCTTAGCGATCTGCGCATTGTTCAGTCGGCGTTCGCCAACCTTCAAGGGCAGATCGCCAATCTGCCGGCAAAATCGACCATGGACAGCATTGGCAAGCGGATCACCGGAATTAACAAATCGCTTGCCTCCGTTGAATCGCAGCTACGAAAGCTGCACCAGGCGCATGCATCCGAGGTCGCAGCTATCAAGGCAAAAATCGTTGCTGCAGACAAAACTCGATTACAAGACGCGAGCGTGCTTGAAGCCCGAATCAAGAAACTAGAGCGCTTGGTGCATGACAGGGTCAAGGTTGCACGAGCAAATACAAGCCGGGTTGGGCGCACAGAACGGTCTTCCGGGGTCAGGAACCGCGCTGGTGACAAATCTGCACCCGGTTACGTACTGCGGGAAGTCCACCGGGGTATAGCGGTCGTCGAAAACAGGTCTGGGGACCTGCTCGAGGTGTATCCGGGAATGTACGTCCCTGGGGCCGGTCGCGTGCGATCCATCCGACGCCGGGGCGGGCAATGGGTGGTGGTCACATCGCGCGGCACGATAGATTCGCAGGCCTATTGAATTCCCCCGGTTGATATTTTTCCCCATCACCGTAAAAGCCGTGTCGGATGCTGATGCGGACGGCTGGGTCATAATCCGGTCGTGGTTGCGAAACCAGCCATTGACGGTCAATCTATCTACGGAACGAATTGAGCCATTCGAGTTACGGAAAGCGGATTGCATGGTTCCAAAAAGCGGCGATCGCACGTGCCTGGCCATTGTACTCGCAGCCGGCGAGGGCAAGCGCATGCAATCATCTTTGCCCAAGGTATTGCACAAGGTTGCCGGCCGGAGCATGGTTGGCCATGTCATGGCGGAGTTGCTCGCGTCGGGCGTTGATTCGATAGCCGTTGTCGTGGGACCGGGGTGTGATGATGTGGCGGCGGAAGCTTTCTCCATTGCGCCGGATGCCAAAGTGTTCACTCAAATTGAGAGGCTGGGTACGGCGCACGCCGTATTGGCCGCCGAGCCCGCCCTGACGGCAGGCTATGATGACGTTCTCATCGTATTTGCCGATACCCCCCTGGTTCAGCAACAAACATTTGCCGGGATGCGCGCTGGACTGGCTGCCGGCGCCAAAGTGGTTGCATTGGGTTTCGAAACAGAAAATCCGGAAGGATATGGCCGCCTACTTACAGAAGGTGATGAACTGGTTGCAATTCGCGAGCACAAGGATGCGAGCGAGTCCGAGCGGCAGGTACGCATATGCAATGCCGGGTTGATGGCGCTTTCGGGGCATGATGCGCTCACGCTGTTGCGTGCGATCGGCAATGATAACGTGCAAATGGAGTATTACCTGACCGATGCCGTCGAGGGCGCGCGCCAGATCGGGGGAAGAGCGGTTGCCGTCACGGCGGATGAAACCGAGGTAATGGGGGTCAATGACCGGGTGCAATTGGCCGCGGCCGAGGCGGTCATGCAGAAGAGGTTGCGCGACAAGGCGATGCGCGGCGGCGCGACATTGCTTGCGCCCGACACGGTTTATATTTCATGGGACACGAAATTCGGCCGGGACGTTGTTGTTGAGCCAAATGTTTTTTTCGGCCCGGGTGTCGCGGTGGAAGACGATGCGGTCATCAAGGCCTCTTCGCACCTGGAGCAGGCGCATGTGGGCCCCGGCGCGAGCGTTGGCCCGTTCGGCCGTCTAAGGCCCGGCGCCAGATTGGGAGAGAAGGCCAAGGTTGGTAATTTTGTAGAAATCAAGGCAGCAAGTATCGGTGCGAGTGCCGCGGTCAGCCATTTGACCTATATCGGGGATGCGACGGTCGGCCCGAAGGCCAATATTGGTGCAGGAACAATCACCTGCAATTACGACGGTTTTGGCAAGCATACGACAGAAATTGGCGCCGGCGCCTTTATCGGGTCCAATTCATCGCTCGTTGCGCCGGTGAAAATTGGCGATGGTGCGTATGTCGGCTCCGGTTCGGTGATCACCAAGGATGTCGAGGCAAACGCATTGGGTGTCGCTCGCGGCAGGCAGTACCAGAAGCCTGGCTGGGCCAGCGAATTCCGGGCAAGGTTGCAAAATCAACGCCGGAAATAGCTGTCGGAACCGGGTGCTGAAAATTGAAAGACCAATTGAGCGTGTTGCTCTAAAGCATTTCCGGGTAATGCGGACACCGGTCTTCGGTCCGGAAACGCTCAAAATCAAGAACCCAGGCCCGGAAACCGATCCGATGAAAACGCGCGCTGCTCTAGTCGTATCCCTCGTTGGGAATGTTCAGAACGTGACCGCAGTGCTTGCAGTGGACGGCGTCGGGGTCGTGGCGATTTAGTCCGCAATCCGGACAGGGATATTTGACCTTGGCCGGCCGGAAAATCGTCTGGATCAGCCGCAGGAACAGAGCGACACCGAGTATCATAATGATGACGGCAAGGAGACGGCCGGCAGTATCGGTCATGGTGATGTCGCCAAACCCCGTAGTCGTCAGAGTTGCGACGGTAAAATAGAGCGCGTCGAAGTAGTTGTTGATATTCGGATTGATACGGCCTTCGAGTACGTAGACGACCGCCGTTACGACGAAGATGAATACCAGGAGATTTATCGACGACTGGATTATCTCCTCGTTGCGGGCAAAAAACGGCGAGACATCCCGTAGTTCGTGCAACACCCTGTAGGATCGCAACAATCGCAACATGCGCACAACCCGAAGAAACGCGAGGTTGCTGAACACAAGCGGCGCGAGCAACGATATGACGACGAGAATATCGGCGATGGAAGAAAATTGCGTCAGGTAACGCATGGGCCGGTCCGCGATCCACAAGCGCGCGCCCAATTCCAAGAGGATAATAACGGCGATGGGATAGTCAATCCAATGCCAGGCAGCGTCGACGTCCGACATGGATGAGACTATGAAGAACAATATTGTCGCCAGATCAAATGTCAGCAAGGCGATTCTGAAGAACTTTGAGCCTTTGCTTTGGCCAAAGTACAGATTGCGCACTTTCCGGCGCAATGCCGACAATCTACGCGCTGGCTTCGGGCCCTCTACTGTGCTCCCGGGCTGCGATACGGGCTCAGACATCGATGTCCTTCGTTGAAACCTCTCGCACTGCCGGGGGCAGTATCTGGTATTTGGTTGCAGGCTTGCAGGGTTCAGCTTGAATAGTCGAATCCGGAAGCCGCCTGATTGTCTTTTATTACGGTAAACAGGTGAGCGCGGCAATGCGCGGCGTTCTCGCCCGCAAACGGGGGTAATCTGGTCGAGGCCGCCGGATCTGTGCCTTGGCCCGGCCAGGTGAGGCTGTTGCAAATGGCAAAGGGAATTGATGGCGGGCTCGCTATTAACGCGGCGCTGATTCGGCTATATGAGCCTTGCGCCGCGCTGTTGCGGGCCAAAGGGGTGAAACCACCCTGGATCAAGGGCGTGGCGTATCCCGGTTGCCCCCGGGCATTTGCTCCTTTGCGGTTGAATGGCCACCTTGCGATTGATGCGCAGGATTGATGCAGGAAATCTGAATGTGTGGAATTGTCGGCATCCTTGGTAGCGAACCTGTCGCGGAAAAACTGGTTGAGGCCCTGCGCCGCCTGGAATACCGCGGGTACGATTCAGCGGGAATCGCAACAATCGAAGCTGGCAAAATCGTTCGCCGCCGGGCTGAAGGCAAATTGCGCAATCTTGACGCACGTCTCACACACGAGCCGTTGCACGGGCATTCGGGCATCGGGCATACCCGTTGGGCCACGCACGGCAGGCCAACTGAAAACAATGCTCATCCACATGCGACCGGTCATGTCGCAGTGGTCCACAACGGCATCATCGAGAATTTTCGCAGTTTACGCGACGAACTGACTGCCCTTGGGCATGAGTTCAGGACCGAGACGGATACCGAGGTTGTCGCCCATCTCGTCACGGAACAATTGAATCAGGGCAAGGACCCGGTCGCCGCTGTTGCTGCGGCGCTGCCGCGACTGCAAGGGGCCTTTGCGTTGGCGCTGCTGTTCGACGGCGATGCAGACCTTATCATAGCCGCCCGGCAAGGTGCGCCATTGGCAATAGGCTATGGCGATGGCGAAATGTACCTTGGCTCCGACGCGCTGGCGCTTGCTCCATTTACCGATATCCTGACCTATCTGGAGGACGGCGATTGGGCGATTATGCACCGCAATTCCTGCGAAATTCGCGACAGCGCCGGCGCGGTGGTTGAGCGGCCGAGGCAAAAGACGCAGGCGGCAGCCTATCTGGTCGACAAGGGGAATTTCCGCCACTTCATGGCGAAGGAAATCCACGAGCAGCCGGAGGTCGTCGGCCGAACGCTGGCCCATTACCTTGACATGTCGAACGGCGAGGTGCGGCTTCCATTCGAATTGCCATTCGATCCGCAGAAGTTGTCGCGGGTGACGATTTGTGCGTGTGGTACGGCGTATTATGCGGGTCTGACAGCCAAATACTGGTTCGAGCGTTTTGCCCGCCTGCCGGTCGAGATCGACGTTGCCTCGGAGTATCGCTATCGCGAGGCGCCCCTGGACCCTGACGGGTTGATGATAGTGGTTTCGCAATCGGGTGAAACTGCCGACACGCTGGCTTCGCTGCGCTATGCCAAGCAGAATGGGCAGTCAATTTTGTCCGTGGTTAATGTACCGACCTCAACGATAGCGCGTGAAAGTGACGTGACGGCGCTTACCCTGGCCGGTCCCGAGATAGGCGTGGCGTCGACGAAGGCATTCACTTGTCAACTTGCGGTACTCGCGGCCCTCGCCATAGCTTTTGGTCGCGCACGGGGTGCGTTGAGTGAGGATGCCGAGCAGGAATTTGTTTCCCAGTTGATCGCCATTCCTGGGCAAATGGCGGAAGCTGCCAGGATCGAGTCGAAAATCGAACAATTTTGTCACAATCTCGCGAAGGCCAGTGATGTTCTGTACCTCGGCCGCGGTACAAGCTATCCGCTGGCGCTTGAGGGAGCGCTGAAACTCAAGGAAATTTCTTACATTCACGCCGAAGGCTACGCGGCTGGCGAACTCAAACATGGCCCGATCGCCTTGATTGACGAGGCAATGCCGGTAATTGTCATCGCCCCCTTCGATCCGGTTTACGAAAAGACCGTGTCGAATATGCAGGAGGTGGCCGCGCGGGGCGGGCGTATCATCCTGATTGGCGACAAGCGGGCAGCCGATGAAGCAGGGGTCGATTTTGAGGCCGCTTTGCTTCTGCCGGAGATGAATGCTGAATTCGCACCGTTGGTGTATGCCATCCCGGTGCAGATGCTGGCCTACCACACCGCCGTGTTCATGGGCAAAGACGTCGACCAGCCCAGGAATCTGGCAAAAAGCGTTACCGTGGAGTAGTTTTAGAAGGGGGTATTATAGAAGAAAATATTTCTGCGTTTCTTCGTTTTAGCGTAACCATAAAATCGCCTTCGCTTCGTGTTGCCCCTTACTCCGAATACCAACAGTTTCTGATCGACACGATCCATCGTCTTCAATCAGAAGGTTTGGGATATAGAAAAATCGCAGAATGGTTGCGGTTGCGAGGGTATGAAACACCCAGAGGCAAACGCTTCTACGGGAACCATGTCTATTCTATGCTCAAAAAGCATAGTTTACGCTTAGAGCGCATCGCTCCAAAAATGGCGCTTGAGTATAAAGATTTTCACATTTTTTATGTGGACCGAACCCCGTCGTATCTGAGGTCATCCTAAAACAATCGAGGATGCTCAGAGGAGGGGGGTAAGAGGGGTCTGACTACTTTCCCCTCAAAAAGGCAAAATGCCTGTCCTCGACTACCTCTGACAATTGTTATTGTTACGCTACTTTTACCGAGTAAAAGTGGTGATTTCAACAAGCTATACTAATCTGGGAGCGGGGGTAGGGGTTTCCCAAATACATGCTGATATTCCCACTCTAATTGCTGTTGCGAAATACTACGCGCTGCCCGACATCAGCGCCTATGGGACAGTTCAGGGTGATTGCGTAAGGGAGGA
>CAZTMN010000055.1:0-26212 GCA_964615275.1 uncultured Beijerinckia sp. | reverse complement strand
CACAGACTCTAGAGATTGTTCAAAAAAATACTTGATTCGTGGGAAATTTATCATATTTTTTAAAAAATTATATCCTAAAAATTTAATTTATTGTGAAAAACAATTTAAATTTGCTGTTGTTATATTCGAGTTAGAAAAACTACTCTATAAAATTCGCAAGTACCTTGTTCTGTGTGAGCCTACGATAATATTTCTAGTTCAATATTACACGGAAAATAAAGACGGAATAATATATGACCTCGATATTTTTTAGCTTCTAGAAATTTAGAATAGAGATCATCGAATGAAAGTGGCAATCACAGGCGCAACAGGTATTGTCGGCCGGCAACTTGTCCCTCTGCTATCCGCGGCCGGGATGGACCTACTCCTCGTCGGACGTGATCCCACCTCTCTTGAAAAAATCTTTAGCAACTTACCTACTTCAGGGGTAGCCGATCTTGCCACCGCCGGAAAAGGGATCGACATTCTTTTGCATCTTTCTGCCCGCAATAACGACCGGCCCGGTACTATCGTAGATTTCGATCATGGAAACGTGGATCATGCTCTGCACGTACTTGAACAGGCGCGAGCTGCGGGCATCCCGCGGTTCATTTATGTCTCAACCGTTCACGCCCTCGCTACCGGCAATCGTAGCTCCTACGCTGAAAGCAAGCGTCGCGGGGCGCTGGCCATTCTCGCGGCGGCCGGGAACATTGATGCCTCGATCCTCTATCTGCCTTTTGTTCAAGGCAAATTATTTGCGGGCAAACTAAGCTTTCTGAACTGTCTTCCTCCAGTCCTACACCGACCTACCTCTTACGTCCTCGCCGCACTCCGTCCGACAGTCAATGTCGAGCGTTTGGCTTTATATATGCGCTCTGGCGCTCCCGCAGGTGAAGACGGCCGTCTGATTTTGTCCGACGCAAAGAAGGGTAATGCTGTCTATACTGCAGCGATGAGGTTGATTGATTACTCCTTTGCCCTCACGATCATCTTTGGCTTCTGGTGGCTACTTTTGGTCACCTGGATTGCCGTAAGATGTGATTCCTCCGGGCCGGCAATATTCGGACAAACCCGCATCGGACGATACGGCAAGCTGTTCACCTGCTGGAAATTCCGCACCATGCAAGTCGGCACTGAACAGGCGGGAACACATGAAGTATCGGCCTCTGCGGTTACCAGGGTCGGCGCCTTCCTCCGTCGCACCAGGATTGACGAATTGCCGCAAGTCTGGAATATCCTGCGAGGTGAGATTGCCCTGATTGGCCCCCGCCCTTGTCTTCCCGTCCAGACCTACCTAATCGAGGCACGCCAGCAGCGGGGTGTTTTGGATGTGTTGCCCGGTATCAGCGGTCTGGCACAGGTTGAAGGGATAGACATGAGCGATCCGATAGAATTGGCTCGGCGCGATGCAGATTACATCGCACTGCGTGGCATTCTCCCCGACATCAGTCTTATTCTGAGAACAATATTTAGAAGCTTGCAGAGCCACCGGATCAATACGTCATAATGTAAGACATTCGTCAGAAAAGTTGACAGATGCGAGCATTTATTAAAAATCGCTCATGGATAAATAGAGCGTTTATAAATCCCTTTTTTATATCTGGTACACCGTCAATAGAGGTGAAATGCTTTCTTACTTAGCTTCTAGAAATAAACCTGTGCTGCGCTGACTAGCGCAGCCAAATAGCCAATTTGAAAATTCTAATAGGCTAGTAGATAGCCCCTATGGAGTGATCAGGATAGTGGAATAGTTTATCCCGTTTTCAGGAGGACTATGAGGTGGCGGGAAAGCGTGAAAAGCCGCAAGAGATCATTTACAAGAATATGGGAAATCGGTTGTCCGGTCCATCAACCCGAAATATAAATCCTTGGTTTTGGATCCGGGACAAGTTGACCATGAGGCAAGGTCCATCGCCTCATCGAGAAAGTGGAGCATCTTCCCGAGGCGATGGAAAAACCCATCAAATCAAGAATCTAGAGCCATGAAATAATTTCATGATGTGTGAACGGCTCTGGCGTGTAACTTTTCCATCATTCGGGAGTACTTATGCGCAGGGAAACGGCCCCCACCCGATCCAGCGACGCCTGCAATTCAGTTGCCCTTTCAGCGGCGAACGGCTCGATCAAGGTTCCCGTGGTGATAAATTGTCCGGCGCGCAACCCGCCAAGTTCGTCGCACTGGCCGTTCGCCCATGCGAGTACGGGCGTGAGCGGATCACCGAGCGGATGTCCCCCGTTCCGATCGGAAACCAGCGAACCGTCGCGCCTGACAATGCAGCGCAATTGCGCCAGATCGAGCTCGCCAAAGGCGCTTGTACCGCCCCCGATCGCATAGGCGCCGTGGGCGAAGTTGTCCGCAAGCCGAGTGACAAAATCGACATCTGCATCGTTGCGAAAACGCGTATGAACCAGTTCGATACCGCAAAATACTTCGGCAACTGCACCCAATATATCATCGCGCGTATAGGCCTCGCCTACCCTTGCCGGCAGATCGCAACCAAGCCGCAGGGCAAGTTCCGCTTCGACCTTTACCGACGCCAGATCACCGGACAGCTTGAAAGCCTCACCATCGCCCACCAGATCGCCAGTCAATATCGGGGCTGCCATTGCATTACCGTCGGGACCGATCCCAACCTTCCAGCCGGCGACTTTCTCGGAAAGGATACGAACCGTTTGCGCCTGCACACGGTAGGCTGCCACGGCGGTCGGGCAACGCAATTCGTCACCAAAAGTCAGAAACTTCCTGCTCTGCCTCGCCCCGGCCAGGCGTTCTGCCAAATCATCAATCCCGTTCATGAAACTGCTCCGTGTCGGCATCACCGCTAGTGCCCGGCTCCAATGGTAGTGTAGATTACTGTCCGCCGGGATGAAATCTTCGGCGCCACGCATGAACTCTGCTTTGATTGAAGCCTGATCCATGCACACGTTTGGCGCCCGCCACCGGACATGATTGCCACCCGGAACTTGATTAGCGCTGAAATATCAGGCATATGATCGGCAACTCTTGAATGCAGCCGCGCCCGAACCGCGGCTGAATTGTTTGGAAAAGACCATGAAAGTCCGTAACTCGTTGAAATCTTTGCGTACTCGCCATCGCAACAATCAGTTGGTGCGCCGCCGCGGTCGCGTATACATCATCAACAAGGTTCAAAAGCGCTTCAAGGCGCGCCAGGGCTGACCGGCGTAGAGCCTTTTTCAAAACAATATTCCAAACCCGGCCCCGCCTGTTTGAGAGGGCCAGATTTGTTGCGCCTGACGCAGGGCGCGCTCCGGTCAACCAGTCGCCGGCGATACTCAAGCCCATCGGCATTCCGGCACAGATTTGCGCAAACTCCCCTTTGACGTTTTGCCATGCCAGACATAGATTCGCCTGTAATCGTTTCTAGAGTGGCGCGATGCTCAATTTCAGTAAAACTATCGCCATGATTTCCGCCCTCACCGCGGCGATCTTCGTCACAAGCGCTGGCACGAATGCGCAACAAGCGGGTCCACCCAAGGGCCCGGAGTTGCGCCTTCCCGGCATGCCGCCACTTCAGCTTCCGCCGGGCACTCAGGTCTTCGGCCCCAGCAGCAAGGCCAAGCCACCGGCTTCCAGCAGCGGCTCCGGCCAAGAGCGCGGCCCCGATCTGCGCAAACGACAGGCAAAGCAAAAGAATCCAAAGCCGGCCACCAAACCGGCCGACCGCAAGGCGGTCCTGGATGAATTGTTCAACCGCCTGGGAAAGGCAAAGAACCGGCGCCAGGCAAGAGGCATAGTGCGGTCCATCGAACGAGCCTGGATGAATTCCGGCTCCGACACCGCTGATCTTCTGATGACACGCGCCGCCCTGGCCATGAAAAAGAAAAACCACAGGCTTGCACTCCAGCTCCTGGACAAGATCGTATATCTCGAACCGGGATGGTCGGAAGTTTGGAACAAGCGCGCCACCGTCAGATATTTTTCCGACGATCCGGATGGCGCCGTTTCCGACATCGCCGAAACGCTGGCGCGGGAGCCCCGCCATTTTGGCGCCCTGGTTGGACTGGGCTTTATTTTGCGCCGCGCCAAGCTGGAGAAACTGTCCTTGAAGGTCTTCCGCCGCGCGCTAGAGATCAATCCGCAGTTGAAAAACATATCCTCCATCATCGACAAGCTGAAAGTCTCCGTCGAAGGTCAGGGTATCTGACGCGAGGCCGTCTCAACCGGGATTCGCTCGACAGCGCATGCAGACGTAACGGTGCGGACATGACCGGAAAGAGGCGCTGGTGCGGGCATTCCTGATCATCCTTCTGGTCTTTGCCGGCGTATTGGGAATTGCTGCCCTCTACACCCGATGGCAAACACGGGTTATCGAAGCACGCTATCCACCCGCCGGACAGATGATTGATGTCGACGATGTGAGGCTCCACTTCACCGACCTGCGCCCGGATTTACCTGAAAAAGGCACCGTGCTGCTGATCCACGGAGCCAGCGGCAATGAAGCGGAAATGCGCAAGGCTCTTGCCCCGCAATTGCTCCAGCGCGGTTACAGGGTAATCAGCATTGACAGACCCGGGCAAGGATGGAGTACGCGCCCAGCCAACACGGGCGCAGCAGGGCCGGACAGCCAGGCCAGCCTGATACGCCGAGCCATGGAGAAGCATGGCGTTTTAAAAGCTCTGGTGGGCGTCCACTCCCTTGCCGGAGCAATCGGATTGCAATTGGCGCTCGACCATGCCGGATTTGTCCAGGGCTTGCTGCTGGTATCGCCGGTAAGCCACCCCTGGCCCGGCGGTATTGCGCTCTATTACACGCTCTCGGCTTCCCAGGTCGGTAGCCTGTTCAATCATACGCTGGCCCTGCCACTGGGACAGTTGTTGATGTCAGCCGCGGTCCACAGCGTCTTTGCCCCCCAAGCACCACCGCCAAACCAAATCGAGAATATCAAGTTGCCGCTTGTCTTGCGGCCCGCTGCCTTCGGCCATAACGCCACCGATGTCGCGAGTTTGTATGCGTTTGTGAAACAACAAGCGCCACGCTACCGCGGGATCCGTTTGCCGGTGGCTATAATTTCCGGAAGCGCCGACACGATCGTTCTCACCGACATTCATTCCCGTTCCAGCGCCCGGGAGATCCGCGGCGCCACGCTGACAATTTTGCCGGGGGTCGGACACGCGCCGCACTGGTCGCATACCGCAAACATTGTAGCCGAATTCGAAAAGCTTTTTATCCGTGTCAGCAAGCCGCCAGATCCCGCCGCACCGGCCCGGCGGCGCGATTGAAATCGCCTAAACGCTGGCATAGCAACAACCAGTTGCGAGGCTGCAGCTACCGCTCCCTTCCGGTAAAGGCGATGCGCATGACGTTGGTCGCGCCCGGAGTTCCGAATGGCAAACCGGCGATCACGATGATCCGGTCTCCTTCCTTGGAGAATTCCTCGCGATTGGTGAACTTTGCCGCCCGCAACGCCATATCATCAATATCGTCGGCATCCTTGGTAACGATTGCATGCACGCCCCACACCAGGGTCATGCGCCTTGCTGTCCCGATATCCGGCGTTAGCGCCAATATATGCGGCTTCGGCCGTTCGCGTGCAACACGCAAGACCGTCGAACCACGTGCGGTCCAGGCGCAAATGGCGTTCAGGGACAATGTCTCGGCCACCTCCCGCGCCGCCGACGCAATGGCATCTGCTCCGGTCGCTTCAGGCGTACCGCGCTGGGAGTTGATGATCGAGCGATAAAGTTCATCGCTCTCGACCTCTTCGGCGATCCGGTTCATCGTCGCCACCGCCTCCAGCGGATATTGTCCGGAGGCGCTTTCCGCCGATAGCATGACGGCGTCGGCGCCGTCATACACAGCGGTCGCGACGTCGGACACTTCCGCTCTGGTTGGCACCGGCGATACGATCATCGACTCGAGCATTTGCGTTGCAATCACCACCGGTTTTCCCATGCGCCGGGCCAGTCGCGATATGCGCTTCTGCAGGGAAGGAACTTTCTCCACCGGCATTTCAACGCCCAGGTCACCGCGAGCCACCATCAAGGCATCGGAAATCTCCACGATTTCGGTCAGGCGCTGTATTGCCTGCGGTTTTTCAATCTTCGCCAGCACCAGCGCGCGACCAGCCGCGATTTTCTTGACCGCGGCGATGTCATCGGCCCGTTGCACGAACGATACCGCAATCCAGTCGACCCCGGCATTCAAGGCAGCATCAAGATCCGACAGGTCCTTTTCGGTCATCGCCGACACAGGTATGTCAGTATCCGGCAAACTGACACCCTTGCGGTTGGAAATGCGCCCGCCAATTTCGACGCGGACGATCGCCTTTCTCGCGTGCGCTTCCGTTACGGTAAGGCGCATCTTGCCGTCGTCCACAAGGACGGTATGTCCCGGTTCAAGCGCCCGCAATATTTCCGGATGGGGCAATTGCACGCGTGTTTCGTCGCCCTTCGCGCGTGCCGAATCGAACTGGAACTGTGCACCGGCCTCCAGCTCAACCTCGCCGTTTGCGAATTCTCCAACCCGGAGCTTCGGCCCTTGCAGGTCGGCCAGGATGCCAATCGGCCGGTTGTACTTTTTTTCCAGGGCACGGATCGTGCGCACCCGCTCGGCCATCCCGGCGTGGCTGGCATGGCTCATGTTGATGCGGAACAGGTCCGCGCCAGCCTCAAACAGCTTTTCCAATATCTTCGGATCTTGCGAGCTGGGGCCGAGAGTGGCGAGTATTTTAACCCGGCGATGCCGTCTCATCAGATTATCCTGTCAAAACAAAAGCGTTTTTCGTACCCGCGAATCCGGCCAAACGGCCTATTTGGCGGCAGGCGCCTGCTGCTTGTCCGTCAGCTGTACGGTCCAGTTCTTGGCCTGCGATCCGGTATCTATCTTGAAAAACCCGGTTCGGTCATAGCCGCGGACAAGGCAATCGTTGCGGCCGATAATCCGGAACTCGCGATCGCGCGTACACATGTAGGCCTTGCCTTTCCACTCTCCGCCGCGCTCGTCCATGCCATACACATAATAAAACTGCACTGCTAGCGCTCCGCGCAACAGCGTTTCGCAGGCCGACGGCTTCAGGTTCCACCAGCCCTCGGTAATCCATTGCTTGCCGTCCGTGTAGGACAACGCAACGCTCACCCGCTGGGACGAATTGTTGCAAAGGCGAAAATCAGCCTTCGCCGCCCCTGCGAGAAGCAGCGACAGCACTATCCCCGCCAGGCCAGTCAGGCTCGCCCGCCACATACCCGTTCGTACATTCAATCTATGGACCGCATCTGCCATCGTTGGATCGCGCGCTCAAGGGGAAATACCTGATCAGGCGAACGGCGCTGTACTGCTTTCCGAATCACCGTGCCCATTATTTCAGCCGACAGTTAACCGATTGCCGCCAGCCCTGCACCATGTGCTTTGACAAATTGGCAAATTTTAGCCGATGTGCGGTTATGGAAAACGAGCAAGCAAGCGTTCCCGGCAGCGCTGGGGCGCCCTTTCCGCCGGAATTTATCCCTGGCGATGAAGCATCCGGCGTTTTGTTCTTGTGTGACCATGCCTCGAACGAATTGCCGCCCGAATACGGCACGCTCGACCTGCCACCGGAACAATTACAGCGGCATATTGGCTGGGACATCGGGGCCGCCGATGTCACACGCGCCCTGGCGCGGCGCTTCAATGCCCCGGCCTTTCTGACGCGCTTTTCGCGATTGCTTATCGACCCCAATCGTGGCGCCGATGACCCCACGCTGGTCATGCGAATTTCCGATGGCGCCATTATTCCGGGTAATCGCTACGCAGGTGCGGAAGAAATCAAGCACCGCCGGCAACGGTTCTGGCAACCCTACCGCGACGCGGTACGGCAAAATCTTGACACGATGCTGCAGCGGAAAATTGTCCCGGCAATCGTCTCGATCCACAGCTTCACCCATCATTGGCGCGGCGGAACCAGGCCTTGGCAGATTGGGCTGCTTTGGGACAGCGATCCGCGCCTGGCATCACGCTTCTTCCGCGCATTGCAAATCGACCCGGAACTGACCGTGGGTGACAATGAACCCTACGACGGCGCGCTGGTAGGAGATACGCTCAACGAGCACGGCACCAATCGCGGGTTGCCGCATGTCCTGATAGAGTTCCGCCAGGACCTGATTGCCGATAACATCGGCGCCTCGAATTGGGCGCATCGCATCGCCGCCCCCCTTGCAGAAGCCTTGCAGGACGACGACATTAGACAGATACAATACTTCGCCAGCCGCGCCGGGACTGGCAGGAGGTACACGCTTCGTGACACATGATGACCTATCGGCAAAAGGATCGACGACATGAAACAGATTGACGACGCAACCCGGACCGAGCTCGAAGCCGCCGCTTTTCGCCGGCTCGTCGACCATCTTCGCTCGCGCACCGATGTCCAGAATATCGACCTGATGAATCTCGGCGGCTTTTGCCGTAACTGCCTGTCCAACTGGATCAAGGACGCTGCCGACGAACGGGGCCTTGAGATTGGCAAGGAAGACGCACGCGAACACGTCTACGGCATGCCTTACAACGAGTGGAAATCGAAGTACCAGACCGAAGCATCACCGCAACAGAAAGCCGCCTTTGACGCAGCAATAAAGCAGCACGGCCAATAGGGGACAGCCCCCGCGACGGGGATTGCGTGGATTACTTGCTGCACTCGCCGCATCGTCGTTGACCCTGGCGCACTTCTGCGCCATCGCTATTGCGTTCTCGCGGGCTGCCGGAACAGGAGCAGCGGGCGAATTCCAACCGCCTACCTGCATTTTTGGTTAGTACAGCGGCAGTGCCGGCGAAGAACATATTAATTATTTGCAAGGGTTACTGGCATGGACAGCGCAACCGTCAACGCCTCGCATCTGCGATCCTTCATTGAGCGCGTCGAGCGGCTTGAAGAAGAAAAGCGGACAATTGCCGAGGACATCAAGGAAGTCTATGCGGAAGCGAAAGGCAATGGCTTTGATCCGAAGATCATGCGGAAAATAGTTTCTATGCGCAGGGTCGATGCGGACAAGCGGCGGGAGGAAGAGACCGTCCTCGACCTTTACTTGAATGCCCTGGGGATGATCGACTAGAGTCCCGTGGCAATTTCATGAATTCGCCTTGCGATCTTGTGTCTTGTCGTGATGCGTGTTCTTCACGTGACCCGGTAGCTACGTCACGCGAAACCGGCGAAGGGCATATTCGGGGGAATGCCAGGAACGGCCCCACGAACGGCCAGAGCATCCCGCTCACAGGATCGCGATATCCAGCCTTGTCAAGAAGCTTCGCGGCTATTTTGCGCTATTGAAGTTCGCGTGCGCGAGCGCTCGTGGTGCATTCACGGATACAAAACGCGTCTGATAACGATCCTGCCCGGCGAAGATCAATGTCTGGCGGCTGTGCCGCGCCGCAGAGCGGAGCGAAGCGATGGATGATCCCATCAGGCTATGCGCCGGCGACAGGGCCAGACTTTCCGGCCGGGTCAACAGGTTGAAGTTGGACCGGTCGAAACGGGCCGCAACCAGAACACTGGCAGGCGCCCGTTGTGTTGCCGCCCGCATTCCAACCGCACGAGCGATAGACGGTGTTGACGGCAAACTCCGGCGCAGCGCCAGTTTGCGCACCAGTGTACGGCCCCGCGCGCGACCGAATTTGGCCCCGGGAGGTGGCGCAAACGCCATGGCATCGGGCGCGGCTGCATGCGCTGCGACCGCCGTGCCTCGGGTAATGACATCGGGAAGACCGCTTTTTGCTCCGATCACACCTGCGCTGTTGAGGCCGATGAGAGCGGCAAGACGGCCTCGGCTATCTGCCGGGATCGGAGCCGGCGCTTCAGGCGCATTCTCCGCCACGACGATGAGCTTGTCCGGACGCGCCGGCGGAACCGGGGCAGATGCCGCCTCGATATTCCCGGTTGCCGTCTGAATAAGCGCCGCGATCTTGTTTTCGCTCGGCCGCCGGGGTGGAACCGGAATCGGTATTCCCCGTTTTTCTTCTGCAATGGGTGTGCCGGGCTTGGCTGCTTCCGCAGGCTTGGCGGACTCCGCGGGCTTGGCACGCTCCTGCACCTTGGCTAGCGCAGGACCGCGCCCGCGCCGGCGTGCCGCGTCGCGCCGGAAGAAATTCACTGAAGAATTCTCTTCGTTCGCCGAAACGCCGGTCCGGCCAAGCGGAGCCCGGGCGACCCGCCGCCGTGCTTGCGCTTGATCCGCCTCATCGCCGGAATCACCCCAGCCAAGCAACCGCTCCAGAAAACCCTTTTCCCGAACCTGTGCAAGAGTCGGCACATACGATCCGTTGCGAGAGGCCACAATCCGGCGGGCTTCTTCATACCCGGAGAGTGTCCGTCCGTCGCGCGCGACGTGGACCGTCTTGCCATCAGGGAACAAGCGCGTGAGCTGGGCATAACTCATCCGCGGCCAGGCGCGAACCGAACCCACATCAAGATGCACGAAGCGCGAGCGATACCAGCCGACGCCGCCCCTCTGCATTTTTATCGCCGCCTCGCGCACCCGGTGCATATTGGCGCCGGATATACGAAGATCCATCGCCCTGCCATACATGTGCTGGGAATTCTTCGCTACGCCACGCGAACGGCGTCGAAGCATCGCATTGGTGCGCGGCGACCGATACGACGACAAGACAGTAATGCGGCCGTTGACTCCGACCATGCGCTGGGCTTCCCAAATCACATCGAACAGGCGCGGATCCATCCTGACCTGTTCGTCATTGCGCCAGTCGCGGAGAAAATAATTCAGTTTGCGCAGGGCTGAACCAACGTATCGCCCGTTGCGCCGGAATGTTACGACCAGCGAGTCCTTGCGGTGCGCATGATAAAGGCTGATGCTCCGGGTATCGCCGTTGGCGACAGCGGTTTGAGTATTGTCAGGTGCAATAACGAGCAGCGCCAGCCCAAGCAGCCCCGCAATCCCCGCTGTTGATCCCGCGCGGCTCACCGCCGCGCTCGTGCAATTGGTGCCCAAACCTAATCTCACGTTTGCCTGAAGGCGTAACTTTCAGGAGCCAATTTGGCCAAATAACGCATTGAGTAAGTACCGCAAGGCGTAACCGAAATCCCGCGCACTCAACGCGACACTTCCTTAACC
Organism: uncultured Beijerinckia sp.; assembly: GCA_964615275.1. GTDB lineage: Bacteria > Pseudomonadota > Alphaproteobacteria > Rhizobiales > Beijerinckiaceae > Terripilifer. Next base: position 15,175 of record CAZTMN010000055.1, on the reverse strand, counting down.
TCACCGCATGGTTACCGAAAAGGGTTAATGCCCCGTAAGTTACCACTCCCTCCGCCGGAATAAATTGCCCCGCATCAACTCCAGCCCCGTTTCGCTGAACCTTCAGCGGACAGACCGTCCCCGCGGAGAAAGCCGACGCCGGACAAGGCCCCGAAAACATGGCAGCTTTGTGTCACAAACCGCCACCTGAGACAATCGGCTTCAATTTGTCGTTTAATTCGAGCGTTTTGCGCGCCTGCCGGGGCGCCGCCATCGCGATCGCTCCGGTCGTCGGCATAAATTTCTGATTCGAAACGATATATCCCGGGTATATTGGATTTTGTTCGAGGCCCGCCAAAACCATGCCCAGAGCTGCCCGGCGGTATACCCTGTCCGCCTGTGCCGGCAGGCCGGGCCGTGCAGAATTATCCCCGCAATCCCATGAGCGCCCTCAGGCGGCGCGAATGACCATACAGGTCCCGGAACAGGACAAGTTCGTCGTTCTCGTCAACCCGAGCGGTCATGTAGACGATATGAACAGGAACCTTGTTCCGCAGCGTAATTGTGCGGTTCTTGCCGCCGATCATCCGGCGCAGGCGCTTCTCGCTCCAGCCCTTCTGCCCCGCCAGAACGATCCCGGCCAGTTTGAATGGATCCTGCAATCGGACGCATCCGTGGCTGAACGCCCGCGAAGCATACCGGAACCGGTGACGGCCGGGCGTATCATGCATGTAAACCGCATGCCTGTTGGGAAACAGGAACTTGACATACCCGAGCGCATTGCGCGGTCCCGGCGGCTGTCGCACGACAAGCCGTTTGCCATTGTCCCTGACTTCGTAACCGTTGCGAGTGAAATAGGTTGGATCCTTTTCAAACGCCGGCATCATTTCCTTCTTGATGATCGATACCGGAACGTTCCAATAGGGATTGAGCACGACATATCGCATCACGTCGGAAAAGATCGGCGTCTGCGTCTTGCGCTTGCCGACAATAACCCTGGCAGAATGAACCTTCGCCCCATCGCGGAACATGCGCATTCTGAATTCCGGCACGTTCACCAGGATATGGGTCGCCCCCAGGTTCGCCGGCAGCCAGCGCCAGCGCTCCATGTTGGCGATAATTTCATTGATCAGCCGGGCACGATTGTCGCGGGACATCGCCTTGATCGTCAATCGCGACAGCCGCCCGTTTGCGCGAAGCCCACGGCTGCGTTGAAAGCGGGCGACGGCACTGGCTACCTTTGTATCGTAAAGATTTTCGCTGCCCTCTTCAGCTGCGGTGAGTCCCAATCGCAAGCGAATGAGCGGCACGCGCGGATCACGCATGCCAACGCGCAAGGTGCGCCCAAAGGCGATCGGCGGCAGTTTCTTTTCATCTTCGCGGGCGCGCAATTCTGCAAGTTTCGACCGGAGCGCGACGTAGCCCGCGTGAGGTGGATTGTAGGCGCGCAACGCATCGCCGGCGAATTCGGCAGATGAAATTCTTGCCAATATTTCGGCAGTCTGCGGGATATCCCGTTTGACGGTGATCAGTGATGAGACCCGGAGCGGATTGATCGCTCCGGCACGCGCGTAACGGGCATAGCGGGCAACGACCTTCGATAGCAGTAATTCAGCCGCCGCCAGATCCTTGTCAGCGCCGGTCGGCACTGGAAGCCTCTCAGGCAATGCAATATTAAGCTTGATTGCATCATCGTTCGCCCGGTGCAGGCGCGTCAGCGCCGAGCGCGCCTGATCGGTCCATTGACCCTTTGACAACCACACCGGCTCAAATTTCCGGCTCGCATAAAACTCGGCAAACGGTCGCAGCGCGCGAAAGGCTTTCCGGGTCTTCCAGCGGGCTCGCCGTGCTTTTTTCCCGCGCGCACGTTTGCGCTTGTACCGGGCCTGCTGCTGAAGCGCCGGCGTCAGCATCGAACGCAGATGCGCCGCGAGTGGAGAGTAGCCGCGCACCTCGCCATCACGAATTACGACCGCCACCGGTGGAGGCAAGGCAATGTCAACCGGAGCGCTCGCCGATGTCCCGCTCACCGGGGCTGGTCCACTGGCCGCAGCCCCGTCGGCCGCCGCCGCACGCCTGCTTTCCAGCTTGATCGACCGCGGAAATTCGGCAGCAGGGGGCAATTCAACCCGGAATACCGGGGCCGCAGTCGCTGGATTCCTATAATACATCCGGCGCAAATCCACCGGCGCAGCTGGCGCTGGCGGAACCGCGATGCCGGCGGCCGGCCCGCCGTTTGCCGGCTTCGGATTGGCGCGCTCTTGCGCGAACGAGGCGGCCACGAACACCGGAGCGACAAACAGTACCGCTATAGCCGGGGCCAAGCGCGCAAACCACATATGCAGACGGGGATTGGGAAGCCGGGTCGACATAAGCACACCTGTCCAACTCGATCGTGGCGCCAACGCGCCAGCAATTACACACCTGTCCAGCTTAAATCGAATCAAAAGCCTGTGGGAAGTGCGCCAGCGCACATATTGGCCGGCCGTTACAATTCTGCGACACGGAATCGGCAGCTATGCCGCGGCATCCGACCCTTCGTTCCCGGAGACCGTACCGACAAGCGGAGAACCCCCGCCGATGCCTGAATCAGCATCATTCAGTCCGTAGTCTTTCATTTTCCGGTAGAGCGTCGAGCGGCCGATGCCGAGCCGGCGGGCAACCTCGGACATCTGGCTGCGATGATGAGAAAGCGCAAACCGGATTGCGTCCGCCTCCAGATGGTCCAGCCGGCGCACATTGCTGTGATCATCGAGCAGCGGCAATACATTGGGATCGCGCACTTCGACGCGGACAATTTCGCGCTGCGGCTCCGCCTGTTGCGCGGTCATGGCCGGGACAGGGGGAATGCGCACGCCAAATCCTTCCACCTGGGCTGCAATCTGCGGAAACTCGGCGACCGTCAGTTCGTCTCCCTCCGCCATCACGACCGCCCGGAATATGGCGTTCTCGAGCTGGCGCACATTTCCGGGCCATTGGTAGGAGCATAGAAGCGCTGTAGCCTCCGGTGAAAGGCCACGCAATTTGCGGCCTTCTTCGGCGGCGAAACGGGCCGTGAACTGGCGCGCCAACACGGGAATATCGTCTGCCCGGGCGCGCAGCGGCGGAACGCCTATGGGGAAGACGTTGAGCCGGTAATACAGGTCCTCGCGAAAATCGCCGCGCTTGACGAGCTCGATCAAGTCCTGGTTCGTCGCAGAGATCAGCCGGATGTCGACCTTGGTTGGACGCTTTGCGCCAACCGGATCGATTTCGCCTTCCTGCAGGGCCCGAAACAGTTTGACCTGTGTTTCGAGCGGCAACTCTCCAACTTCATCGAGAAACAGCGTCCCGCCATTGGCTTCGGCAAATTTGCCGGTATGTTTCTCATTGGCGCCAGTGAACGCACCCTTTTCGTGTCCGAATAGAATCGATTCAACGAGGTTTTCAGGTAGGGCGCCGCAATTGACCGTTACAAACGGCTTGCCGCGGCGATCGGAGCCGCCCTGAATTGCACGCGCAATAAGCTCCTTGCCAACTCCGCTTTCGCCCTCGATCAGCACCGGAATGTTGGATTTGGCTGCTCGTTCACCCAGGCGGATGATCCGCTCCATGTTCGCCGCGCGCGTAACGATATCCTTGAAACTGAGCGTGCCGGTTGCCCGCTTGCTGGCGCGGCGCAACTCACCCTCCAGCGCTTCTGTGCGCATGGCGTTCTTGACTGAAATCTGCAGGCGCTCGGCGCCCACCGGTTTGACGACGAAATCCGTCGCGCCGGCCCGCATTGCCGAGATTACCGCCTCGATCGATCCATGCGCGGTCTGGACGATTACCGGTACATTGATCGCCCGCTCGCGCATCCGTTCAAGCACGGTCATGCCGTCCACATCCGGCATAACAAGATCAAGAATAAGAACCGAAACCGGCGGCTTGTCGGCCGATTGCATGCGCTCAAGCGCGGCCTCGCCGCCATCTACCGTCTCAACCTCGAACCCGAACCGCCGCACCATGGCGTCTAGCAGACGGCGTTGCACCGGATCATCATCAGCGACCAGAATTAGTGAACTCATTTTTCCTCAAGCGGCAAGAAAGTCCTCGGGTGCGGACTCAATTCGGCGGGCTTTAGCGGCCGATCGGCATAGCGAAGCCGGCGGCCAATCCGCCTGAATCTTTTTTCGATCGGGCGAACCTGTATTTCACGCAGCTTGGGGCAACAGGGTAAATGGGCGGTTAAATTCCGCACCGTAAAGGCACACCACCGGGAATATTCGATCAAAATCAGCCAGCAGCGCCAATGTCCGCAACCAACCGCAGCCGGTATGCCGCCAGGCCCGCGTCCCTGCCCGGGATTTCAGCGACGGGTGAGGGCTTGCGGGCTGCCTGAGTCAACAAACTATTTAGGATAACCAGCATTAACCGGAGGAAATGAATGCAAAAACACCGGATTTAACATGGGTTTAAGCACCGGCGCACAATCTGCTCCCGCATCGTAAGGCTGGAAAGGAAACATCCGGCCAGCGCATAGCCGGGACGGGGAAATGTCGGCGTATCGTGTTAGTCGTGTTGAAGTTCGAGCCAGGCCTCAGGTCGCCTTGGCGGCGCTGGCGTTGTCGCTGGCGCTCGGCCTTGGATTGCCTTTCACTGCCACCCCCGTCCGCGCCACGTGCGCATTTGACGGCGCCTTCGGCGGGATCATTTGCACCGGCACCTCGAGCGGCTGCCGGGACCCAACTTTCACCGGTGGCAAGATTCAGGTCCAGGGCGGCGCAAACATCACGCATTTCGCGGACACCTTCAGGGTCGGAGCAAACAACACCATCGATTCAGCAGGCGACATAAATGCCAGCGACACAGGCATTTCCGCATCCGGGAACCTGATCTTCAACAACACCGGCACTGCCAACGGCCGAACCGGCGTTGCCGTTTCCACCGGCGATCTGGAAATGACAAACACCCGCACGGTCAACGGGCAGACCGCCATCACGGTTTCCGGTCACGCACAATTGACGAACAGCGGGACTGTTACCGGGCTTCAGGCGCTGCAAGGAAATACGGTCGCCCTGTTTAACACGGGATCGATCTCCGGCGCTTTCATCGGCGTTCGCGGCACAACCGCTATTTTGGTTACCAACGAGGGGACAATTACCGGCAGCTCGCCCGGCGCACTCGCCCTGGATGCCGGCACGAACGCAACCATACTCAACAAGGGACGGATCAACGGATCGACCCGGTTCGGCCTCTCCGCCGACATCACCAATACCGGTGAGATGTTTTCCGCCGCCAACACACCGGCCATTCTGGCAGGTGATGCAGCCAGTCCGCAGCCCGGCGTCACACTCACCCTGGACAATTCAGGTACGATCGCGGGGGCCGGTCTGGTCCGCGGCATTGACGGTGCAACGATTGATATCACCAACACGGGTACGATGACCCATCGTGGCGCCGTTTTCATCTCTACCGCCGGATTCGCCCTCGCTTCAGGCACGTTGACCATTACAAACAGTGGCACCCTGAAATCCGAGGCGCTTTCGGGCGCGCTCGTTGATGCCGACGTTGTGACCTTGACCAACAAGCACCGGATCGAGGCCGCATCGAGCGGTGCAATCGTCAAGGCCAAAACCCTGATGGTCGAAAACTCCGGCGCTGCCGCTTCCACTGGCAAGAACGCCACGATTTTCCAGTCCACGGGTGAAATCACCTTCACCAGCACCGGAACGATTACCGGTGCAGAGGGCAACACCGCCATTGCGGCGGCCAGCGGCACCGTCACGAACAAGGGGACGATCACCGCCGGGGCATCCACGGCAACCGCCAATTCCTTTGGCGTAAACATCACCGGCAAGGGCTTGATCATCAACGACGGCACGATCACAGCGGGAGGGTTGAAAGCCGCCATTGCGATCGGCGCAGGCGACAAAACGGAAATCGTCAACAATGGCAAGCTGGTCCTTGAAGGCGACTTGTCCGGCGCGATCCTCGGCACGGGAGCCATCAAGGTAACCAACAATGGCAGCATCGTCGTCGCCGGTGACAATGCTTTCGGTATTCGCAGCCCTGGCGGATTGGACGTGCTCAACAAGGGCGCGATCGAAGTATCCGGAATCGACGCCCGCGGTATTCTAGTCGATGGAGTAAACGCCATCGTCAACTCCGGCGCCATTGATGCGCCCAAAGGCGCCGGCATCGGCGCCACCGCCGGACTTGTTCTGACCAACAGCGGGCGGATTTCCGGCCTGACCGGCGTACTGGTCGCTCCCGGCGCCGGACCTGCAACAATCGTCAACAACGGCACCATTATCGGCACGGGCGGCGTTTCCATCAGCCTGACCGGGGCCACCGACACACTCACTTTTGGCCCCGGTTCTCGCTTGGCCGGTATCGTGAACCTTGGCGGCGGCGGCGACACGGTTAACGTTGTCCTGGCTCCAAGGCGGTCCCAAATCATCATGTTTGATGACCTGACCGGCGCAAATCTCTCGGTCACCGGCCGGCCGTTCCGGATCATCGGCAACGCAATTGTCGCCCTTGACACCACGCCCCTGCGCATGCGGGATGCTGGAATAGCGGACGTCCGCAGCTCTATCGGAGAAATCCTCGACGGCCGGGTCACCAAGCAGGTTTACAACGGCGACCCGACAAAGGTGTTTTATATCCGGCCGTTCGGCGGCGCCAGTTCCTACGGGTCCACCGACCTGTCGGGAAAATTCAACGGACGGCATTTCGGCTTCATTGCCGGCCTGGACGGGCGGCCGAATGACAAGCTGATCATTGGCGCATTTGGCGGTGGCGCCTGGAGCAATGCATCAACATCCGGACCCAGCGGCCCGCGGAGCAGCGTGACCCACGGAATCGGGGGCATGTACGGCCGCGCCACCGTCAAATTTGTTTTCGCTGATGTTAGCGTGGTAGCGGGCTATACAAACTCCACCGGCCGCATGATCGTATCCAGCAATTTGACGACGTCGGGCGAGGAAATCATCAACCTCAACAGCACGGGATATTTTTTCAGTCCGGAAGGCGGCATCGGGCTTAATGTACCGGTGACACCGGAACTGACCGTATCGCCAGCTGTGCGCTACCGCTACATCAGCGGCAACTGGGCAAAACGGAGCGTCCAATCAACAACTGGGCTCGGCATCAAAATCAATCCGCCTAGACGATCGCAGATTCGCGCCCAAATGCAGGCCAGCCACCTGGCCCGCCTGCCAGGCGCCATATTCAAAACCTATGCAACCGTAGGCTACTTCACCGAAAGCGTATCAGGCGGAGATTTTCAACTCGCATTTGCCGGCACTGCGCTCATGACGATCAGCAGTTCAAAAAAGCGGATCCAGGGCTTCTATGGCAATATGGGCCTCGAATGGCTGGATGAAAGCGGGGCCATAAATTTCGGTTCTGTTCACACCGACTTGAGGACGGACAAGATCTGGCGGATCAGCGGACGCGGTGGCGTACGGTTTAATTTCTGAGACCGCAAAACCGAACCTGACAAGGGTCCTACTTGATCGCCAACACCGCCGCATAGGCCTTGGTAAAACCTTTCGGATTAATCTGAAAATTGATCCGCCGGCCGTTGGTGCTGACGATCGAAATCTTGCCGGATTTGGCGCGAGCGATCTCACGGCGCAGCGCCAAGCCCAACCGGATGATCGTCGAACATCGCCCCTGTTGACAGGAAGTATAGCCAAATTTTCGCGCCGTCTTTGCCGCGAACTGAAACGTGACACCTGGCGCAATCAACACGCCTGTCAGCGTTTGTATCCAGCCAACGACCTCTCCGGTCTTTGCCTGCTTCGCCAGCAGCCAGGCAAACAACGTTCTGCCGGTATTGCGCTGTACGATTTTCAGCGCCGCCGTGCACACCGGCTTGCCCGGACGCTGCTCATATTCCTCGCAAGTCACGGACCAATTGTCATAGGTGCGCATTTCGGCGCGAATTCGCCGATTTGGCTTGACGGCCGGCTTGGCTGTCTTTCCGCCGGGCGATCCGGCCGCAACTCCCGGCTTTGAAGCTTGCGCCCGGACCTCAGTTGCGACCGGCAATCCGCCTGTGGCGGCAACCAGCCAAAGCACACAGACCAGCTTGCAGGATTCACGCAACACGGGCAACCGCATCCTCATAGGCGCCGCGTCCTACCTTCTCGGGTTCGAAAATCTCGCGTTCCTCGACCCAATGATGCGTCGTTTCGTACATCTCTTTTGAATAGGGCTCAAACACGATCCGCTCACCCGGGCCGAACCGCCGGACATCGACCAGCTTCGCATGCCGGGCCGGCAATTCATTTTCATAATAATGAAGGTAGGGCTGATACATCCGGTCTATCTCGGCCTGCGCCATGCGCAGCGCTTCGTAATATTTCCGGACATCTTCAATCTCCACGCCGTCTGGCATCATCGCCGCAATCATGAACGTACAGTCGAGGATTTTGCGGAATCCGAGTTGCTCCATCAAGTAATACTGACCGCCGAACACTGTTGCCGCCGGCGCAACCCCGTTGAGCAATTGGTCAACCCTGTCAGCGGGTCCGCCACCAAATTTCAACTTGATCTGGTCGGCAGCAATGAACGGCTCCAGCGCCTGGATGGTTGTGTAATGGCTGCCCGATTGAAATCCGACATGCACATCGATACCGGCCAGATCCTCCGGTTTGCGGACCTCGGAATCTGCGGCAACGAAAATAGCGCACGGCGATACCGAATAAGCCTCGCCCCACAGGCGGCCATGCGCATTGGACGCTGCCATGTTCACGGTCCAGTGGCAGGCGGAGGAAATGGAGGCGTCACGGCCCTTCTCATAGGTCTGATAGGCGCCATTGAAATTATCGGGCAATTGGTTTGCACCCTCTAGCGCAACCGTCGCAGCGGCTTCGCGGGTCAACAGACGATGCGGCCGCAATTCGTAATCGCTAAGTCCGGCGGCTGTGAAATAGCCCTTCTCTTCAGCGATCCACTCCTGCAGACGTCCATGCGGATTGATGATAAATGTCACTACGGCCTCCTGTCGCGCTTGCGGGTCCACGCTCATGAGCGATTTTCGCATTGGAGGCTATCACAATAGTCTCGCCACCACAAAACCCGGAGCGAACCCTATCGCCCCCTGACCGGCTGGAGCCGTTCACGATATTACGGAATCGTTTCACGGCTTCGCATTCTTGATTTGACGCGTTTCCGGACGGTCAACCGGTTCCCACTTTTCCTGGAAACGCTACAGCAAAGCGACAATTGCACCCTTTAATGCTAGCCCCTCTCCACCATATGATTCGCATTGCCAAATCCTTGCCGGCAAACTACCTCCGGCAAAAGTGTGAAACGAGCGCCTGAGAACTTCCGGAACCCAGCCATGAATGTTACCCGACAGCCTGCTGCAACCTTCACCGCCTCCCTAAACCAGGCCGCGGGCGCCGCGCAATCGGCCGCTTCCGATCTTGGCGCCCTGCCCGAGTGGAACCTGAACGACCTGTATGCCGGCATGGACTCGGCGGAATTTGCCGCCGATCTCAAGAAAGCGGCCGACGATTGCACCCGCTTTGCAGCACAATGGCAGGGCAAACTCGCCGATACCCTGGCCGGGGCGAACGGCGGCGCGCAATTGGCCAAAGCCATCGCTGACTATGAGGCGATCGACGACCTGATCGGGCGCATCATGTCGTATGCGCAACTGATCTACACCGGCGATACAACCGACCCGGCGCGCGCCAAATTCTTCGGCGATGCCCAGGAGCACATGACCGGCGCCTCCTCGCACCTCCTGTTCTTTACCCTGGAACTGAACCGCCTCGACGACGCCGCGGTTGATGCCGCCATGAGCGATAGCCCGCTTGCCCACTACCGGCCCTGGCTGGAAGACATCAGACGCGAAAAACCGTTTCAGCTTGAGGATCGCATCGAGCAGCTGTTCCACGAAAAATCGGTCAGCGGGCGGGCCGCCTGGAACCGCCTGTTCGACGAGACGATTTCATCTTTGCGTTTCACGGTCGATGGCAGGGAACTGGCGATCGAACCGGTTCTGAACCTGATGCAGGATAGCCAGCCCGATGTACGCAAGTCCGCTGCCGAAGCCGTCGGCGCGACCCTCAAGCAAAACCTGCGCACCTTTACCCTGATCACCAACACGCTGGCCAAGGACAAGGAAATTTACGATCGCTGGCACGGCTTCGAGGACATTGCCGATTCCCGTCACTTGAACAATCGCGTCGAGCGCGAAGTTGTAGATGCGCTGGTCGATGCAGTTCAACAAGCCTATCCTAGGCTCTCCCATCGTTATTACAAGCTCAAGGCCAAATGGTTTGGCCAGGACGCGCTGGACTATTGGGATCGCAACGCACCCCTGCCCGATGTCGCGACGAAATCATACCGCTGGGAAGAGGCCCGCGATCTGGTGCTGTCAGCCTACAACGGCTTTGCGCCCGAAATGGCCAGTATCGCCAGGCGCTTTTTCGACGGGAACTGGATCGATGCGCCAACCCGTCCAGGCAAGTCACCGGGCGCATTCGCCCATCCAACGGTACCGTCGGCGCACCCGTACGTGTTGCTCAACTACCAGGGCAAACCACGCGACGTCATGACTCTGGCGCACGAACTCGGACATGGCGTACATCAGGTCCTGGCCGCCCACAACGGCGCACTGATGGCGCCAACACCGTTGACGCTGGCGGAGACCGCCTCTGTGTTCGGCGAGATGCTGACCTTTCGCAAATTGCTCGATGCAACCACCGGCGATACCCAACGGCGCACAATGCTGGCGGCGAAAACCGAGGACATGCTCAATACCGTTGTGCGCCAGATTGCGTTCTACACGTTCGAACGCAAGTTGCATTCAGCGCGCCGCGAAGGCGAACTGACAGCCGACAAGATTTGCGACATCTGGATGAGCGTCCAGGGTGAAAGCCTCGGCCCGGCAATCAAATTCGGTCCGGGCTACGAGACGTTCTGGGCCTACATCCCGCATTTCATCCATTCGCCGTTTTACGTCTATGCCTATGCCTTTGGCGACTGCCTGGTGAATTCGCTCTACGGCGTCTACCAGAAAGCCGAACAGGGATTTGCAGAGAAATACTTCGAGCTGCTTTCGGCCGGTGGCACCAAGCACCATTCCGAGTTGCTGGCGCCTTTCGGCCTCGATGCCCGCGATCCGTCATTCTGGCAGATCGGCCTGACCATGATCGAAAGCATGATAGTCGAGCTGGAAGAACTGACGGCAAAGGCCGCAACCGCTTGACGGACGAATGCGGGGCGGCAAACATGCTTTGACACAACGTTGGAGGAAACCATGCTGCCGCCTGATATTGATCCGGAATCCCGCTGCCGTCTGCCGCGCGTCAAGCGCGAGGATCTCGATCCCGACCGCCAGATCCGTTACGACAAGGCCATCGATCCCTCGGGCGGCACCATTCGCGGATTGGCGGGACCGGCAGGGATTCACCTGCATTCCAAACGCCTGTCCGCCGTCGGCGCACCGCTTGGCCGTTATCTGCGTTTTGAAGCGGGTTTTTCGCCAAGGGTGCGGGAGGTTGCGATCCTCATTTCCGCGCGCATGAGCGACAGCCGCTTCGAATGGGCAGCCCACGAGCCCGAGGGCCTGAAGGAAGGCGTGCCGCAGGAAACCATCGATGTCATCAAGCACAGGAAGCCGCTCGACGGCATTGATCCGGTAGACGCAATCATCATTCAGCTGGGTCGCGAAATCTTCGGCGACCGCCGCGTCAAGCCCGAAACCTACAAGAAGGCGCTGGACCAGTTTGGCCCCGGCAGCCTGGTCGATCTAGTCGCCCTGATGGGGAATTACGCTTCGACGGCTGCGTTGCTTTGCGCCTTCGACATGCAACTCGACGAGGGCACGACAGCGCTGTTGCCGGTGGACTGGGCTTGAAAAACACGCAGCGACCGGGAGCCGATATATTTTCCCCCTGCTGGAAAATAGGCGTAGGTTGAGACAATGAGAGTGCTTGGCCAAATACTGGCGATTGTCTGCTTGGGGTTCGCTATCTATGTCGCCTACACGCCGTGGCGGGTTCACGGCGGGCGGTTTGTTACCGAATATATGGCGGCTTCCGGCCTATTGTTGCTGATCGCGCTCGTTGCCGGCTATTTTTCGTTCCGGTCCGGGTAGGCAAGGCGGGTAGGCAGGAAACACGGCCAGGCGAGACAGGCCGGAAAACCTGTCAGCCGTTTGTAACGATCGGCTGGATTACCTTGGTGTAGACATAAGGCTGGTCCTCGACGATCCAGTTGCACCATAACCGGTTGCCATGCTCCGGCAGGTCCGGTTCGATGGAAAGATAGTTCCTTTTGCCGGCAATGCTGGATTGTGTGCCTGGAAAATATTGCATCTCGCCGGTGACATTGTCGTCCACGACGACATCCAGATTGAAAAGCGTCTTCAAGGCAAAAAGCACAATTCCGCCGGGGCCAGGGTGCACGATGCCTGAAGATATGAGCTGGGCGATTTCCGTATCCTGGCCGGCCGAGCGGTCTCTTTTCGAATGCAGCGTCGCCAGCGCGGCGATGTGCACGTCGCCAGATACGATTGTCGCGCGAATCGGCTGTTCACGCTTGGCCAGTGCAAGCAAGCGGTTGAGCAACCTCGCCCGTTCCCCGCGGTGGGGAACGCTGCTCCAGTGGTCGCGTAGGTCATCTTCGAGGTCCTGGTTGCCGGGCAGCCATCCCAGCGCCGTCTCCAGCATCGCGAAGTCGGGGTAGATTGCCGGAATGCTTGACATGAACAGCAGGTGTTTGGCTGCGCCGGCCTCGTTATCGATCCATTCAAAAATCTTGTCCCAATGGGACCGTTTAACGATCTGGCCGGAATGGCTGCGCTGTGAGCGCAGGTCGGCAGCGACAATGGCGACATCGCCGACGACATGACCATGGCTGAATGCTCCATCCCGCTGGTCCTGGCCCGCTCCGTCCGGGAGCTGAATTTGCCACCAATCGGCAGGATGGTCCCCGATAGCGCCAGATCGCTTTTCGTTCTCGTTGACGTGCTGCTGGAATACGGCGAATGCCTTTGCGGCGCAGTCCCACAGGCCCTGGAATACGCGGCAATTCTGCCGCTCTTCCGGATAGGACCCCCAACCATCAATCAGGTCGTGGTCGTCCCACATGGCAATTGACGGGACGCGTGCAAAAATCCGGGCGACTTCCGGATGGCTCCATTCCTTGACGTAGAGGTCGAAATAAAAACTTTCCAGTTGCTGGCGCATCTTTGCGGTAAAACTGGATCGGTTTGCGCTTTTCCAGCTCCTGCGAAACCACTCCTGGATGGTCGGCACCTTTTCCTTCATCGCGTCGGCGTATACCTGGTCGCCGCCGAGCAAAAGCAGTTGATAGGGTTTTATCTGCGTTTCTCCGGACAGTGTTTCGTCGCTGTTGCCGCTGCTGTTTGCACTTCCATCTTGCAAATCGTGGCGGCGCGCCAGAGCCCGCCAGACGCGGAAGCGGTCCTGGTCTTTAAAATCCGGCGCCGAATAGCCGTTACACGACATGTAGGCCATGGTCGGCGAATGGCCGATGCCCGGTACGTGGACATCGTAGTGCTCGTCATCGACCGTATAATTGTGGGCGCTCGCGCCCTCAGCCATCGGAAAACCGAAGGTGTAGCGATAGACCGTGCCCTTGGCATGTTACCACAAGATGTCGAGTGTTTGCGCGGTCCCGTTTAGGCGAAAATCCGGCGCGCCGTTTTTGGATACGACAATCGCGGTCAAATTCCAAACATTGTCATCGCAATTGCGAAATGACAGGATTGGTCCCATCAAGCGCGCCACGGCAGAACCTCCCGAAAATATGCATGAATTTATGTTTTGATAGTCACGCTTTACCGCAAGGTTGTCAATTGCCCCTGTTATCTGCAAACGTTGCCTATTCAACCTGCAGCGGCGAAGCCTATCAACGCCCTGGAAAGCGCACCTCCAGCGCCGCAGACTGACCACTCATTCACCATCGGGACGCATCATGCCTCCATTCGCCGACGCCGCCTCCAGCACCGCAAACTTTATCGGCAAGACCATTCTTGTGACCGGCGCGGGGTCCGGCATGGGCCGCTCTCATGCGGAATTGTTCGCAACGCGCGGCGGCACGGTAATCATTCATGACGTAACCGCCGATGGCGTCCATGAAACTGTCGGCACGATCAAGAGTGCCGGTGGCTCAGCAAGTGCAATGGTGGCGGACATTCGCGACTTGCCGGCATTTCGCGCGGCGTTGAAGGATGCGACCGCCGTTGCAGGCGATATCGACATCATCGTCAACAATGCCGGGGTCAGCGGGCGGCGAAAACTGATCGAGGAAATCACCGAGGATGAATGGGACGCGTTCATGGCGGTGCACGTGCGCGGAACGTTCTTTGCCACCCAGGCGGTGTTGCCCGCCATGAAAGCCAAAGGCTGGGGCCGGATCATCAACATCTCTTCGCAATGGGGCGTCGCCGGTTCGCCCAGCGCTTCGCAATACGCCGGGGCAAAAGCGGCCCTGATCGGCTACACCAAGGGCTGGGCCAAGGAGCTTGCCTCCTTTGGCATTACCGTCAACGCGGTGGCGCCGGGCTTTATCCTCACGCCGATGACTTTTGGCGTCAGCGGCGCGCCGGATCGCCTGAAGCAGCGCACCAGCGTTATTCCTGCCGGCCGCCACGGCGAGGCTATCGACATCTCCTATGCCGTGTGCTGGCTGGCGTCGGACGAAGCCTCTTTCGTCACCGGTCACGTGCTGAATTCCAGCGGCGGCGAAGTCATTTAATCTTTTCAATTCAGTGTCGTGACCGATCCAGATCAATTCATCGGCGTCACATCAAAAGTATTATCGATTTTACCGATATAAAATCAATAAAATATCGATTGGGCTTATAGCGTACCGCGCCCTACCTCAATCACAGAACTCTCGCGAAACAGGAAAGGACAGGTCATGGACGACGCCGCAACATGCCCGGTCATGCACGGCGGAAATACCGCGCAGTCGAAAGATGTGATGGAATGGTGGCCCAACGCGCTTAATCTCGACATCCTCCACCAGCACGACACCAAGACCAATCCGCTTGGCAAGGATTTCGACTATCGCGAGGAATTGAAGAAACTCGACGTCGAAGCGCTGAAAAACGATCTCAAGGCCCTGATGACGGACAGCCAGGACTGGTGGCCGGCCGACTGGGGTCACTACGGCGGTTTGATGATCCGCATGGCCTGGCACGTAGCTGGCACCTACCGTATCGCGGACGGCCGCG
>CAZTMN010000054.1:0-26729 GCA_964615275.1 uncultured Beijerinckia sp. | reverse complement strand
CGGCAATTCCCGCTTTGAACTCCAGCGTGCGGCTAATGCGCCTTCCCGCCGATCAAGCTTCGGGCCTCGGTGTCATCTGGGACCTGGACGACCGGACACACCTGATGGCCGTGGTCAATACTTCCGCGTTGCTGTTCGACATATTACCCCCGGCCCTGCGCGATAGCAGCGGAGCCAGGATTTTCCTGCGCAATCAACGCCAACCTGTTGCGGCGTTTACGCCTGTTGCGGGCGCACCATCCGACCATGCTAGCAAAACGTTTACCGCCGGCTCGGAACGATTTCCGCTAACGGCGTCAATCAAGGTGGACCAGATCGCACTCGCACGCTGGAACCAGGAACCACACAACTTGCTGTTGATCCTTGCCGGATTGTTGGGCCTGGCCTTTGGCATCCTGGGAGTCAAAGTTCTCTTTCGGGAACCGCATCCGATTGCCGCCATCGACAAGGCACTGGCGGCGCGCGAATATCATCCCTATTTTCAACCCATCTTCGACCTGGCTACGCAGGAAATCGTTGCGTGCGAAGTCCTGGCTCGCTGGGTGAAATCCGATGGAAACGTCGTTCCCCCGTATCGGTTCATACCGCTCGCAGAACAGAGCGGCCGCATTGTGCCAATGACCTGGTAACTCGTCGATATAGCGCTGGAACAAATGCGGCCGTTTCTGCGATCCAACAAAACCTTCCGCGTCGGCTTCAACTTCGGCGCCATGCATTTAATGCAACCGGGATTTACCGACGACTTGCGACAGCACGTCACCGGTGCGCGGGTTGGCTCTCGCAGCGTGACACTCGAAATTACCGAGCGGCAGGAATTGCCGGATTTCTCCAAAGCGGCCGGGCTTGTCAAATCCCTGCGCCAGCGCGGTTATACAGTTGCGCTCGACGATGCCGGCATAGGCCATTCAGGGCTCTCCTATGTGCAAAAGCTGGGCGCTGACGTGATCAAGATCGACAAATTGTTCGTCGATGCGGTGGTCAGCGAGCATTCCGCCCGTGTCCTGATTGGCCTGCTTGTCAATCTGGCCAGGGAATTGGGCATGACGACCGTAGCGGAAGGTATCGAATCCCAGGAACAGGCCGATGCGTTGGCAGCGCTTGGCGTCGACAAGGGCCAAGGCTATCTGATGTCCCCGCCGGTTCCATTTGACGTTTTCCTGCCGATGCTCGAACTGAACCGGATGAAATTCCGGCATGACGCAGCCCGTTCGGCGGCCTGAGCAATCGTTGGCAGGCCCGGACCATCGGCAGGTCCGCCGATTGCGGCAAATCATCTGGGCGCAAAGTTCGAGCGTGCAAAACAAGACGATACGGGGTAGAGGCTGAATTGCGCTTTTCGCACATGTGCGCCAGCGCGAAATATCTGCCGCACACGGACCAGTGGACCTCATGTCAGCCAGCAAGACCATCGCCTACCAGGGAGAACCCGGGGCAAATTCCCATATCGCCTGCAAGGATACCTATCCGGACTGGGATACATTGCCTTGCGCAACCTTCGAGGATGCGTTCGCGGCTGTCTCGAACGGAACGACGGCGCTGGCTATGATCCCGATCGAGAATTCCATCGCCGGCCGGGTCGCTGACATCCATCATTTTCTGCCCAAGTCGGGGCTTCACATCATCGGCGAATATTTTCTGCCGATCCGCTTCCAACTGCTGGGAACACAAGATTCATCGCTCGCAACGATCCGCCAAGTGTATTCCCATGTTCATGCGCTCGGCCAATGCCGCAACATCATCCGCCAGCACAATCTGACGCCAATCGTAACCGGCGACACTGCCGGCTCGGCGCGCGAGGTGGCGGAGTGGGACGATCCCGAACGGGCTTCGCTTGCAACCCCCCTTGCCGGGGAAATTTACGGCCTGAAAATATTGGCCGCAGATGCCGAAGACGAGACCCACAACACGACCCGCTTTATCATTCTTTCCAATGAACCGGATTGGGCGGCGGCGAACAATGGCCCGGTAATGACGACTTTCGTGTTCCGGGTCCGCAGCGTGCCGGCGGCCCTGTACAAGGCGCTCGGCGGCTTTGCGACCAACGGCGTCAACATGACCAAGCTGGAAAGCTATATGGTCGACGGCTCGTTCTCCGCAGCGATGTTTCTGGCCGACGTGGAAGGGCATCCGGAAGACCCCGGATTGAAGAACGCCCTGGAAGAACTGAGGTTCTTTGCCAGCGTCGAACTCATGGGGGTCTACCCGGCCCACCAGTTCAGGCTCGACCACGCCAGCGGTTGACCCCGGGAAGCACCAGGGTTGCAACGCGCCGGGTATCGGTGTGAAACTGCCGCCAATTCCAGCCCGCCAACCGGAGCGTAACCGATGCCGTTTTTCCCTTCCCTTCCACCGGACGCCGGGATCGGGCACTTGTGGTCCATCAACCCGGACATGGCCAAGCCCTTCAACGATTGGGGCAAGGCCATCATGCGCGGCAACTCACCGCTGACGGCCGGACAGCGGGAGTTCATCGCCGCCTTCGTGTCAGCGATCAACGGCTGCGACTATTGTTACAATGGCCATTCCCAGATTGCCGTGAACCTGGGCGCCGACCGATCGGTGCTGGAAGAGGCGATCGGCGATATCGATGCCTCGGGCGTGGAAGACAATTTCAAGCCGGTCCTGCACTTCGTCAAGAAGCTGACGCTGCGGCCCTCCGGCATGACCCAGGCCGACGCTGACGCCGTCTACGCGGCCGGATGGGACGAGCGCGCCTTGCAGGACATCATTCTTGTTGCATCCAGATTCAATTTCATGAACCGGCTCAGCCTCGCCCACGGTCTTGATCCCGATGCCGTCTCGCCTGAGAAGCGCGCCGCCAACATGAGCTACGCGCAACCATAAACTGCCGCTCAATCGAATTTATGCATAAACGAAAGCAGTGTTCCCTCGACATCGGCGTCACCGGTACCGACCGCCATTGCTGGCGTGATATGATTGTGTTGCAGGAATTGCTTGATTTGCGGCCGCGGCGCTGATTTGTCGACCAGTTCGGCAAGCAGCCGGTATGCGCCGCTTTCGAACCTGACCGGATCGTATTCAGCGACAGTCATCAACAATGGAAAATCACAAAAGGTCACGTTGCCAATCATCTGGCGCAACGAATATTGTGACTTGTCATCGCCGTAATAAGCCAGATGATTGGGCGGTGGATTGTCTGCATCAATGCCATATACGCCGCTTTGCAGAATTGCCCCGGCAAACCCCGGTCCCGAGGACGGATGCAGTTCCTGGCGGAAAACATAATTTGCGACGTGCGTAGCCCCGGCCGAGTGGCCCATCAACACTATCCGCCCGGGATCGCCGCCAAAGTTCGCGATGTTGTCACGCGCCCATTGCAGCGCCGCTGCAACATCGCGGGAACCTTCCGGCCACTGGATCGCTGGCGCAAGGCGGTAGGTTGCATTGATCCCGACAATGCCGTTGGCGGCAAAAAAATTTGCGATATTACCGTAGTAAGGCGATCCCGGTGTCGTCTTCGATCCGCGGACCAATCCTCCGCCGTGAAAGAAAATCACGACCGGTCGGGGTTTCGAGCGATCCACGGGCGCATGGACGTCCAGCAGATTCCGGTCGGCATCGGGCCCATACGCGATATCGGCATCTATCTGAACGCCAGCATTGGAGCGCACCGCAAGCAGGGCCCCGTACAACGGCGCAAACGAGGCGATAGTCTCCTCGTTGAATACCTTGCCACCGGCAACAACCTGCGCCGCGATTTCCGCGTGCTTCGCACTGGCGTCCGTCATGCCATCCTCCCCGCAAATGGGTTTCACGCCCGTCCAGCCCGCTTTGTAGCGGATCGATCGAAATACTGGCAAGCGACCGGTGCGAATGGACAGGACAATGGGTTTGGCGAAATCGGGCAACCGCCCATCCGCGCGGCGACTTGACCTGCCCGCGCGTGGCTCCAAACGCAAAACTCTCCAGCCCGAAGGCTGGAGGGTTTGCCACAGCATGCAGCGCCTGGGTTTGGGGGGACGCTACGGTGCTAGCAGACCAAATACCGGGAGAATTGCCGTTCGGCCGGCAAGCTGAAGCGCACAGGGACGGGTGTCGCGGGGATCTCGCACAATGCTGCCGTTCCTGCAGCAGCACTGCGTCGGGGACGTCTTCGGGCCAGCGCGCAACAGCGCATGTTTGCGAACATTTCTCTCTCCAAAGAATGGCGCGCGGGAATGCGGGTGTTGCAGCGCCTGTTCGATCTACAAGCAATATTGGGGAAGAGGCGTCTGCGATGTGCGAATTCGCACATCGGTTCGGCAACCTGGAGGCATTCAGAACGGCGCGCCAAGCAGAGCGGGCAGGGTTGTGAAAGCTACAGCCTTCGCACGCTTGTCACCACGCCGAAGCTGTGCGTCGCGATGCGCTCGACCGCCTGTGACAAGGGCTCGGACGCAACGAGCATGTGATGGCCATTGGCGTGCAGGAGTGTCTGCGCGTCACGCATGATCCCGACATGACCGCGCCAGAAAACGAGGTCGCCGCGCTGCAAATCGACAGGCCAGCTTTCCGGCGGGGCCGCCGCCTGTTCGCCTTCCAGCAGGGCTTCGCCAAGTGCGGCCTCCTGCATATCGGTGTCGCGGGGCGCAGCGATACCCGCAGCGGCCAGAGCCAATTGAACAAGCCCCGAACAATCGACACCGTGGCTTGATTTGCCGCCCCACAAATAGGGTACGCCTGCAAACCGCTCTGCGACTGCAACCGGATCGGCAATTCTTTCGTTCAACGGCGCGAGATGAGCGGCCCAAACATGGCCTTCGTCCTCGACCCGGGCGAAATCACCTTCGATAGCCGTGATCGTCAATTGCGCATTGAGCGGCAACGTCAGCGAACGCGGCAATTTCATGGACGGGCCCGGGTACAGGAAAGTCGATAATTCGCGTACACGATGGGTCGGCGCCAGCGCGCCGTGTGCAAGCGCAGCCGCAGGCATATATCCGACGTAACCATCGGCGGCGAGCTGGCACCAGGCCCAGCCCTCCTCAACTTCATAGACCTGTGCTTCCTCGCCGCGCAGGGCCTGGGTAGTGACCGAAGCGCCGGGGGACGGCTCGGCGCGCATATCTGCAATTGCGGCAACCACCCGCTCCCGCGAGCCTTCAACAAACCGCGCCGCATCAACCTGACCGCGCAGAAAGGCTGCAGCAAGATCCGGCCGGGCAGGCGTGAGCCTGCGATCAAACTTCGCCGGTTCGTTCAAGTCGGCAACCCCTGCGCTTTGTCGGCAACAAGGTCGCCAAGCCTTTCGACAAATAGCGCGCCATCCACGGTTCGTTGAATGACGACATTTCGGCCATCTTCCAGGTCGCGGCGGCGCGAAACGAGCCCGGCCTTGCCCATTGTATCGAGGGCGCGGGTAATAACCGGTTTTGTCACCTTGAGCCGGTGTGCCAGGCCACGCACGGTATGCGGCGGGGTCTCAAGATAGATAATGAGCAATATGGACAGCTGGCGCATGGACAGATCAGCCATGCCCTCCGGGGTCGCTTCACGAACGATACCAAGCGCCGACTCATGCAATAATCCCAGCGCCTGACTTTGCTTGAGCTCGATCGACATCAGCCGGCATTCCCCAACAGGCCTGAATTATCTGCGCGAATTGCTGCCGCAGGCCGCAACCCAAAATCAAACCTCGGCGCAATTCTATTTCGGAGCCGAATTATTTGTCAGTTTGCGCCGCCTGGCAAGCTGCCGGGTGGGAATTCTTGCTCAGACCGCCGCGCCAAACTTGTCTTCGAGGAAACGGTAGACCGTACGCAAGGTCTGGACCTCCGCCCCTTCCGGCCGGCCGGTTTTTCCCGGCGGGGTCCAGCCATAAAGATCGAAGTGACCCCAGGCCCTGGCTTTGCCGGTAAATTTTTGAAGGAACAATGCTGCCGTAATCGAACCGGCAAATGGCCCGGCGGAAACGTTGTTCGTGTCAGCCACCTTGCTGGCCAGCATGGCGTCATACGGCTTCCACAAT
This sequence comes from uncultured Beijerinckia sp., assembly GCA_964615275.1. GTDB lineage: Bacteria > Pseudomonadota > Alphaproteobacteria > Rhizobiales > Beijerinckiaceae > Terripilifer. The sequence goes on along the minus strand of CAZTMN010000054.1, from coordinate 20,761 downwards.
GGCATGCGCCAGACCGGATCTGATACCGCGAGGCCGGTCTTGACAATCTCGTCCGCGGTTTCGTCGTTGTCGCAATAGAACGCCGCCAGGTCCGGCCCGGTAGCGACCCGCGCAGCACCGGTCAGCGTGGCGAAGTCAAACAGGAAATCCGGCTCTTCATCGTCGGCAAGCGCCAGCGCGTCAGCCAGGATCAAACGGCCCTCCGCATCGGTATTGCCTATCTCGACAGATACGCCCCTGCGACTGGTGTAGACGTCGCCCGGGTGGAATGCGTTTCCGGCAACCGAATTTTCGACAATCGGCAGCAACAGCCGCAGGCGCACATCCAGCCTAGCCTCCATGATTGCCCGGGCAAGAGAAAGGGCAACCGCTGCACCGCCCATATCCTTTTTCATCATCAGCATGCCTGCCGGCGGTTTCAAATCCAGCCCGCCCGTGTCGAAGCAAACACCCTTGCCAACCAATGTGACTTTCGGCGCATCGGCGCGGCCCCACTGAATATCGACCAGGCACGGCTCATCTGCACCGGCCCTGCCAACCGCATGGATAAGCGGGAAGTTCTGGGCAAGCAGGTCGGCCCCGCGAATTACCTTTGCTTCCGCGCCGCAGTCGCGCGCCGTTTGCGTTGCCGCCTCGGCAAGCGCCGGCACGCCCAGATCGTTGGCAGGGGTGTTGATCAGATCCCGGCCAAAGTGAATGCACTGCGCGAGGCGCACAGCCCGCGCGGCATCAATATCTGCGGGCGCTACGAGACGCGGAAATTTCTTCGGTTTCTCGCGATAGAGTTCGAAATTGTAGGACGCCAGAAGCCATGCGATCGCCGCCATTTCCAGAGCGCCTACGCCGCCGGAAGGCGAATTGGCGAAATGATAGACTCCCGGCGGCAGGGCCGTGGCCAACACACCGGACACCAGCCCCTCGTTTTTCCCCGGATCGCGATCCGGTTCACCGAAAACAGCGACGAAGCCCGGTTTTGTCCGCACTTGCGCCAGCAGGACTTCGCCGGAAGTGGCCTTGAAACCGTTAAGCCTGGCCATTTCCGCTACGCCGGCAGGCAATGTCTTTTGCAGTTTTCGCCAGCTCGAAGGATTGGCGAAGAACACCGGAATTGATTTGGCGGAAGGACGGGCAAAATTGACGGTCATTCAGGGGCTCCGGCTGCGACCCGTCCCATTACGGGTCATGTTTCGATACTTCTTAACGAATGATTAGGGTTAACGATTTATTGATTCCCGTTCCAGCCAAGCAGCCGGCCTGGGAAGGCCGGTTGGAAAGTCGGGATGCATTCATGCTTCAGATTATTGCGCAATTTGTTAGCAGAAAACAACCCAGCCATGGAGCCGGCCGGAACGGAACGAATTTCCTGCGCCTGCCCGTGGCCGCGCTGGGCGTTGCCGCCCTGCTGTCATTCGCCGGATGCGCCAAGGTGAGCAACATGCGCGCCTCGCTCGCCGATGTCACCGGGTCCATCGCCAAACCCGAAAAACGCATTCCTCAAAGCCAGCTTGAGATCCAGCAATATCTGGCGAAATGGAGCAGGCGCTATCGCGCAAATCCGCGTGACACGGTCACGGCGCGAAATCAGGCGATTGCCGTGCTGCAAAAAGCAATCATTCACAACCCGAAGGACAACAACCTGCTGGCTGACTACGGCAAGGCGCTGGCCGAAGCGGGCCGCTTGCGGCAGGCCGCTGCAGTGCTCGAACGCGCGCAATCGCCCGAACAGCCGAACTGGTCCATCGCATCGGCGCAAGGGTCGGTTGCCGATCAATTGGGCAGTCACGCACTCGCGCAACAATATTATCAGCAGGCACTGAAGATCGTTCCGGGCGAGCCGCGGGTCCTGTCCAATCTCGGTCTGTCCTATGCGCTCAGCCGGGACCTGCCGAAGGCGGAGAAAGTTCTGCGCCAGGCTGCCCGCCATCCGCGCGCAGACACGCGCGTTTTGCAAAATCTTTCCCTTGTGCTGGCGTTGCAAGGCAAGTTTGACGAAGCAGAGGCGCTGCAACGGCAAGTCCTGCCGGCCGCGGATGCGAAAGCCAATATCGCCGCAATCCGGCGGATGATCGCGCAATCAAACACCTGGCGTGAAATCAGCGCAATCGACGCCCGCCGCAAGGGCAAACGCAAGCCAAAGCGCAAGAGAACGCGCGGATAAACGGCAATTTCCACCGCTTGCGTTTGCGCAAAGCGCCTGCCATCACACATGCATGTCTGGAATTGATCGCTCAATGGATGGCGCGCTGCCGGTCGACGCCGTTCTGGATGCGCTAAAGGCGGCCCTGTACGCAAACACTGCCGCCGTACTCCAGGCTCCGCCCGGAGCAGGCAAGACCACCCGCGTGCCGCTCGCCCTGATCGACAAAGTATTTGCCGCATCCGGCAGTGGCCCTGGCGCAAAGCCCGGAAAGATTGTCATTCTCGAACCGCGCCGGCTCGCGGCCCGCGCTGCCGCCAATCGAATGGCGCAAATATGCGGCGAAGCGCTCGGCGACACGATCGGGTTACGGGCGCGCCTGCAATCCAGAACCGGCCCGAACAACCGGATTGAGGTCGTCACGGAGGGCGTGTTCACGCGGATGATCATGGACGATCCTTCGCTTGAAGGTATTGCCTGCGTTATCTTTGATGAATTCCATGAACGCTCTCTCGACGCCGACCTGGGACTGGCGCTAGCGCTCGACGCCCAGGCCGGTCTGCGCGATGACCTGCGCATCCTGGTGATGTCGGCAACGCTCGACGGCGCGCGAGTGGCGGGCCTGCTCGGCAATGCGCCGATCATCGAAAGCCGCGGACGCGCGTATCCAGTGGAGACCATTTACGTCCATCGCGACAGCGCCAAAAACGTAGAAGACGCGGTATGCGAAACAGTGGTTCGCGCCCTGCGTGAGGAAACGGGCTCGATACTCGCGTTTCTGCCGGGCCAGGGCGAAATTCGCCGCGCAGCGAATATGCTGGCGGACAGGATCGGCGATGAAGCAATCGTCGTCGCGCCCCTTTACGGCGCGATGGACCGGGTCGCGCAAGATCGCGCCATCAACCCGCCTGCGGCGGGACAACGCAAGGTTGTGCTGGCGACGGCCATCGCCGAGACCTCCCTGACGATCGAGGGCGTGCGGATCGTCATCGATTGCGGGCTGGCGCGCATACCCCGGTACGAGCCCGGACCGGGATTGACGCGGCTGGAAACGGTACGCGTTTCCCAGGCAAGCGCCGACCAGCGCCGCGGCCGGGCCGGCCGGACCGAACCCGGCGTCTGTTATCGTCTTTGGGAAGAAGCAGCTACCCGGTCGCTGGCGCCATTCAGCCAGCCGGAAATTCTCGCCGCCGATCTCAGCGCGCTTGTGCTCGATCTGGCGCAATGGGGCGTGCGCGACCCGCTTGCCCTGTGCTGGCTGGACCCGCCACCGCAGGCTGCACTCACCGAGGCGAGCTTGTTGCTGCAACAACTCGGGGCGCTGTCCAGCGACGGCGCGATCACTGCAACCGGCCGCGCGATACGCGCGCTGCCCCTGGCCCCGCGCCTCGGGCGGATGGTCATAGAGGCAGCCAAAGTCGGCAATGCGGTCCTGGCGGCGGACATCGCGGCTGTGCTGGTTGAACGCGGCGTCGGCGGCAACGATGTTGATATCTCTCGACGGGTGGAAAACATGCGCCGCGACCGCTCACGGCGCGCACGCGATGTGACGAAACTCGCCGAAGGCTGGGCGGAGCGGGCGCAAACAGCGGTGAAATCCGCGCCCGAAACCGCCAGCACCGCAAGTATCTCCGGTCGCGATTGCGGCACCCTGCTGGCCCTCGCCTATCCGGACAGGATTGCCAAAGCCAGGGGCGCGCCGGGAACGTTTCTCATGGCCAACGGCCGCGCCGCGAAAATGGACGACGGTGCTGCATTGGCACGATCGGGCTGGCTTACGATTGCCGATATTTCCGGACGCGCGGCTGGCGCACGCATTCTCGCCGCCGCGGAGATTGCGCCAGGCGACGTGGAGGCGATAGCGGCCGGATCGATTGAAGAGGTCGAAGAAACCTCTTTTGACCGGACGTCAGCGACGATCCGGCGGCGGCAGTTGCGGCGCTTCGGGGCAATCGCCTTGCAGGAACAACCATTGCCGGTCGAAGGCAGCGACGCGGCGGCTGTTTTGGCCAGTGGCATCGCGGCTCTTGGTATCGAGCGGCTGCCGTGGAGCAAAGCGCACGCACAGACCCGCGACCGCGTGCGTTTCCTGCGCGAGACGACGGCGGACGCATGGCCTGACCTGAGCGACCGGGTCCTTGCGGAAAAGGCGGTGGACTGGCTGGCGCCCTTCATAGAGGGACGCGGTTCGCTTGCCGCCATCACCGTCGATGATCTCGGCAAGGCGCTGGCCGCCCTCTTGCCCTGGCCGGCGGCGCAGCACCTGGACGAACAAGCGCCAACCCATTTCAAGACGCCCGCCGGTTCGGAGATCGCCCTCGACTACGGCGTGGACGGCAGGCCCCTGCTGCGGGTGCGGGTACAGGAGCTTTACGGCCTGAACAGCCATCCGGCCATCGCAGGCGGCCGCATTCCGCTTACGCTTGAGTTATTGTCGCCGGCACAGCGGCCAATCCAGATTACCCGAGATCTTCCGGGATTTTGGCAGGGCTCATGGGCGGAAGTCAGGGCCGACATGAAAGGCCGCTATCCCAAGCATGTCTGGCCGGACGACCCGGCACATGCAGCCGCGACCCGGCGGGCAAAACCGCGCGGCTGATCCCCCAAAAACTCGCCAGTTTCACCCTGTGCGCTGGCGCACTTCGGCATGGCGGGCGGCCGGTTATTCTCCAATCATCGAAACACGGCGGACATCGAGCCGCCCATCTTTAGGAGAGAAAAGATGTTCAAGAAAGCCGCAACCGCTACCATCGCCGCCCTGACCATCGCTGGCACGATCGCCATGTCGTCGGCCCCGGCACAGGCAAAATTCGGCCGCAACGGCGCGTTCATCGGCGGTGTTGCTGCAGCCCTGATCGGCGGAGCGATCCTCAGCCACGCCCACCGCAGCCATTATCGCGGCTACCGCGATTGCTGGACCGAGAAGCGCGCCCGTTACAACCGCTGGGGCGACTTCCGCGGCTACCGTTACATCCGGGTCTGCAACTGATCCGTCCGTAAAGTCCGCGCTTGCCTGCCCGCAAGCGCCTCAACAGAGCCCTCCGGACCTCCAGCCGGAGGGTTTTGCTTTTGGTTGCCGATTGTCAACAAAGCCGGGCGCTTTGACCAGAACCGCGTGTCGCGCGATAAACCGGCATGGCCGCTAAATCCAATGTACCAAGAATTTTCGATCCCGCTGCCGCGCGAATGCGGTTGATCCGGGCGCGGGCGGAAGGGCCGGCGGTTTTCCTGCTGGAAAAAGCGTGCGAAGAGCTTATTGAAAGGCTTGCCGCCGTGATGCGCCCGTTTGAGCGGGTGATCGATGTTGCAACCCCGGCGGATCGTCTTGCGCACGCGCTAACGGGCCTGCCCCAGCAACGGCAGCTTACCAGATTGTCGGTCTTGCCGGAGCCGGCCAGCGACAAGTGGAACACTGTCGAAGGCGATACGGAATTATTGCGGTTTGGACCGCAGAGTTTTGACCTTGCGGTATCGGCGCTGGCGCTGCACAACGTCAACGATTTACCAGGTGTCCTCGTTCAAATCCGCCGTTTGCTTGCCCCGGACGGATTATTCCTTGGCTGCATGATCGGCGGACAGACGCTGCAGGAACTGCGCGCGGCATTCGCCGAAGCGGAAACGGAGATTCTCGGCGGGGCAAGCCCTCGCGTCGCGCCCTTCGCCGATCTTCGCGACCTCGGCGGCCTGCTGCAACGAGCGGGGTTCGCCCTGCCGGTCACCGATGCCGATACATTCACCGTGCGGTACGATACCATGTTCGCGCTGATGGCGGATTTGCGCGCCATGGGTGCTACCAACACTCTGGTGGAACGCAGCCGGCAGTTCTTGCGCCGCAACGTCTTGATACGTGCGGCGGAAATTTATGCCAGTAGGTTCAGCGACAGCGACGGCCGCGTGCGGGCAACATTCGATATCCTGTGGATGTCTGGCTGGGCGCCGCATGAAAGCCAGCAAAAACCCCTGCAACCGGGTTCGGCAAAAATGCGGCTTGCAGAAGCACTCCCGGTGAAGGACTACGGCGAGGGCTGACGGGGCACCCTGCTCAAAGCCGACAGTCAGGCAGTAGCGCGCCGCCGCGCCTGGCCGAAATTGCGCGCCATGTTGGCGGCAAACGCGGACGCTTCCTCGTCGGTGAAAAGTTCCGCGAGCTTCTCGGTCATCGCGCCGCCCAGCTCCTCGGCATCGACAATCGTCACAGCGCGGCGGTAATAGCGCGTGACGTCGTGACCGATGCCAATTGCAATCAATTCCACCGGTGAGCGCGTTTCAATCTCTTCGATAATGTAGCGCAAATGGCGTTCAAGGTAGTTGCCCGGGTTGACGGAGAGGGTTGAATCGTCAACCGGCGCACCGTCGGAAATCACCATCAGGATGCGGCGCTGTTCGCTGCGGGCAAGCAAGCGCTTGTGCGCCCAATCGACGGCCTCGCCATCGATATTTTCCTTCAACAGGCCTTCGCGCATCATCAGCCCGAGATTGCGGCGCGCGCGCCGCCACGGCGCATCAGCGCCCTTGTAAATAATATGGCGCAGATCGTTCAGCCGTCCCGGCGCCGGCGGCTTGCCGGCCTGAAGCCAGGCTTCGCGCGCTTGGCCGCCCTTCCAGGCTCGCGTCGTGAAGCCGAGAATTTCCACCTTCACGCCGCAGCGCTCGAGTGTGCGCGCCAGGATATCCGCGCAGGTCGCAGCAACCGTGATCGGCCGGCCGCGCATGGAACCGGAATTGTCGATCAGCAGGGTCACGACCGTATCGCGGAAATTGGTGTCCTTTTCCTGCTTGAATGACAGCGCCTGATAGGGATCGATAATGACCCGCGTCAGACGTGCCGGGTCAAGAATGCCTTCTTCGAGATCGAAGTCCCAGGCGCGGTTCTGTTGCGCCATCAACTTGCGCTGCAACCGGTTGGCCAGCCGCGCCACGACCGATGACAGATTGCTCAACTGCTTGTCGAGATAGGCACGCAAGCGTTCCAGTTCCTCGGGCTCGCACAGATCCTCGGCCTGGATGACTTCGTCGAACTTGGTCAAATAGGCCTTGTAGTTAGGGCCACGATTGCCGTCACCGCCATGCATAGGCGGGCGCTTGCTTTCGGAGGCTTCATCGGCATCGCCCATTTCAGCGTCTTCGGGCATTTCGCCGGCCGGTGCGTCCTCCGATTCCATCATGCCGTCTTCCATTTCATCGTCGGAATCCTCCGCCGAATCCATTTCAACCGCATCGCCCGTCTGTTCCTGCTGGCCTTCGCCCTCGCTGTTCTCGGGATTGGCGTCCGGATCGGAATCGCCATCTTCTTCGCCACTTTCGTTTTCGTCGGTGGCGCCTTCGTCCATCATGTCGAGGCTTTGCAACAGCTTGTGAACCGCCTTTCCGAAAGCGTGCTGGTTCTCAAGCTGTTCGTTCAGGTTTTCCAGTTCCTCGCCGGCCCGGTCCTCAATGATCGGGCGCCACAGATCGACTATTTTCTGCGCATTCTCCGGCACCGGAAGTCCGGTCAGTTTTTCGCGCACAAGCATGGCGACCGCGTCTTCCAGCGGTGCGTCATTCTTGTCGGTGACCTCGGCATAGGTGCCACGGCTGTAGCGATCCTCCAGCATTGCCGTGATGTTGCCGGCAACGCCGGACATGCGCTTGGAGCCAATCGATTCAACGCGTGATTGCTCAACCGCCTCAAACACCGCACGCGCCATCTGGTTCTGCGGCATGAGCCTGCGATGCACACCCGCGTCATGGCAAGCCAGTTTCAGCGCAAGTGAATCAGCATGACCGCGCAAAACCGCAGCTTCTTCCGAAGACATTTTGCGCGCCGGTTCCGGCAACCGGGCCTTGGCATTCTCGCCAGTTCCGGTCAGCGATGGCCGATCGGCAACAAAGGAGACTTCCAGCTCCCGTTCGTTGGCCATGGCGCGCATGCACCCCGCAACAACCCGTTTGAAGGGCTCTTGCGGCGATTCAGCTTTCTGTCCGGGCTTGCGGTTGGAAATCATGCAATCACGTCAGTGCAACATTCACGGCGCTTTCGGGCAATTCCTCGCCGAAAGCGCGCTGATAAAATTCCGCAACCAGTGGCCGCTCAAGTTCGTCGCACTTGTTGAGGAAGGTGAGCCGGAACGCGAAACCGACATCCTGGAAAATGTCGGCGTTTTCCGCCCAGGTTATAACCGTACGCGGGCTCATGACGGTTGAAAGATCACCGGCCATGAAAGCGTTACGCGTCAGGTCCGCGACCCGCACCATTTTCGAGACGATTTCCTTGCCCTCAGCATTGCGATAGTGCGGCGCCTTGGCGAGCACGATATCGCATTCATTGTCATGGGGCAGATAATTCAGCGTGGTGACGATGGACCAGCGGTCCATCTGCGCCTGGTTGATCTGCTGCGTGCCATGATAGAGGCCTGAGGTGTCGCCAAGGCCGATCGTGTTGGCGGTCGCAAACAACCGGAACGACGGATGCGGGCGAATAACACGGCTTTGGTCCAGCAGCGTCAGCCGGCCCGAAGATTCCAGCACGCGCTGGATCACGAACATGACGTCCGGGCGTCCGGCATCGTATTCATCGAACACCAGCGCAATATTGTTCTGATAGGCCCAGGGCAGGATACCGTCCTTGAACTCGGTAACCTGCAAACCTTCCTTCAGGACAATGGCGTCCTTGCCGACCAGGTCGATGCGGGACACATGACTGTCGAGGTTGATACGGACGGTCGGCCAGTTGAGCCGTGCCGCAACCTGTTCGATATGCGTGGATTTACCCGTGCCGTGATAGCCGGTCACGATGACGCGGCGATTGAAGGCAAAGCCAGCCAGGATCGCCAGGGTGGTCTGCGGATCGAACAAATAGTCTTCATCAAGATCGGGGACGTATTCGCTGCCCTGCGAATAGGCCGGAACCTCCATGTCAGTATCAATGCCGAACAGCTTTCGAACTTTAACCTTCTTGTCCGGCGTTCCCGGCACTTCATTTTTCGCGCTTGCCATTGCCCCTCCATAGGTGCACTTGCCCTGCGCAGGGCCAATTGTCTTTGAGCCGCACAACGGCCGGATCCACCGAACCGTCATGCGAAGATGAATGCGCGTCTTTCAAGCGCTCCGGATTGTCTGCCGCTGGTTGCCGGTAGCAGCGCAGGTGCACCGCGTCAGGCAAGTTTGGCCGTCCGGAGTTGTTTATAGGCCTGAATGATTTCGCGCAATTTTTCTTCCCGCGAACGATCGCCGCCGTTCGAGTCGGGATGAAACCGTTTCACCAATTCCTTGTAGCGGGCCCGGATCGCCTTGGCATCCGCCGATTCGTCCAAACCCAGGGTTGCCAGCGCCTTGCGCTGGGCCACGCCCAACCGCGATTGCGGCCGCGTCGTCTGCCGGCCACGGAATGCCGTATCGCCAAAAATTTCAAAAGGATCGCGCATATCGCTGCCGCGCGTCCGATCTTCGCGAAAGCCGCGCGCGCCGCGCTTGACACCCATACTCCAGGTTGGACGGTGGCCGACGGTTGATTCCTTCTGGTAGCGAGCAAGGTCCGAATCGCTCATGTCTTTGAAATAATTATAGGTTTGGTTGTATTCTTTGACATGGGTGATGCAAAAACAGAAATATTCACCCTCGTGCTGGCGCCCTTTCGGCGCCCGGTGTTCTCCCGGCAAATCGCAACCTGGATGTTCGCAGACAGGGCCCACCTTCGGTTTGGGGGCCTTTTTGTCCGGTTTCACCCTGATTTTGTCGAAAAGGGAGGAATTGATGGTCATGTCTGCAATCTAACATCCCTGACGGTCCATGAAACCGTTATTCTGGCGCGGGTCTGGATTCGTTACCATGCATGGGTCAGGGTCGGCACCCTGCCTGAAGGCAGCGGCATGTAACCTCCGCACCTGCCCTTATAGCCAATTTACCGTCGGGCAACAGTGCTTTTCAAACAGCCCTGCTGCGCGTTACAGATGCAGCAAGACTTGCAATGCCGAATGTGGAAGAGGTTTGCCCCGGCCATGACTATGAAAGACCAGATCACCGCAAAGCTAGAAGCAGCTCTCGCGCCTGAGCGGATCGAGGTAATTGATGATTCGGCCAAGCATGCCGGGCATTTGCACCATCCCGGCGGTGTCGAGGATCGCGGCGAAACGCATTTCACCGTCAAGGTAACCGCCGACGTATTCGCTGGAAAACGATTGCTGGAACGCCACCGGCTTATAAATCAGGCTCTGGCCGACGAATTGTCCACAACAGTGCATGCGCTGGCGATCGAAGCCCGGGCTCCAGGCGAATAAGCCAGTTCGAAACGGAGGGCGGGCCAGTTACGAAGCAGCGGAGATCGCGCCTTCGTGGCGGGTCAGCATGATCGTCTGGAGCTTCTCGAGCGCCCTGCCTTCGATCTGGCGTACCCTTTCCTTCGAGATACCCAGTTCGCGCCCAAGTGAATCCAGGGTGGCGGCGTCTTCTGAAAGCCGCCGCGCCTGAACGATGCGTAATTCGCGGGGATTGAGCTTTTTCAGGGCCGCGTGCAGTTTCCTCGAGCGATATTCTCCGTCGAGCTGCGTTTCGACGATCTGATCCGGCAAGGGCGCGGTATCGACTAGGAATTCGCCCCTTTCGGTAACCGAGCCATCATCCTCGCTGCCTACCGGTGCGTTGAGAGATACATCGGAACCGGACAGCCTGGCATTCATAACCTCGACATCGTGAAGCGACACGCCAAGCGCCAGCGCCACTTCCTGGAATGTTTGCGTCTGGTCACCGTCCGGCGCGTTGCGTGCTATTTTCGAGCGCAAACGGCGCAGGTTGAAAAACAGAGACTTCTGCCCGGAGCTGGTGCCGCCGCGAACGATCGACCAGTTGCGCAAGATGTAATCCTGAATGGATGCGCGAATCCACCACATCGCGTAGGTCGAAAAGCGCACTTGCCGGGACGGCTCAAACCTCGCCGCCGCTTCCAGCAGGCCGATATGACCTTCCTGCACCAGGTCGGCGATCGGCAAGCCATAGTTGCGGAACTTGGACGCCATGGAAATCACCAGGCGCATGTGCGCCTGCGTCAGCACGTGCAAGGCTGCTTCATCCTTGGCAGAGCTCCATTTCCTGGCCAGCTGTTGCTCATATTCGCGCGACAGGTAGGGGGCAGCCAGCGCAGCCTTGACAAAACCCGGGGAAATGCCGTCCAGCTTGCTCATTGCAGTGCCTTTCCTTTTCACTCGCCTTTTCACTCGGGAGCGCTACGATTTGACGGGTCAACCGGATCACACCGGATGGCTGCGCAAGACAGCCGCTGGGCCTGCCCTGCAGCGCAACCTAGTGTCGCTCCCGGCCACCACTGCGCCCGGCTCAAGCCGATTTACCAATGTAGGAGGTCAATTCAGGCGCAACAAAGGCACAAAGACCCAATTCAATGACTTTCAGGGGTAATGAATTGACAATATCGTGATACGCCCAAACGCGGCGCCAACGGCTCACTCGATGACGCTCTTGTATCGACGGCCCGGCTGTAGCCGTTCGCCCCGCCGCAGACCGTTTATCAACAGGAAGACATCCAGCCCGCGCTCCGCCACGGCCATGCTGCGCGCCAGCCTGGCCGCTGTGTCACCGGGTCTTGCGGTCACCAAAGCGATGCGCAATGCACGCAAACGCTTCGCCTCGGCCACAGGAATTCGCCGGAACGAATTGACCGAGCTGCGTATCCGCCGTTCGATCACAGGCCGCATGGTTCGCGCGGCAAATATCAGCCGGTAGACATCGGCGCCAATACGGACAACTGCCACACGAAATGCCCAGCCGTTATGTGCGGCGCTGGCGGTTGCCGCCGACAGGCCATTGATCGTCCTGCTTTCGATCGTCTGTGGCTGCAGTCCCTCGATCCAGCCGGAAGCCATGTAAGCCGAAAGCGGCTTGCCATCCTCGAGCTGAACACTGTCCAGACGAAGCGCCTGTTCGCCACCATCAGCAACGCCGACAAGAGCCTGGGCGGAATTTTCAAGCACAAAACCCGGTGGCGCAACGAAGGTGAAACCCAGCTTGCCGTGGATAAAGCGGCGGCGGCGCACAAAGCCCTCGGCCGGGTCGTCACCGAAATCGATCCCCGCTATGGCGTCCAAATACGCCTTGCGCCCGGTCTCGCCGATTCCCGGTGCGCCAATCTGCCTGGCGGCAATCCGCGCCTTTGCGATCCGCTCCGGCGTCGAGGGGTGCGAGGCGAGGATGTCCCTTTGCCGGTCGCGGTTCCGCGCACCTAGCAGCGCCGAACGCAGCGCGACCGATCTGCCAAGCGAGCGCAGGAAGCGGGACGCGCCGTATGGATCAAACCCGGCGCGCGCAACAACCTGCACACCGATGACATCAGCCTCAAGTTCCTGGGCGCGCGAGAAGCTGGCAAGGTTGAGGCGGCCCATAGCCTGCACTTCGGCCCCCTTGGCGGCGCTTTGCAGCGCGTCGGCAACCTTCTTGCGCAATGCGGCCGTCTTTGCGATTTCCTCCCGCTGAGACGCATGGCGCAAAGTAACATGTGCGATTTCATGGGCCATGACAGCGGCAATTTCAGCTGAATCGTTGGCCAGCGCCAGCAAACCGCGCGTCACGAACAAGTCGCCCGACGGCAGGGCAAAAGCATTTACGGACGGGGAATTGAGGAGGGTGACCTTGTAGACCTGCGTTGGGTTGTCGCTGACCGCCGCCAGGCGAAGCAGGATCCCGTTCAGCAAAGCCTCCACCTTGGCCGACCGGTATTGGCTGCCAAACATGACGATCAACTTGCGATTCTGCTCCGGGATCTCCGGTTTTCCGCCAATGACCCGCGGTGCGTCGGCCGGGATTGCCGATTGGCCTGCCGACGGCAGGTCAAGGTTGTTGCCGATTGTGGCGCAGCCAGCAAGCGTTGCGCCAAGAACCGCGATTGCGGCGTACGGCGCAATCGATCGCCCGTGAGATTCTGGCGTGCAGGAGCGGATGCGCGGCGGCGATGAACGGAGGCGTAATATTGCCCGACCAGCGCGCAGCGGCCAAGACAGCAGCGCCAGCCCGGAAAATTTGCCCAAACTTGCAAATCGAATGCCCATCATCGCGGCAAAACACACCTGCATCAACAAACTTGCAGGAGGTTCTGCAAGGAAAAGTACGTGGAGAACCCGGGCCGACCAAGTACCGAACGCGCACCGCGATCAGCCACGGCTCGAGAATCCATCCAGGACATTATAAAGGCGACCGGCGGGAAAGTGGAAATAGCAATACCGCTCCGTGCTGCGAAATGATTGGCTGTTGGCGTCCCATATTCAGGAATGCACTCAAGCGGTGTTTTGTGGCGCAATTTGGTGCGCTTGGCCAGCAATTACGTGGCTGGAGCCGTTCACGGTTTCATTGCACGGGATTTCAACTCTAGTTCCTGAATTGAAGCGTTTCCGGACGGAAAACCGGTTTCCAAGTTTCCTGGAAACGCTTTAGCGCAGAAACTCGATCGCTTCAGGCCCGGACAATCGGATACGCGGAGCAAGTCCGGGGCGGCGCGCCGGCTCCAGAAGGCCCCGAACCCGCAGTTTCCGGAGTTTCAGACTGTCCGGCTTGATGCCGGCAGCGGCAAATGCCCGCTGCGCCCGCCGGGTCAGCATCAGCCCGAGGCCCTTGCCGCGCTTCTTGCTAAAATTAATAAATATCAGTGATTTCCAGCGGCGGACGTCCCGCACCTGCCCCTTTGCAATAACGGTCTCCCCGGCCCGCAAATTCAACCCGGCAATGTTCAGCACATCGAGTGGGGTATACCAGGGATTGCTCCACAGGCCGTCCTTGCTGGTCCGCGCACGCTGTTCCTGCACAAGATAGAATTTTCGGCATTCGCTGCCTATTGTCAGCGGATCTGCCAGCGCCCAGCCTGACGCCAAAAGACCCGAAGCGACAGCCTTTGGACTTTCGCCGGGCTTCCGGTTCACCAGCCACAAACGCGCGAGGCGTCGGCCCCAGCGGTCCCGATCCCCGGTTTCGATTTCGGCGAGGACGCCCTGGCCCTCGATCCAGCCAGCGGGCGCGTATCGCGCCATTACATCAAGTTCCGACCAATCCCCAGATCCGTACGGGGGACGGATGCCCTTCAGCCGCAGGATCCTGCCATCGCCGTCTGCAACATCGAGCGCTAAAGTACCCTTGCGAACCATCAATTTCTCGGTTTTTGCAGGCATCTGGCAGACTGACGCGGCCATTGATTCAAAACGCCCCTCGCTCGGTAAATGCAGCCAACATCATAAAGGAATCAAGAAGGTCTCGCACCGGACATGATCAGATCCTTATTGCAAGGTCGATCGCAAAGGCGAAACCAATCGATTTAGGGTTGGGCACGAACAAGCTCAAGGGCTATTTCCTATCTCCCGATCGGCTCATTTTCAGCTGCCATCTGGCAAGATCACTGCAAAGTTTGTGGCGCCTAGCAACGATCGGAAACCGCCAATTGTCTGCCACGCATCAGATGGAACTAGGGCCCCGGTAGCTCAGCAGGATAGAGCAACGGTTTTCTAAACCGTAGTATATATATTTTACTTATTAAAAACAATAATTTATAGTATTTCAAAAGGTATAAAGTAGTCAGCATTCATGCTCTATGATATTAGCCTCTTCGCATCTCCACGTAGCTCAGCTGGATAGAGCACAGGTTTCCTAAACCTGGGGTCGCAGGTTCGAGACCTGCCGTGGAGGCGCGTTATCCCCCAAAGTATACCATTTCAAAAATCATCCTAAGGCTCAAACAGCCGCACCAAATCCCCTACCGAAAGTGGCGTGTGAAACCGTATACGTTGCGGGAAAGCACCGTCAGCAAGCCCGTGACTGAACGCTGGAAAATCGGCGCAACCGTCAACGCGCCCGCGCGCGTCCTGCTGCGGGCCGGCGCGGCACATGTCGAAGTGCTGATATTTGCCCGTGTCGCTCGGGACTTGTGAATATTCCGGGAATATCCATATATGTCGGATCGTAGTGCGGAAAAATGCGCAGTTCAGAGGAATTCGATGGCGGTCGTGGAAATATATACTAAGATTTTTTGCGGATTTTGCGATGCCGCGCGCCAACTGCTGGAGCAGAAGAAGGCGGATTTCGTTGAAATTCCTGTCGACGGCGACCGCGCAAAACAGGCGTCCATGTCGGAGCGCGCCAACGGCCTCGGAACCGTGCCGCAGATATTCATCGCCGGCCGCCATATTGGCGGCTGCGATGAACTGTTTGCCCTGGAGCGGGATGGCAAGCTTGATCCGCTATTAGCCCAAAACCAGGCAGGAACGCCGCAATGATCAAGTACGCTCTTGTTTGCGACGACGGCCACGAGTTCGAAAGTTGGTTTGCCAGTTCTAATACGTATGACACCCAGGTCAAGCGCGGCCTGGTCGACTGCCCGTTTTGCGGCTCCATAAAGATATCCAAGGCGCTCATGGCGCCACAGGTCTCGACGTCGCGAAAGAAGGAAGCCCGCCGGCAGGCCGCCTTTGAGTCGCATGTGCAACAGGTGATAGCGCAGACGCCCGCCGCTCCAGATGGGTCGAATGCGGCCAAGGCAGGTCCGGTTGCGTTACTGGACAAAGACCATCGCAAGTTGCGTGAGGCAATTCGCGAGCTGCACGACAAGGTTTCCGAGAATACCGTTGATGTTGGCGACAAATTCGCCGAGGAGGCTCGGAAAATTCACGATGGCGAGGCACCGCAGAGAGGCATTCGTGGCAGGGCTTCACTCGAAGAGGCGAAAGAATTGTGGGACGATGGTGTTCCAGTATTGCCATTGCCGGCGTTGCCAAAGGATCAAAATTAATTTTCTGAATTTGCTATTTTTTATCGGCCTACTTTGAATTATCTCTTAAAAACTTTAGACATAAAGAAAAAAAGCCCCGGATTTTAATCCGGGGCTTTCGTTTATCTTGTGACCTTTAGATTACCAGGTCTTCTGAACGCGAACAACTGCGCCCCAGTCGCTCGGGCTTGTGTCGATCCCTGCTGCACTCGTTGCGTTAGATAGTGCGCCTGAACCGGTGCCGAAGTTGTAATTTACCTGATTGTAGAAAACTTCCAGACCGATATCAAAGCCGCGGGTTGGCGACCAGATCAACTGAGCAGCAGCCTGCCACGAACGAGAGTTCGGTACGACTGCAGCCGCACGCAGTGCCGCCGGAGCGTTGATGGCCATGTAGGACCACGCGAAGTTCGAACGCAAGGTCGGAGACCAGCGATGCGAATAGGCGATCATAGCACGCCACGCATTCCAAGTGTGCGAACTAGTACCATCGTGATAAACGTTGGCGTTATACTGCATCCAGCCACCGGTTACACGGCCGTCCTTGGCAATCGATCCGTTGGCAATGTTACCACCAGTCGCATAGTCGAGAAGGCCATCAGAGTAGGCAGCGCTCAGCCACAGCGAGGAACCGCGGCTAATCGCAGGCAGGCGAATGCGAGCATCTGCACCAACAGCCCAGCCGGTCACGTTGTATGTTCCACCAGTTGCACCATTCGTCGCATTGTGATTTTGGCCGATAGCAGCCGACGCACGGAGGTGACCCCAACCCTGATCAATACGAACAGTTAGGACCAAGTTCGGGAGACGGCTCGGTGCTTTAGCACTGGTCACAAAGGCAGCATCCTGGTTACCGAACTGATTTTTGTCTTGCAGCGAAACGGAGGCTGACAAGCCACCACCCAATACTGCCGTATAGGTGAACTGCATAACACCGATGGCGCCACCACCGGAATAGTTGGTGGTGTAGAACAAGAAGCCGGGGCCACTGGAGAAGGTGTGCGGAGCGCGACCGAAGGTGAAGCCTGCAAAGCGGATGAAAGCGGCATAAACCTGCGGAGAAGCTGTGTTATCGCTACCAGGTCCGTTGTTGGCACCGGCATTGACCAGACCACTACGCGACCGAAGAGAGATGGAGAATACAGCCTGAACTGTACCCCAAGCAGTCTGGGTGCGAGCATCCATATTTACGTAGGCGCGAGCCTTCCAGCCAATGGTGTCGTAAGTACGGGCGGAGTAAGGTCCTGAGCCAACTCCGAGTGCTGTATTTTTATACGTATCGAGCTGATGACGATAACGATACTCGACGCGAACCCGGCCACCGACGCGCAAGCAGGTGTTGGTGCCAGGAATGTAGTAGAACCCGCGGCCGTATACGTCACAGATCTTGACGTAGGCTACGGGCGCTGCCTTGCGGGAAGGCAGGTCTGCGGCGAAAGCAGAACCGGTCGCCATCAGCATGGCGGCGGCGCTTCCCAGCAGAAGTCCCTTAGAAATCCCCATTATATCCTCCAAATAGGTATGGGCTCCGAAAATCCGGCTTGCGCCGGCGTTTTTTGCATTCAATCCCGGCCGGGGCCTGAAAATCGTCTGCATTTTGTTCGTGACACGATCTTTTTCGGCGGAATGGACCCGTCAATACGGATCGCGCAGCAAACTCATTTCCGTATAAGTCGTGACACGACCTTTATGAAGCGAAAAAAGCTGCTCCAGGCGACATAGGCTGGCCATGTTGTATTTGTGCAACAAGATGCATGTGGATTTTGGGCCGAAATAAAACAATCTGCGTTACCGGCCGGTAGTGTTGACTTGCTTATTGCATATAAGTATCTATTTTTATGGAAAAAATTATTGTTTTATCATTTTGGTTTTTCTGCTGTGCAAAACAGGATCGATCAGCGATTTGCGCGGCAGCGACTGACTTGAACCGTCAACATGGGGGATAGAAAACTCGCCCGGTGGGAATTCAGGCAAAGCGCTGGCCGATACACCGGGCGCGCCGGCTCTGGCCATGAAAAATTGTTGTAAAATACTGATTATTTTCGTTTTATTGAATTTCTGAGCTCCCCCGAAAGTCCAGGGCCACGCCGGTTGCCATTGCAGGTACGTTCCACGCATGAAGCGGATCTGCCGCCGCCAACAATTGTTGCAATCGGGGTAAAATCCGAAGGTAACCTCTATGAAAACAGCTGGTTAATGCACATGGGACGTTGCGACACCTGAACCTTGCACCGACAGCCATCCCGGGAATCAAGGCCCGCGCCGGCGCGCGGCGATCATGTAGTTCACCGCCATGTCGCGGCTTACACGCCAGCGGCGCGAGAGAGGATTGAAAACAATTCCGGTTTCGGCGGAAACCTTCAGACCGGCATCGGCGACAGTGCCGCGCAATTCTCCGGGGGTAATGAATTTTTCCCATTGATGGGTTCCGGCCGGAACCCAGCGCAAAACATATTCGGCGCCTATGATAGCAAGCGCAAAGCTTTTCGCGGTGCGATTCAGCGTCGAAATAAACAACAAGCCACCCGGCCGCACCAGTTCGCAAGCACAGGCGACAAAATCCTGCCAGCCGGCGACGTGTTCGACGACTTCCATGGCGCAGACCACGTCGAACCGCTGGCCGGCGGCGGCCATAACTTCCGCGGTGTCCGGGCGGTAGTCTATTGCCAGGCCATGTTCCCGCGCGTGGGTGCGGGCGATAGCAAGATTTTGCGCCGCCGGTTCAAGACCCGTAACGCTAGCCCCGAGCCGGGCCAACGATTCGCTCAATATTCCACCGCCGCAGCCGATATCGAGGATCGAAAGACCGGTCAGGCAATCGGGCGCTCGAACATCGCGCCTGCGGCCGGTATCATCGCGGAAATGCGCTGCCATCTGCTCGCAAAGCCATCCCACCCGCACCGGGTTC
Organism: uncultured Beijerinckia sp.; assembly: GCA_964615275.1. Classification (GTDB taxonomy): domain Bacteria; phylum Pseudomonadota; class Alphaproteobacteria; order Rhizobiales; family Beijerinckiaceae; genus Terripilifer. Next base: position 1,987 of record CAZTMN010000054.1, on the reverse strand, counting down.
ATTTCGTGGAGGGCCTTCATCGGGCCGGTGGCGGACCACCAATGCGCCGCCATCGCCTCGAAACGGGCTATTTCGGCGGCATCGACGGACCCGGCGCCTGTTCCCATTCGGGCGCCGCCGGAAACTGGTCCGCCGGGATTTGCGTTTGCCGTCATGGCTGGAACTCCGCGGCCGCTGGAGGCCTGCTCGGGAATGGCCGGGCGAATAGCCGGCGCAGACCCGCCACAAAGTGATAGCGCCTGAACCGTCAATGATTTATACGCCGCAGGCAAATCCTACCGGCCGAGCATACAACATGCAATTGTGCAGGCCCAAGTTACGAATGGTCACATGGCCCGCCTGGTTATGAAATTCGGTGGCACGTCCGTCGCCGACATTGAACGTATTCGCAATGTTGCCCGCCACGTGAAGCGGGAAGTGGACGCCGGCAACGAGGTCGCGGTTATCGTCTCTGCCATGGCCGGCAAAACCAACGAGCTCGTTGCCTGGTGCAGCGAAGCCTCGCCCCTGCACGATGCGCGCGAGTACGATTCGGTCGTTGCCTCCGGCGAACAGGTAACGTCGGGCCTGCTGGCGCTGACATTACAGCACATGGGCGTCCAGGCCCGATCCTGGCTGGGCTGGCAGATCCCGGTCCTGACGTCCCAGGCGCATGGCTCGGCCCGCATCGAGTCAATCGACGGCTCGGAAATCATCAAGCGCTTTTCAGAGCGCCAGGAAGTGGCGGTCGTGGCGGGTTTCCAGGGGCTGCACAAGGACACCGGCCGGATCACAACACTGGGCCGGGGCGGATCGGACACCAGCGCGGTCGCCATTGCCGCTGCCATCGGCGCGGACCGGTGCGATATCTACACCGATGTCGACGGGGTCTACACCACCGATCCACGCATCGTCGCGCGGGCAACCAAACTGGATAAGGTCTCGTTCGAGGAAATGCTGGAAATGGCGTCACTGGGCGCCAAGGTCCTGCAAGTGCGCTCGGTGGAACTGGCGATGGTTCAGGGCGTGCGCTTGTTCGTGCGTTCATCCTTCGACGATCCGGAAAATCCAACCGAAGGCACCCTGATTTGCGATGAGGAGGAGATAGTGGAACAGCAGGTCGTCACCGGCATTGCCTATTCAAAGGACGAAGCCCAGATCACCCTGCGCCGGGTCGCAGACAAGCCGGGCGTCGCGGCAGGCATTTTCGTGCCGCTGGCCGACGCCAATATCAATGTCGACATGATCATCCAGGTGGTCTCGAACGACGCCCAGACAACCGACATTACGTTCACGGTGCCAAGCGCCGAATACGACCGCGCGGCCAAGATCATCGGCGACCACAAGGGAGACATCGGTTACGAAGCCCTCGAGGGCGCAACCGATGTCGTCAAGATATCGGCGATCGGTGTGGGCATGCGATCGCACGCCGGCGTCGCCAGCGCCGCCTTCAAGGCGCTTTCGGAAAAAGGCGTCAACATCCGCGCAATCACGACCAGCGAAATCAAGTTCTCGCTGTTGATCGACAAGGACTATACCGAGCTGGCCGTGCGCACGCTGCATTCCCTGTACGGCCTCGACAAGGCGGCGTAACCGCGGCAAATTCAGCGCACCGGCTTGTAGTCGATGTCCGCCACCTTGAATATTTCGTCGCGCGAACCGGACGGCGGATAAATCCAGAGCGTGTTGATGTTGCGCTTCAACGCACCAGCCTCGGCGCCGCTCTTCCGGACTTCCCGTTCCCATCCATGGGTCAGCACTGCGCCGGAACGACCAAGATCCAGGCAGGTCTGGTAGAAGGGCTGACTGTACGTTCGGGTTGCGCGGCCGAGAAGGTCATGCGCCGCGTTGTGGCCGGCAAACCGGCCCATCGGCATCGCGTGCTGGCATGACATCAGCGAAAGGTGTTCGTCGTCCACCTGTCCAACCGCACAATCACCGGCGGCGAAAATTGCCGGCGCACCAGCAACGCGAAGGTCCCCGTCCGTCAGGAGGCGGCCCAAAGCGT
>CAZTMN010000053.1:0-26823 GCA_964615275.1 uncultured Beijerinckia sp. | reverse complement strand
GAAGCGACGATCGTCACCTTCCGGAAAGCGCTGGACCGCCTCGCAGGCGTGGGTACCTGGAGGCCGCTGAGACTGGCTGCCCTGCACGTGATGACCAATCTCACGGGGTCGGCGTTGCTGGCGTTTGCGGCGGCCAGCGGCCAGTTGAGTGCGCGGGAAGCATGGTCCGCTGCGCACGTGGACGAGGATCACCAGATCAGGCTGTGGGGCGAGGACAACGAGGCCTCGGCCCGCCGCGTCCGCCGCTGGCAGGAAATGCAGGCGGCCGCAATTGTATTCGGCCACAGGGAGTGAAACACCCAGCGCCCGGGACCAGTGTGCTCCGAAACTGGACTTTCGTAGTGCTCGCATGAGCGTTTGCGCGATGATAGACTTAGGCTGTCCGGCCGGGATTGGATGATCGTCCACCGGGTTGATGCAATTCAGCGCGATGCTGAGGCAAATTTGGTTATTGTCGTACCACCTATTCTGATCGGGGACCCATGAGCGATATTTTGCAATCTCTCGAGCAGCGCCGCGCAACCGCGCGGCTTGGCGGGGGCCAGGCGCGCATCGATACCCAGCACCAGCGCGGCAAGTTGACGGCGCGTGAGCGCATCGAGCTGTTGCTGGATCATGGATCGTTTGAAGAATTCGACATGTTCGTACAGCACCGCTGCACGGATTTTGGCATGGACAAGGCGCCGGAAATGCCGGGTGACGGTGTGGTCACCGGATGGGGCACGGTGAACGGCCGCACGGTTTATGTGTTTGCGAAGGACTTTACCGTATTCGGCGGTTCGTTGTCGCTCGCGCATGCCCAGAAAATAACCAAGATACAGGATATGGCCTTGCGCAATGGTGCGCCGATCATCGGTTTGTTCGACGCAGGCGGCGCGCGCATTCAAGAGGGCGTCGACGCCCTTGGCGGCTATGCGGAGATTTTCCAGCGCAATGTTTTGGCGTCGGGTGTCATTCCGCAGATATCCGTCATCATGGGACCATGTGCCGGGGGCGATGTGTATTCGCCGGCGATGACGGATTTCATTTTCATGGTTCGGGACACCAGCTACATGTTTGTCACCGGTCCTGATGTTGTGAAGACGGTGACCAATGAAACGGTGAGCGCGGAGGAATTGGGCGGTGCAAGCGTCCACGCGGTGCGCTCGTCCGTTGCCGACGGCGCATACGACAATGACGTGGAAGCCTTGTTGCAAATGCGCCGGCTCATTGATTTCCTGCCCAGTTCCAATCGTGACGAAGTGCCGGAACTTCCGATGCTCGATGACAGTGCGCGGATTGATGCTTCGCTGGATACGCTGGTGCCCGATAACGCCAACCTTCCCTATGACATGATGGAAGTCATCGCCAAGACAGTCGATGAAGGCGATTTTTTTCAGGTACAGGAAGCCCATGCCCGCAACATCGTAACCGGATTCGGACGGATGGAAGGCCGTACGGTCGGCGTGGTGGCCAATCAGCCGATGGCGCTGGCGGGGGTTCTCGATTCTGATGCCTCGCGCAAGGCGGCGCGCTTCGTGCGCTTTTGCGATTGCTTTGGCATTCCCATCGTGACCTTTGTCGACGTGCCCGGTTTTCTGCCCGGTACGGCCCAGGAATACGGCGGCTTGATCAAGCATGGCGCAAAGCTTCTGTTCGCCTATGCCGAGGCGACCGTCCCAAAGGTGACAGTGATAACGCGCAAAGCATTTGGCGGCGCGTACGACGTCATGGCGTCGAAACATCTTCGCGGAGATGTCAATTATGCCTGGCCCTCGGCGCAGGTCGCCGTGATGGGAGCCAAGGGGGCCGTGGAAATCATATTCCGCGCCGATATAGATGAGCCGGAAAAGATCGAGGCGCACACGCAAGCGTATGAGGAGCGCTTTCTGTCACCGTTTGTCGCCGCTGAACGTGGATATATCGACGACGTAATCATGCCGCATTCCACCCGGCGGCGGATTGCGCGCGCATTGGCGATGCTCCGAAACAAGGAGCTGGATAACCCCTGGAAGAAGCACGACAACATCCCGCTCTAGTTCCCGGTTTGCTTTGATCGTGCCCGCGCCGCCAGTTTGAACCGGCGGGTTCACAACAAGAACTCGAAGTTCCCTGATTCCGGGAAGATCAGGCAAACGTTAGCTATTGGCTAACCATGTTTGGCTGGGCGCGGCTGTATCCGCGCACTGCATGCGGCGCCATTCTGTAGCGGCAATACTCCCGTAACCATCTGATTTGAATCCTCCTTAACGCTTACACGCGTTAACCCGAATTCGTTCATAGGTTGGCAAGTGGTGTGACCTAATTCTTGACGCAAGACAGAGGACAGAGTCCCAGACGGTTGCAATTGCAGGAGCGGATGCAATGAATTACGAGATCGAGGTTGTTGCCGGGGAGCCGGAAAACGGGTGTGAAACCATCATGGCCATCCTGGGCCGCGGCGTTGTCACAAACGACGATCTGAACCAGCTGCGCCGGGGGCAGTTTGCTGAGGGGATCGTGAACCAGCAGGAAGCAGAAGCGCTTTTTGCGCTTGAGCGAACCGGTATCGCCTCTGGGGCGGGTTGGGTCGAATTCTTTGTCGAAGCGATCACGGATTACGCAGTCTGGCAGCTGCGCCCGACGGGCATTGTCACCGATGCACAGGGCGAATGGCTCCTGGAACAGGTCGATCGCACGAAGTCCGCGACATCGCTTGCAGCCCTTTGCAATGTACTGGCCGAGGCAGACCAGATTCCCGCCTGGCTTCCCGCGGCCGCGCATGGCCGCATGGCGGCAGGCTGGGACGGTGTCAGCGAAGCGCTGGAGGCAGCACGAGTTGAGCAACTGGCGGCGTGATCACGACAACGATTCTTTGTCCCGGATACGCAAGCGGGATCAGGAGAACAAGCCCATGAGTTCGTCTATCATTCTCGATACGGTTGAAGCCGTCATTCGTTCCGGCGATGTGACCGCCGGCGATGTCCTAAAGTTGCGGCGCGCCGTATTTGGAGACGCGATCGTGTCGCGCCCGGAGGCTGAAGCGCTGTTCGACCTTGCCGCAAAGCGTTTGCCGGCTTGTGCGGAGTGGGATGAATTGTATCTTGAGGCGATGGCGGACTATTTGGTCCGGCAGGAGCAGCCCAGCGGATACGTGAGCGCAGGAAATGCCGCCTGGCTTGTTGACATGATCGAACGGGATGGCCGGATATGGAGTGACACGGAACTGAACCTCGTCGTGCATGTTCTCGAGAAAGCAACGTCGAGCCCGCCGGAACTGGTTACATTTGCGATGGGCAAGGTAAAAGACGCCGTTGTTTCGGGTGAAGGGCCGACGCGCGCCGGCATGAAGTTGCAGCCGGGCTCCATTGGCCGTGCCGAGGTCGATCTGCTGCGCCGGATATTGTATGCGTTTGGCGGCGAAGGCGCTGCGGCGGTATCACGTTGCGAAGCAGAAATGCTGTTCGAGATCAACGACGCCACATTGTACGGGGAGAACGATCCATCCTGGCAGGACCTGTTCGTAAAGGCGATCGCCAACAACATGATGGCATTGTCCGGCTACCGGGTCTCGAGTCGCGAGGAAGCGTTGCGCCGGGAGGCATGGCTCTCTGACACCGCGGTATCTGTCGGGGGTTTCTTCGACCGAATGATGTCGGGCTGGCGCGATGCCCTGTCCACTTACGAGAGACCGGGTCGTGATCTTGACGTTGAATCGGCCACAAACGAGCGGATTACCGCCGGCGAAGCGGGCTGGCTCAAGGAAAGAATTATGCGCAACGGTCATGTTTGCGCCAACCAGAAGGCGCTCCTTGCGTTCATTCGCGAGGAATCGCCGGATATTCACCCGGAGCTCCGGGACCTGTTCGAATTGGCTGCCTGAACCTCCAGTCGGGCATTCATTCGGCTCCTGCCTCCAGGCCTCCGCATAGCGGGGGCCTTTTTGGCTTCGGCCTGGCGAAGCGAACCGGACGGCGCGCCATCCGACCTAAGGTGGATGGACGTATTAATTCGGGATGACTAAAAATACTCCCCATAAACAGGGCATATATCCGCCAGGCAGCGATTGCGTGGCTGATGGGCAGGACAGGGGCGCATGTTCAAGAAAATACTGATAGCCAATCGCGGCGAGATTGCCTGCCGGGTTATCAAGACGGCCAGAAAAATGGGGATTTCGACGGTCGCTGTCTATTCCGATGCGGACCGCAATGCGCTGCATGTCAGCATGGCCGACGAGGCGGTTTCCATAGGTCCAGCGGCGGCCAGCGAATCCTATCTTGTCATTGAGAAAATAATCGCGGCCTGCAAGGCGACCGGCGCCGAGGCCGTGCATCCGGGATACGGTTTTTTGTCGGAGCGCGAGGCATTCGGGCAGGCGCTGGCCGACAACGGGATCGTGTTTATCGGTCCAAACACGCAAGCCATTGCCGCAATGGGCGACAAGATTGAGTCGAAAAAATTCGCCAGCGCTGCGAAAGTTTCAACCGTGCCGGGCTTCCTCGGGGTGATTGAGGATGCCGAACACGCGGTGCGCATTTCCGACGAGATCGGCTATCCGGTTATGCTCAAAGCCTCGGCCGGCGGCGGCGGCAAGGGAATGCGGATCGCCTGGTCGCGCGATGAAGTCAAGGAAGGGTTCGACCGGTCCAAGTCCGAGGCGGCATCGTCGTTCGGCGACGACCGGATGTTCGTTGAAAAATTCATTGTTAACCCGCGCCACATTGAAATTCAGGTTCTTGGAGACAAGCATGGCAACGTGATTTATCTGGGCGAGCGTGAATGCTCGATACAGCGGCGCAATCAAAAAGTTATCGAAGAAGCGCCATCACCGCTGCTTGATGAAGAAACCCGGCGCAAGATGGGTGAACAGGCGGTGGCTCTTGCGCGGGCGGTTAATTACGATTCCGCGGGTACGGTGGAGTTTGTCGCCGGGCAGGACAAGAGTTTCTTCTTTCTTGAAATGAACACGCGGCTGCAGGTTGAACATCCGGTAACCGAGCTTGTTACCGGCGTCGATCTGGTTGAACAGATGATCCGTATTGCCGCGGGCGAAGTATTGTCCATTCAGCAGGACGACGTCCACTTGAAGGGCTGGGCAGTCGAGAGCAGGGTATACGCCGAAGATCCCGAGCGCGGGTTCCTGCCATCGACTGGACGATTGGTGAAATACCAGCCGCCGGATGAGAGGAAGACCGGCGGCGTTACCGTCCGCAATGATACCGGCGTTTTTGAAGGCGGCGAAATATCGATCCACTATGATCCGATGATCGCCAAGCTGGTAACCCACGCCGGTGATCGCGAAGGTGCCATCGATGCGCACAGTAAGGCTCTGGATGCCTTCGTGATCGACGGTATTCGTCACAATATTCCGTTCCTTTCGGCGCTGATGGCGCACTCGCGCTGGCGTTCCGGTGCACTGTCGACCGGCTTTATCGGCGAAGAGTTTCCTGAAGGTTTCACCGCCGGAAAGGCCGAACCGGAAACGATCCATCTCCTGGCGGCGGTTGCGGCCGCGATCGATGATTTGCAGAACGAACGCAAGCGCCAGATTACCGGCCAGATGCAAACCCAGCGCGTGGTCGAATTCCAGAAGGAGCGGTCGGTGCTGATCGGCGGCGAGCGGGTGGATATCCGCATTGACGATTCGGATGGTGAATTGCTCGTACGCTTTGACGACGGTTCCGGTCATGCCCATCACGTCGCCAGTGACTGGCGCCCCGGGGCAATCCTGTGGCAGGGAACGGTCGATGACGAAGACGTGGCGGTCCAGGTGCGGCCCGTGCTCAACGGCTATGAGCTCGCGCATGGCGGGGTACGGCTGGAGGCGCGTGTATTTACCCGCCGCGAAGCCGAGCTTGCCGCATTGATGCCGGAAAAGGTCGCCGCTGACACGTCCAAGCAGATCCTGTGCCCGATGCCGGGGCTGGTGCGGAGCATACAGGTCTCGGCAGGGCAGGAAATCAAGGCCGGCGAGCCGCTTTGTATTATCGAAGCCATGAAGATGGAGAACGTCCTGCGGGCCGAGCGCGATGGTACCGTGAAAATCATCCACGCAAGCGAGGGCGAAAGCCTGCCGGTCGATGCCCTTATCATGGAGCTTGAATAGGCGATGCCGCTTTACTTCGCCTATGGCTCTAACATGGACGTTGCGGCCATGGCGCAGCGTTGTCCGCGCTCGGCGTCGCTTGGTCCTGCATTGTTGCATCGTCACCGGCTGGTGATCATGAGCGAGGGCTATGCCTCGGTGGTGCGTGATCCCAGGCATCGTGTTTACGGCTTGCTGTGGGACGTCGCGCTCGCGGATGTTCGTGCGCTCGACGCCTACGAAAGCGTTGCGACCGGCCTTTACAGGAAAGCATTGCAGCCGGTGAAACGGCTGGGCGGCTCCGGCCTACGGCCGCTGCAGCAGGCGCTGGTGTATCTCGGGCGCGGAGATGGCGGCGGCGTTGCGCGACCGGGTTACCTGGAGAACGTACTGGCTTGCGCCGAACAGCTTGAATTTCCCGCGGCCTACCTCGCCCATATTCGCACGCTCGGCCAGGTACAGCGTCGCGGAACGCCGGCTACGGGCGGCGTGCCCTCGGTTGAAAAGATGCAACGCAAGCCGTTGGCGGCGCAGCGTGACAGCGAGGGAAACATTATTGTCCGGACCCGGTTCAATTCTCCGATGGACCGGTAGGCGCAGTTGCGGCACGTGTTCCGAAATTCCGATGTTGCCGAAGCAGTTAGAAGATTGCCCGGAAGGTGTCGCGCATGATCGCGTCGACCTCGGGCATGCTCACCGGAATCCCGAGATCCACAAGACTGGTGACGCCAAGGTGAGCATCGGAAATGCCGCAGGGCACGATGCCGGAGAAATGTTCCAGGTCCGGTTCGACGTTCAATGAAATGCCGTGGAAGGTAACCCAGCGCCGGATGCGAATTCCGACCGCGGCGATCTTGTCTTCCGCAATCTCACCGCCAGCGCCGCGCGGTTTGTCCGGCCGCTGGACCCAAACGCCGACACGGCCACTACGGCGTTCGCCGCGAATGTTGAACGCTGCCAGGGTCGCAATGATCCAGTCTTCCAGCGCGCAAACGTAGGCGCGAACATCCGGCTGACGGGCTTTCAGGTCCAGCATCACGTAGGCGATACGCTGGCCGGGTCCGTGATAGGTGAATTGCCCGCCGCGGCCGGTGCGGTGCACCGGAAATACGGGGTTGCGCAGATCGTCATCTCTCGCGGAGGTTCCCGCTGTGTAGAGCGGCGGGTGCTCCAGGAGCCAGACCTGCTCACCGGATACTCCCGCCGAGATGGCATCGGCGCGAGTCTGCATGTGTGCGATCGCATTCTCATATTCCACCGGCTGGTTGGAGGTGCGCCATTCAACCGGAGGATGCCCCGGGCCAGTGCGCATGCGGTGGCTGAGACTGCCGCGCTCAGGTACGGCCGGGCAAGTAGCGGTGGGCGTCGTTTCGTTCATTCGGGCAATATAGACGAACCGGACTGCGGCTCCAGCTGATCTTTTCCGGGAGCCCGGGAGGGCGCTCGACAGCGGCGGCGGCTGTTTGCGCCCACAGATGGTGGAACGAAGCGGATTTGATGCCTGTTCAGGCCGTTTCGGCGGGGCATTGCGGCTACGGCCCTGCCAGCTGCTACCTTGCCAGCCCGGTGGCAATTTGTTAGACGGGCGCGCTGTCGTAGTGCTGGGTTGAGACCCTTCCGAGATGGCATTTGGCGACCATGGCGGAATTGGTAGACGCGCTAGCTTGAGGTGCTAGTCGGGTAACACCGGTGGAGGTTCGAGTCCTCTTGGTCGCACCATTGCCTGTTCAAATCCAGCGTATCAGCCCGCCCCCTTCCGTGCGGTATTGACCAGGCGGGGCCGAGGCGGCGCGTTTGCCCCCCGCTGCCGTTTCCCTGGCCAGCAAAACCCTGTAGAGCGTGAAGCGATTTATCGCCGAATTCCGATTCTGCCGGATTGCGCCATGACCGATACCGACAAGACTACCGCCGAGCCGGATGATGTCGATCCCGTAAATGACGAGCAGGGCAATCTGAGGCCCGGATTCCTCGCCCAGGTGATCGATGCCGTCGATGCCGATGACGCTTCGCGCATCCGCGAACTTGCAGGGGACTTGCATGAGGCGGACGTTGCCTCATTGCTCGAGGCGATGGACGGTCCGCGCCGTACGGACCTTATCCGCCTGCTGGGCGACGATTTTGACTTCATCGCGCTGACCGAGCTGCCGGAGGGGTTGCGCGAAGACATTCTGGAGGAATTGTCGACCGCAGCCATCGTCGAAGGCGTGGCCGAGCTGGAAAGCGATGATGCGCTGACCATCCTTGAGGATCTTCCGGATGACGAGCAGAAAGAGATCCTGGAAGCGCTGCCACTCGAAGACAGCGTCGTGCTGCGCCGGTCGCTCGACTATCCTGAAGAGTCCGCCGGTCGTTTGATGCAGACCACTATGGTCATGGCGCCGCCGTTCTGGAGCGCCGGCCAGATGCTCGATCACATTCACGACGTGGATGAAGAGGAGTTGCCGGAAGGTTTCTTCGAGGTGTTTGTTGTCGATCCGGCGCACCGCTTTCTGGGTAACGTATTCCTCGACACACTTGTGCGCGCGCGCCGGACGCAGCCGCTGGACGAACTGATGGACAGAGAGCGGTACCGCGTCCATGTCACCGATGATCAGGAGGAGGTGGCCCGCGTCTTCGAGCGTTACAACCTGGTATCAGTGCCGGTGCTGGACGAGGGTGAGCGATTGGTCGGCGTCATCACTATTGACGACATCGTTGACGTTATCCAGCAGGAAGCGGATGAGGACGTCAAGGCTCTTGGTGGCGTGCGAGCAACGGAAGAATTGTCCGATTCTGTATTCGGCATTGCCCGTAGCCGGTTTCTGTGGCTGTTCGTCAACCTGTTGACTGCCTTTGTCGCCGCTTCGGTCATCGGGCTGTTCGAGGGCCAGATACAAAAGATGGTAATTCTGGCGGTGCTGGTGCCGATTGTCGCCAGCCAGGGCGGCAATGCAGCGACACAAACCATGACTGTCGCGGTACGGGCTTTGGCTACACGTGAACTGACGCGTAACAACGCCAGCCGTATTATACGGCGGGAGTTGTTCGTTGGCCTGATCAACGGCGTTGGATTTGGGCTTTTGACCGGTATTGCCGCAGCGTTCTGGTTTGGCCTGCCATTGCTAGGGATCGTAATTGCCTTTGCGTTGGTGATTAATCTGGCTGCCGGCGTACTTGGGGGGGTACTGGTGCCGATGACGCTCGAACGCCTCCGCCTCGATCCGGCGGTTTCGTCCGGGGCGTTCGTCACGACGGTCACCGATGTTGTCGGTAATTTCGCCTTTTTGGGGCTGGCCACCGTGTTTTTCGTGCTTGCATGAGGGCGCTGGTTGCGATGCCGGGAGCGCGGGGGACACCAGAGGCGTGGATGTTAACCGATCGTTACCGGTAACCGTCTAATAAAATATCTCAAATCAGTTCAATTGCCTTAGTTTTGGTTGTGGGATCAGCGTGAAGACAACCGCCGTTCTTTCCGTATTTGCCATCGCAGTTGCGCTCGCCCTTTCTGGCTGTGGCGGTACTTCCTACCTGTTGAACTCCAGCGAAGGCCCCGGTGGACGCGCGGGGGCCGGGAACGAGCATTTTGCCCGGGCGCATCCCAACCAATACCCCATTCACGGAATCGACGTTTCAAAGTACCAGGGTGACATCGACTGGAACCAGGTGCGGAATTCGGGTGTGAAATTTGCCTGGATCAAGGCAACCGAGGGCGGCGATCACCTCGACAGCAAGTTCCTGCAGAACTGGCACGGGGCGAAAGCCGCTGGTGTGCCGCGCGGCGCCTATCACTTCGTATACTGGTGCCGGCATCCGATGGAGGAGATGGCCTGGCTCTTCAACAATGTCCCGGTTGATCCGCAGGCCCTGCCGCCGGTGCTCGATGTAGAAGCGACGCCAAAATCGAAGACCTGCAAACGCAAGCTTCACCGACCCGAGGTTTTGCGGGACATGCGTGTCATGCTGAATGCGATGGAGCGCCGTTACGGAAAACGGCCCGTGATCTACGTTACGGTGGATTTCTACGCCGCGATCATGCATCCCAACGAGTTCAGCGACTACGCCGTGTGGGTCCGCTCGACACAATATGCGCCGATGGTGAAATACCCGGGGCGGCGATGGGTATTCTGGCAATACCAATCCGACGGAAAAGTTCCGGGTATCAAGGGAAATGTAGACAAGAACGTTTTTTACGGCAGTCGCAGCCAGTGGGTGCGCTGGTTGAAAACTGGAAAATAACTCGCCCGCCGCTCAGAGCCAGCGACGCACCCTGGTCTTGTAGCCCAGATAGGATTGGCCGAATTTTCGTTCGAGGTATTTTTCCTCGGGTACGATTGCGAGCCTCGTTACCGCAACAATCGCGCAGGCCAGTGTTGCCAGATACCATGCGGAATTGAACGCGAGTACAAGCCCAGCAGTGAACAGGCTCATACCCAGGTACATCGGGTTACGCGAAAACCGATAAATGCCGCTACTGACGATTGTACTGGACGGATAGATCGGCAAAGTCGCGGTACCGGCACGCAGGAATGCGATTTCCGCCCAGAGCGCGATTGCAACCCCGCCGGCGATAATGGCCAATCCCGCGAGCCGCATCGCAGGCAACAAATCCTGTGGAAATATCGGGACATTCGCGATTGTGCTGCCTGTGTAACCGATCAATACCGCGACTGTATATATGACCGGTGGCCAGATAAATTTGCTGGATGCGTCGCGCGGGTTTTTGCCGGGCCTTGTCATGATCGAGCCGTGATCTCTTGAATTGCAGTCTTGTGCGCAAGGACGCCGCTGCGGACAGTTTGCGCTTCCAACGATAGACTATTTCGCCTTAAATACGAGCTGTTCCAACGCGGTTGGCGGGAAAAAGCTCATGATACCCAATAGTTCGGCGGTGTTCGATTTCGGTTTGGGAGAGACGGCCGACATGTTGCGTGCCAGCGTGGCGGGATTTTCCGCTGCGGAGATCGCGCCGCGCGCTGATGCCATTGATCGCAGCAACGAGTTCCCCCGCGATCTTTGGCCAAAGCTGGGCGAACTTGGCCTGCACGGGATAACCGTCGAGGAGGAATGGGGCGGTTCCGGATTGGGCTATCTGGAACATTGCGTCGCCATGGAGGAAATCAGCCGCGCTTCGGCCAGCGTGGGCCTTAGCTACGGGGCGCATTCCAATCTGTGCGTAAACCAGATCCGGCGTAATGGAAGTGAGGCGCAAAAACGCCGCTACCTGCCGAAACTGATTTCCGGAGACCATGTCGGCGCGCTGGCCATGTCGGAGCCCGGCGCAGGATCGGATGTTGTTTCGATGCGCACCCGCGCCGACCGGAAAGGTGACCATTATATTCTCAATGGCAACAAGATGTGGATCACCAACGGCCCTGTTGCAGATACGCTCATCGTGTACGCCAAGACCGACCTGGCGGCGGGTGCACGCGGGATCACCGCGTTCCTGATCGAGAAGGATATGAAAGGTTTTGCCACCGCGCAGAAACTCGACAAACTGGGTATGCGTGGGTCGGATACGTGCGAACTGGTGTTTGAAGATTGCGAAGTGCCCGGGGAAAATGTGCTCGGCGCGGTTGGCCGTGGCGTCAACGTATTGATGAGCGGCCTGGACTACGAACGGGCCGTTCTCGCTGCCGGTCCCCTCGGGATCATGCAGGCCGCAATGGATATCGTTCTGCCGTACGTTCACGAGCGCAAACAATTCGGACAGCCTATCGGCGAATTTCAGCTCGTGCAGGGCAAGGTGGCGGATATGTACACCGCAATGAACGCCTGCCGCGCCTATGTCTACGCAGTGGCCAGGGCTTGTGACCGGGGGCAGACGACCCGCGAGGATGCCGCGGGCGTCATTCTCTATGCCGCCGAGGCCGCGACCAAGGTTGCGCTCGACGCTATCCAGCTTCTGGGGGGTAATGGCTATATCAATGAATTTCCTGCCGGGCGGCTGCTTCGCGATGCAAAATTGTACGAAATCGGCGCCGGGACCTCGGAAATTCGCCGCATGCTGATCGGCCGCGAGCTGTTTGCGAAAACAGGATAGGGAGTTGGGATCGGGCGGGAGTTCCTCCGGGCACGGGGCGTAGCGCCCCGTTACCGCTGGATTTTGCCGGCTGATCAGTTAAGAATAGACTTTCCTTTTTGCTGGAATCGCAGGGGGATGATGGCCCTGATTGTGGGAAATTTTGGCTGGCCTGCCGGACGCTATTGCGCCAGGGCAATGGTGGCTGGCTTGCTTGCGATTTTCGCCGTGGCGAGCAGCCCGGTTTCTCCGGCCCAGGCGCAGCAGCGGATCGGCGAGGCTGCGCATGTGCGCAACAATGTTGTGCGCGTCAGCGTCGGGCGAACCCGAAATCTGTCTGCTGGTGGGTCGGTATTTCGTAACGAAACGGTGCGAACCGGGCAGGACAGTTCTGCGCGGCTGGTATTTCTGGATTCCACAAATCTCATGCTTGGCCCGCGCTCCAGCGTGGTGCTGAACCGTTTTGTATTTGCAGGCCGCAGCTCAGCGCAGACCTTGACGATCAATTTGGCGCGCGGGGCGTTCCGGTTCACAACCGGGCGGCTGGACAAGCGCGCTTACAAAATACGCACGCCGCTGGCGACAATCGGCGTGCGCGGGACGGTACTCGGCATTCAATCGCTGCTGCGCCTTTCGCGCGTCACCTTGGCGGATGATGGCGCTGCGCTCGTGTGCGCACGTTTCGTGCGCCGTTGTATTGAACTGCTCAGGCGCGGTGACAGTGTTGAAGTCACGAGAGGCGGTATTCGCCGGGTGCGCACGGGAGGCCGCAAATTCACATTCGAGCCGATATGCAGCGCCAACCCCGGTTTGTGTTCGCCGACGCAATTTGCGGATGCAGGTCCATTGACGCGGCCGCAGGATCCCGCAGGATTGGGAGATGCGTTATGCGGACTATAAATTGCCTCGCGGCGGTTGCGATTTGCGCCGCGGTCCTTGGTCCACTGCACGGCGCCCGCGCCCAGGTGGTTACCTTGCCCACAATCAACGCTAGTGACGTTATCCCCGGCCTGGACCAGATTGCCGACCGGCGTATTCGTAACCTCGTTGTGCAAAACCAGCTCATGCGCATTTTGCTTGGCAGCTACGAGCAGATCAATTGCACCAATACGTGTATTTCGGCATTTGGCGCATTGGGCAGTTTTAGCGCCGGCGTTCATGGCCGCAAGTATCTTACCGACCGGTTGAGCGTGCTTGGCGGCGTTTCAATCAACAATTTTGGGTCCGGTAGTGTAGAGACAAAGCAGGCGCTGATCGCGGCGCTTGGGTTACGCTATGATTTTGTCGATTGGGGTTCCAGCCGTCCGTTTTTCGAGATCGGAGCCTCGGTGGCGCCGACGGGACGCAGCACGTTGGTGCGCCGGTACACGCTCGCGGGTGTTGCGCGGCAGGCAACGGCAACGGCAAATTCGAAATCCTACATGGCGTATATGCGGGCTGGATGGGTTAAGCGATTAACGCCGCGGGACGAGTTTTCTGTGTTTGTCGGAGTGGCCCGCCAATGGCAGACGACAGGCACGGCGCGGGAAGCGGCAGGCGCCGGCAATCCGTTCCCTGCCGTTTTCCTCGGCGGTACGGACAGAATCAACGTTGCCCGCTTTACCATGCAACATGTGCGTCTCTTGAGCCGCAGGGTCGAGGTGCAAGGAAATGTCGCCATCGCGCATAGCTTTGGCGCAAAGTCCGGCGTGAAGGTTGCTGTGGCGCCGCTTGGATTGTTCCAGCCGGCTGTTGTATCGAAGACGTGGCTCGAATATGGCGCCCGGGTCGGGTTCCGCGTCAACCGCCGGGTCACCATCGACATGTTCGTCGTCGGCGCGTCGGGTCCCAAGCCGGTCGGCAATACGGCCCACGGCGGTATCGGCGTTCGCGCCGTGTTCTAGGTAGTGCAGCGAGTAGGGACATGCTGAAAATCTGGGGACGCGTCAATTCGATCAATGTGCAAAAGCCATTGATGGTCCTGGAAGAGATCGGACTGCAGTACGAGCGGATCGATGCGGGTCTGCAATTCGGGGTCAATAATACGGATGCCTACAAGGCGATGAATCCCAATGGCGTGGTTCCAACGATCGACGACAATGGCTTCATCCTCTGGGAATCGAATTCGGTTGCGCGTTACATCGCGCGCAAATACGGCAATGCGAAATTGTGGCCAGCCGACGTGCAGGAGCAGGCCAATCAGGATCGCTGGATGGACTGGCAGCAGACGACGATGATCGCGCCGGTCAATGCCATGTTTGTTCCGCTCATACGTGGCGGTGGCGACGCAAGCCCCGAGGTGATCGAAAAGGGCCGGCAGCGCAGTGGCCAGGTGCTGGCAATGCTGGATGCATTTCTTGCCAGCAATGAATTCATAAGCGGAAAAATTTTTGGCGTGGCGGACTGTGTTCTTGGACCCAGTGTTCACCGCTGGTACAATTTGCCGGTGGAGCGTCCCAAGCTGGTCAATCTCGAGCGCTGGTTTGATGCGCTGATGGCGCGCCCGTCGGCGCAAAAAATTATCATCTCTCCGATAACATAACCGGCTCGGCGTACCGCGCCATCGCCGGCGTTTGCGCAGGTGATGTTGAACCGGAAGCCCGGTCCCGGAATGGTTCTGTTGCAGACATGACCGGTATTGAGAGGCTGAATGTTTTTCTATGTTTCGAAATTGTTCTGGCTGGTTGCCGCGCCGTCCAATCTTATTGGATTTTGTTTGCTGTTTGCCGCCGGTCTTTTGGCGTTTGGACGTTACAAGTCCGGCCGGACGTTGGCGGTTATCGCGTGCGCAGCGTATTTGATCGGGGGCTTTTCACCGCTCGGCCAGATCATGTTGCGTCCACTTGAAGACCGGTTCGTGCGGCCGCAATCGCTGCCAACCGAACCGAAAGGTATAATCGTGCTTGGCGGCGCTATTGATGAACAAATGAGCGCGGCTCGCAATTCGTCCGAACTCAATGAGTCTGGCGGACGCATGACTGAGGCTGTTGCGCTCGCACACCGTTACAAGTCCGCCCGGCTCGTGTTTACTGGAGGATCGGCTTCCCTTCGTGGATCGGAGCTGACCGAGGCAGCGGCCGCCAAACGTTTTTTTCTCGAGCAGGGTATAAGCGCCGAGCGCATTGTACTGGAAGACAAGTCCCGCAACACGCGCGAGAATGCTGAATTCGTCAAACGAATAGCCGCGCCCAAGCCCGGTGAGCTTTGGGTATTGGTGACATCGGCCTGGCATATGCCGCGATCGGTTGGCATCTTCCGTGATGTCGGGTTCAAGGTCGTTCCCTGGCCTGCGGACTATTCAACGCATGGGACAAGCCGGGACTGGGCCAAACCGATTTTCAAGGCAAGCCGTGGCCTGAAACTCGTCGACCGGGCAACCAAGGAATGGATTGGATTGTTCGCTTATTACCTCAGCGGCCGCAGCGAAGCGCTGCTGCCGGGCCCGAAAAAATAACTCGCATCAGTCGATGCGCGGCAGGCCGAGCCGATAGACGCCGCGGAACGTGTCGGGGTCGGCCGGTTTACCCTTCCTGTAGATCACCAGTTCGCCTTTCCGGCACATGCCAACGGCGTTCGCACGAACCTGTTGTAACCAGCGGCGCCAAGCCAGGTCATCATCGCTGCGTTCTGCGGCAAAGGCCTTGGCTGCATCGGTTGGACAGATTGTGCGGCCAGGGCCTTGCGCGTTGCATAGATCGGTGATGACCTGCTCCAGGCTGCGCTTTGCCTGCTTTTCTTCTGCGGGTTTGTTCCTAGAAGCTTGCGAATCCGTGGTCATATCGTTTCTATACGCTTTGTAGAGCAGGTGCGCCAGCATCTGGTGGACAGGCACATGAGTTGGCGGTGAGGGATCATGGCAGCGAGCGGACCATTGAAACTGGTGATCGGCAACAAGGCGTATTCATCCTGGTCGCTGCGGCCGTGGATTATGCTGGCCCATGCCCACATCCCGTTCGAGGAAGTGCTCATCAATATTTACGATGAAAAGGGCAAGCGCGCGATGCGCCGCCACGCGCCCACCGGCAAAGTGCCGGTGCTCCATGACCGCGAAGTTCGTATTTGGGAATCTCTGGCCATCATGGAATATCTGGCGGAGAAGTATCCGTTGAAGAATATCTGGCCGCGCGTGCGGGCCGCGCGTGCATTGGCGCGGGCTCTCTCGGCGGAAATGCATGCCGGCTTTTTGCCGCTGCGCCAGCAATTGCCGACCAATTTCCGGCGTGAACCCAAGGCCATCAAACTGAGCGATGACGTCGCCGCGAATGTCAGGCGGATTGAAGACGCATGGGCTGACGCCAGGCGGCGGTTTGGCCGGGGCGGTCCTTTTCTGTTCGGACGGTTCAGCGCCGCTGATGCGATGTTCGCCCCCGTGGTCAACCGGCTATACGCCTATGACGTGCCAGTGAAGAAAAATACACGTGAGTACATGGACGCAATAATGAGCCTGCCGGCGTGGGTAGCCTGGCACAAGGATGCCGCGTCGGAAAAATGGCGCAATCCCGGTTACGACAACATGTGAGGCGATGCGTGGCGAAACTTGAATCCACCGCAGATCTCGACAGCGCCAGCGCGCAGGCCAACGCGTCGCAATGGCGGGCGCTGGCGGACGAATTGTGGGCGCGCCGGGCGCAGGCTGCGTTGGGCGGACCGGAGGCGTCGCGGGACCGTCACGTCTCGCGCGGTAAGCTTTTGCCGCGTGACCGGGTGACCAATTTGCTTGATCCCGGTTCGCCATTTCTGGAAATCGCTCCGCTTGCCGCCTTCGGCATGTATGGCGAGGATATTCACGGCGCCGGCTTGATTTGCGGGGTTGGCAGGGTGCGCGGCAGGCTTGCGATGATTGTCGCCAATGACGCGACGATCAAGGGCGGCACCTATTTTCCCATGACGGTGAAGAAGCATTTGCGGGGGCAGGAGATTGCACGGGCCAATGCTCTGCCGTGCATCTATCTGGTCGATTCCGGTGGAGCCAACCTGCCGCACCATACGGAGGTTTTTCCGGACCGGGAGCATTTTGGGCGGATATTTTTCAATCAGGCGCAAATGTCCGCGGCAGGCATCGCCCAGATCGCCTCGGTTATGGGTTCGTGTACGGCCGGTGGCGCGTATGTACCGGCAATGTCCGATGAGACCGTGATCGTGCGGGAGCAGGGGACGATCTTTCTCGCCGGCCCACCGCTCGTCAAGGCAGCGACGGGTGAGGTTGTTTCGGCTGAAGAGCTTGGTGGTGCAGACGTTCATACCAGAATATCCGGCGTCGCCGATCACCTGGCGGAAAACGATGATCATGCCTTGCAGATTCTTCGCGACATCGTGGGACGCGTTGCGCCTGTTGGTGCGGCGGGTATTGAACGTCAAAGCCCGGCCTATCCGGCCTATCCGGCGGCCGACCTCGACTATCTCGTACCGGTCGATTTGAAGCGGCAATACGATGTACGCGAATTGATTGCGCGGCTGGTGGACGCCAGCGAGTTCGATGAGTTCAAGGCGCGTTATGGCGAAACGCTGGTTACCGGATTTGCAAATCTTGCGGGGATGCCCGTGGGGATCATCGCCAACAACGGCATATTGTTTTCCGAAAGTGCGCTGAAAGGTGCGCATTTCGTCGAATTGTGCTGTCAACGCAAGATACCATTGCTGTTCCTGCAAAACATCTCGGGCTTCATGGTCGGCAAGGAGTATGAGACGGGCGGTATCGCCAAGGACGGGGCGAAATTGGTAACCGCCGTGGCCTGCGCAGCGGTGCCGAAGATCACGCTGATAACAGGCGGGTCGTTCGGTGCGGGCAATTACGGCATGTGCGGGCGCGCCTTTGATCCGCGCTTTGTGTTCACCTGGCCCAACGCGCGCATCTCGGTCATGGGCGGGGAGCAGGCCGCCAGCGTGCTGGCCACCGTACGGCGCGATGCGCTGGAACGCGATGGCAAGCAATGGAGTGCTGAGGACGAAGAAGTCTTCAAGGCGCCGATACGGGACAAATACGAACAGGAGGGTTCGCCCTACTACGCCACCGCGCGATTGTGGGACGATGGCATTATCCTGCCGTCGGAAACCCGGCAGGTGTTGGCCCTGGCGCTGGCTGCATCCTTGAATCGCCCCGTGGCGGAGACGAGATTCGGGGTGTTCAGGATGTGAGGCCGCTCATTGCAATGGCGCCGACTGGCGAACAGTCGCGGCCGCCGCAAGTTTGACTGATGCCCGGCTTCATACCCCGTAAAAGCCTGAAACGGCTGACTGCCACGACGTGGGGACTTGCGGGCCTCACCCCATGCCGACCTTTTTCTTCCATAGCGCCCAGGGGCGTTCGGAAGTATTGGCGATCATTTCGTTGCAGTGCTCGCCTTCGGCTTCATCGAGATAGGTGATCGGGCCTTCCAGGGATTGCGCCTGCAATTGCTGGCGGGCATTGACCTCGGTGTAATAGGCCCGGAAGACGCCGACCCTGACGTTGTCCGCGGTAACGACGTTGCCGTGGCCGCGCATCAGCGCAACCGGGCGGTCTCCGAGGCATTCGGCGAGGGCCGCGCCCTGATCATTGTTTCTCACCAGCATGTCCGTCGGGCCGAAACGATCCTTGATATCGAAGACCGGCACCCGCCCTGCAAGAAATCCGGCAACGTGGCCCATGGCGCGCAACGGCGTTTTTGAATTTGCGAAAGGAATGACCGTGGGGGAGTGGCTGTGTACGACACAATTCACGTCCGGACGGGCCTTGAAAATTTCGCCGTGTATGAAGCGTTCCAGATAGGATGGCGGCGCGTTGGGATCGACTTGCACGGAATCGAGGTTGCATTCGACAATATCGTCGCGCGTCACGCTGGCTGGAGCGAGGGAGCGAGAGATCAAATATCGATCCGGGTTTTCCGGATGACGCATGGAAACATGGCCGTAACCGTCCAGTATGCCTTCGCTGGCCAATATCCGGTTGGCTGCAACCAGGTCATCGAGCAAAGCCGGATCGACTTGACAACCGGATGCGGGCCGGGCCGAGCCGCCATCGGACCCGGTGTCGGCCGGGCCAGCGAAGCGGGCAAATCCGGCACAGCAAGGGCAGGTGAACAGGCGCATGGGGTTCCTCCACTAATTGTTATCTTCGATTGCCGGCACTTTATCGCGCATTCCCCGGCAAGGAAACGGCGCGTGCGTCCGGTCCATGCCGGTGTCCAGGTATTGTCCTTGTTGTCGCCAAAATACCGGCGCTGACTGTCCCGGCAATCTTTTCTGTGCGCTAGCGCACAAACAAAGCGGCCTGATAGAGTACATGCTGTGATCCCCCG
Source organism: uncultured Beijerinckia sp. (assembly GCA_964615275.1). Lineage (GTDB taxonomy): Bacteria > Pseudomonadota > Alphaproteobacteria > Rhizobiales > Beijerinckiaceae > Terripilifer. The sequence goes on along the minus strand of CAZTMN010000053.1, from coordinate 7,526 downwards.
TCTGCAGATGCAGACCTTTTGGAGTATCCCAATGCGCCTATCCCACTTTGCCGTTCCGGTGCTCGCCGCCGGGCTCGTTGCGCTGTCTTTGACCGCAAATGCCCAATCCAAACAGGGTAAACCCTCCAAGGCAGACAACTCCGCAATCGGCGCCTGTCTGAAGGATGTTTTCGAAGCCGGAGAAAAGTACTCCAAGCTGTCGGACAAGCAGAAAGAGAAAGCGGAACAGCCGGCCGAGCCGATCAGCTGCATGGGCGTTGTTTCCAGCGCCTGCCAGGAAAAGGCCAAGGGGGACGCGAACAAGGCGCTCGCCATGTGCAACACCCGCGAACTTGCGGTCTGGAGCGCTTTCATGGACCGGCGGGTTGCTGCATATCTCAAGCAGGCCAAGCCAGACGGGGCTGCCGCCATGAAGAAGGTGCAAAGCGCCTGGGCGGCGTATCGCGACGCGCGTTGCGCCTATCCGGCGCTTGACAACAAGGACAAGGGATACGCCGCGGCGCTGAAGTCTGCCTGTCTGCTTGGCATGACCGCGCGGCAGGCGTTGTGGATCGATACACGGGAAAATTGAGCCCGGCCACGTCCCGTGGCAAGACTGGCGCCTAAAGGAGGCCCAGTTCCCGTAATTCGCGGCGGAGTTCCTCGGGCATCTCCGCCGTTTCGCCCAGGCCGGCCTGGATGTCGCGTGGAGCGTCCTGGCCGCGCAGGTATCGCCAGCCCTGAAACGGGCGCATACGCCTTGGCATGACCGAGACCAGCTTGCGGTCGAGAACGATATGACAGCGATTGACGCCGTCCTCGTCCTTGAACGGTTCGATGCCGCGAATTTCCTGCCGGGCGGCGATTTGTCCGCGAATGACCCAATAGAGCGAGCCGCCGTCGAGCAGCTCTTCGGCCCGTTTCGGCGTCATTCTCGTGCGATGCACGGGCAGGGGGCGTTTTTCTCCGGCAGCGCGGCGGGCCTTGAGGCGCATCTTGATGCGCGCTTCCAGATCAGCGATCAAATCAACGCCAACGCAAAGTTTGATCAGGTGCAGGGCCATGGGCTAATTGTAGGGTGGTGGGGGCCGCAATAAAAGGCGCGGGCGCAATCCGGCCGGATGTCCGCACGGGTTATTCACAGGCGATCGTCGCGGTTTTGGCTTTGCAATACCGCGGCAAGCGGACCGGGAAGGCAGGCGTCATGACCACAATATCCTCTGTCATTGATTTTCATTGCCATCACGTGCCGGAAAAATTCGCGCTCACCACGGCGCAAAACTTTCCGCGCAACCAGCGTGCGCGCTGGGAGCAGACCAATCGTCTCCTGTCTGACGAATCGCTGCTTTTGCGCGAGGTCGATAGCGGCGATCTCGCTGCCCGGGTTGTCAATATTCCCGCTGCCCTGGTCGCCGATGCCGATGGCGTCGTGCCGCATGACATCATCCGCGCGATGAACGATCACATGGCCGATTTGGCGGTCCGGCATGGCGGCAAGGTTCTGGCGCTGGCAACGATCGATGCCTATGACGGCGAGCGCGCTGGCAAGGAGGTTGAGCGGGCAGCCGGGGAACTGGGCCTAAAAGGCATATTTGTCGACGCCGGTCGCGGCGACAGGCTTATCGATGCGCCTGAAGCGCGGCCGGCGCTGGAAATGGCGGCGAAGCTGGGCGTTCCGGTATTTGTCCATCCTGTCAATCCACAACCGATGACGGCCCGGATGGTTCCCTATGGCCGGATTGGCACGCTGTTCGCGCGCGGTACGATCAACGCCCAGGCGCTGATTGCGCTAGTCGAAGGCGGCGTGTTCGAAAGCCTGCCGGACCTGCGTGTCGTCGTGACGGCCCTGGCCTATGGCGGACTGGCGGTCGCGGCTGAATTCGATGATCACAGCAAGAGTGGGGACAGCGCGATTGCGGTCATGCGCAAGCATGTTGCGATCGATACCATGGGTTTCAGCGCGCCCCTCGTCCGCGCCGCGGCGGACCTGCTTGGCGTGGAAAATGTCATGTGCGGCTCGGACTGGCCGATCCTGAACGAAGAACCGCTGACACCTGTTTTGAGCAAGATCCTTGCAGAGGCCGGGTTCAGCGCGCAGGAGCAGGAGATGATTGCCTCGGGCAACGCGAGGCGCCTGCTTGGCGTTGCTTGAGTTCCGACCCGTCCTGATCAGCGTTTGCGCTTGTTGAGATTGTACATCACGCACATGTTGGTGCGGTACTGCTGTTCGCGGAACCTTGCGCCGACGACAAGCACCTGTCCGGGACGGAACGGGTAGCCGCAGGCAGCTGATTGTTTGCGGGTGCCGACTTCAATTGTTGTGCGTACGCTGCCCTTGATCGGACGTATCACCGTCATGCTCGCGTAAAGATTGCGCCGGTCCGCGTGCACCGATGTAACGCGGCCTTGAAACACGACATCGGAAGCCTTGATGGCCTGCGCCCACATCATCCGGCACGAACAGGCGTGGGCGGAGATCCCGTATAGCGTGAGCGCGCCTGCCAAGCACGCCGTCAGTAAACGTGCTGGTCGCATGGTACTATCCGCGTCCTTCGAACGGCATGGCGGTCGCCTTGATCGTGAGGGTAAGGACATTCGATTCCAGCGGCAGATTGGCCATCATGGCCACCGCCTGGCCAACGTGATCGAGTTTCATGGTTGCTTCAGGCCGTATCGAACCGTCCGGCTGGGGCATGCCGGATTTCATCTTGTCGGCCATCTGGCTTTCGGCGTTACCGATGTCGATCTGGCCGACAGCGATATTGTATTTGCGCCCGTCGAGCGCGCTGGCCTTGGTCATGCCGGTTACGCCATGTTTCGTGGAGGTATAGGCGATCGAGTTGGGCCGGGGCGTGTGGGCCGATATGGAACCGTTGTTGACGATCCGTCCGCCCATCGGGTCCTGGTCCTTCATGATCCTGAAGGCCTGTTGCGTGCACAGGAACATGGCGCTCAGGTTGACGTTGACGACGCCTTGCCATGCCTCGAACGGCAGGTCTTCCAGTAACACGGGCGGGCCGCCCATTCCGGCGTTGTTGAACAGGAAATCCAGCCGGCCGTATTTTTCGCCGATCGTGCGGAACATCTCCTCGACTTCATAGGGGCGGGTAACGTCGCAAACGAAAGCGAGAGCACTGCCTCCTGCTGCTGTCGCCGCCGCCGCGGTTTCTTCCAACGGCTCCTTGCGGCGGCCGCAGACAATTGTTGTAAAGCCGATTCCCGAAAGCGCCAGCGCCGACGAGCGGCCTATGCCGGTGCCGCCACCGGTAACGAGTGCAATTTTTCCGCTCATGGCGCCGTCTCCGTCTGGTTGTCCTTGCCCAGGGTAATAATGGGGTCACCCTGGGAAACTTGCTCGCCCTCTTTGGCCTGGATTGCAGTGACGATACCATCTGCGGGCGCGTTGAGAACATGCTCCATTTTCATTGCTTCAACAATTGCGAGCGCTGTACCGGCGCTAACCTTTTCTCCTGCCTTGACGAGGATCTGGGTCAACCGCCCGTGCATGGGGGTCAGAACTGCGCCGTGCGAAATTTCCAGGCGCGAACTCGCAGGCTCGTGAATCGGCATGGCTACAGTGGCATAGCCGTCTGGTCCGCGGACAAATATACCGCCCGCGGTGTGCAGGATCAGCCCGCTCGCCAGGCCCGCCTTGTAGTCTGCCATGTTTGCCGATGAATTTCCGGCGAATGCGCGCAATTCGCCATCGTGCCATAGCAGGTCCGCTTCGGACGCGACCCTGTCAAGCTGAAACCGGATATTTTGCCGCCGCTCGCCAGCGAGTTGAAAGCCATCGCATGTGTTCCAGGGTGACCGGCTTGCCGGCTCATCGGCCGGATTGGATAGGTTGCTTCGAGACACAAGCGCCAAGGCGGCGAGGCACGCCAGCCTGTCGCCTGTATACGGTGCGTATGCTGGCGGGAGCGCGCCAGGCCGATCCAGGATTGCAGTCGTATATTCGCCCTTTGTAAAGTCCGAATGCCGGATTACGCGATGAAGGAAATCGGTGTTGGTCTTGATGCCGGCTATTTGCGTGCTCATGAGTGCGTTCGCGAGGCGCTCAAGGGCTTGCCGGCGGTCATCGCCATGAGCGATGATCTTGGCGATCATCGGGTCATACCAGGGGGAAATGCTTTCTCCATTGGCGATGCCGGTGTCGACGCGGATGCCGCCGCCGCTTGGTAATTTCAGGTGCGCGACACGGCCCGTCGATGGCAAGAACGCGTTTGCCGGGTCCTCCGCATAGACCCGGGCCTCCACCGCATGTCCGGTAACGGATATGTCGCTTTGTCCGATAGTCAGTTTTTCACCCGCGGCGACGCGTATTTGCTGTTCGACAAGATCAATGCCGGTGATTGCCTCGGTAACCGGATGTTCGACCTGCAGCCGGGTGTTCATTTCCATAAAGTAAAAGTCTTCTCCGCTGGCAATGAATTCAACCGTGCCCGCGCCGCAGTAATTTACAGCGCGCGCCGCGTTGATCGCCGCCAGCCCCAGGCGTTCCCGCATATCCCTCGAAATGCCGGAGGCCGGCGCTTCTTCGACAACCTTCTGGTGGCGGCGCTGGATCGAGCAATCGCGTTCATTCAAATGGATGATCTGGCCGTGGGTATCGGCCAGAACCTGCACTTCGATGTGGCGGGGCGTATTGATCCATTTTTCCAGCAGCACCCGGTCGTTGCCAAATGAGGCGAGTGCTTCGCGTTTGGCTGCGCTCAGCGCCGCGGGGAAGTCCGCCTGCTGTTCTACTCGCCGCATGCCTTTGCCGCCGCCGCCCGCGATTGCCTTGATCAGAACCGGGTAGCCGATGGCGGCTGCTTCGCGGGCCAGTGTTGCGGCGTTTTGGTCTTTTCCATCGTAACCGGGCGTCACCGGCACGCCGGCAGCTGCCATGATGCGCTTGGCTTCGTCTTTGAGGCCCATGGATCGGATCGCCGATGGCGGCGGACCGGCAAAGGTTATTCCGGTGGCGGCGCAGGCTTCAGCGAATTCGGCATTCTCCGACAGGAATCCGTAGCCCGGATGGATGCATTGCGCTTCCGTTTTCCGGGCAGCGTTGAGAATCGCCTCAATGTTCAGATAGCTTTGGTCTGCCGCAGCCGGGCCGATCAGACAGGCCTGATCAGCCATGCGTACATGAAGGGCGCCGGCGTCCGGGCGCGAGTAGACCGAAATCGTGCGCAAGCCGAGACGTCTTGCCGTGCGGATAATCCGGCAGGCGATTTCGCCGCGATTGGCAATCAGTATGGAGTCGAACATGAACGTTTCGGACGCATTGATGATGCCCGACATTAGCGTGCCTCGTGGCGTGCTCCAATGCTGACCTGGTGGTGGCTGTGGGCGCGAACATTCTCGGCCAGAGCAGGCAAGAATGCGGGGGAAGCTGGTGGCGAACTCCGTTCAGCACTGCTGATGGCGTAAATTTCACAAAACTGCTCAAAAAACAGTTCTGAAACCGATATTTACCGCCAAGTGGGCTAATTATTCGCTGCCGCCGCGGTTGTCTTCGGCTAAGATAGACCCGACATAAGGCGGGAGGCAGCAGGAGCCAGCGCACCGACGAATGACTCGAGTTCCGGAAAAAACTGGTGGCAAGAGCCCGGCGCCGGCCAAAGATAACACGTCTGCCGTTGACGCGTTTCTTGACCGGGCCGCGAAAACGCCTGCCTTGCATGAAGGCGGCCGGGGACGGCTGGTTTTTGCGCTCGATGCGACCATGAGCCGGCAACCGACCTGGGACGTCGCCCAGGGCGTGCAGGGGCGGATGTTCGAGATCGCGGCAAAACTTGGCGGTCTGGATGTGCAGCTGGTGTATTTTCGCGGTTTTATGGAGTGCCGGGCGTCGAGTTTCGTTGCCAATGGCGCGGGTCTTGGCGCGCTGATGGGCAAGATCGACGTACGCGGTGGACAAACACAGATCGAGAAGATTCTAAAGCACGTCCTCGGAGAGACGCGAAAAAAACCGGTCGGCGCGCTGGTGTATGTTGGCGATGCCATGGAGGAAGATATTGACAGCCTGTGCAAGCTGGCCGGTGAACTGGGATTGCTCGGCGTCAAGGCATTCATGTTCCATGAAGGCGACGACCCCGAAGCGGGAGGGGCATTCCGTGAGATTGCCCGGCTGACCAAGGGCGCTTATGCCGCTTTTGATCACAGGGCTCCCGCGCGGCTTGCGGACCTGCTCGCGGCCGCAGCGGCTTATGCCGCCGGCGGGCGGGAAGCTTTGGAAAAGCAGGCAATCGATGGCGGTGAAGCGGCGCGCGCGCTGCTCACCCAGATGAAATAGAAACTGATCAGGAAAGCAGACCAGGCTGAATGCCCATCGCGTTTATTCTCATATTGGTGTTTCTGGGGCTGGTGTTTTTTCTTCGCCTGATGGCGAAAACACCACCGCAAAACCTGTCGAAAGTGATGAAACAGGCCGCTGGCGTTGGCGCCCTTGGCCTGGCGGCGCTGCTTTTCGTGCGGGGCCGGGTAGAGTTCGCTTCTGCAGCCGGGGCGCTCGGTTTGTGGCTGCTCGGAATGGGCCAAGCGCCGGCCTGGACCAAGTCCTTCAAGAAGGCCGGGGCTGCCGGACAGGGAACCTCCCGGGTGCGCTCCGCGATGATCGAGATGGAACTCGATCATGAAACCGGGGCAATCGAGGGGCAGGTGCTGGCCGGGTCGTTTGAAGGCAAGAAGCTTGCGGACCTGACGCGTCCGCAATGCGAGGATCTTTACCGGACCTGCCTGAGCGATGATCCCGAGGGTGCGCGCTTGCTAGAGGCTTATCTCGACCGCAGGTTTCCCGGATGGCGTCCGGCAGAACAGTCCAATTCGGACGCGGGGACCGGTTCCGGACAAGCTGGCAGCTCGGCTGCCATGACCGAGGATGAAGCCTACGAGATCCTTGGGCTTCAAAAGGGCGCCGCGCGGGAAGAAATTTCTCGGGCGCATCGCTCGCTCATGAAGAAACTGCATCCCGACCACGGGGGCTCGACGGGGCTTGCGGCCCGTGTCAACCAGGCCAAGGATATGTTGATGCGCCGTCATCATTGAATACTCCACTCGAACACAACTTCCACTCGTTGACATTGATTGCATCCGCGCGGCGTTGCGGCGTGGATGCGGGGGTACTAGTTCCTGGTCGTGAAACAACCCAGGCCCGAGCGCTTCAGCGTTCGGCACGCGCGGCGCGCGGACCGTTCGTTGAGGCCGGCGAACCGGGCCCGATACAGCGTCGACCCGTTTCGCTGGATGGTTTCGGTAAAAGGCTTGGCGTTCGTCAGCGTTCCGCGGCTGCGGGACCTGGCGCGTGAGAGAAGCGCTTTGGCCTTCGAAAGTGCGTCGGTTGCGCCAACCTGGATCATTACACCCTCGCGCTTGATGATCCGTTGTCCGGATGCCGTCGGTCTTTCCACAAGCCTGGGCTGTGTAACGCGCTGCTTTACCGGGGTGGCGGGCTTTGCCCTGAGCGTCGATTTACGCTTCGGGATATTCGCAATGCCGGAGATGCGCGCGGGCGGGACCGGCCAGGCGCGGAACCGCGTTCTGCGTTACGACGGCGA